>JBAQJL010000001.1:0-111216 GCA_049300295.1 Xanthobacteraceae bacterium
GCCCACACCCTCGCCAGCGCCGCATGCTCATCACCACAAAGGCCTTGGCCCATGACAAAATCGCCAATACCCGAAAAGCTTCACAAGCTCTCAGGGTGACGGGAATGAGTTCGCAGGGTAGGCGGAGCGCGGGAATTGAATGCACTGTCACCGCAATCACCGCACCGCAATCACCGCAATCCCCCTGTCACCGCAATCCCCACCGCAATCCCGTCCTGTCACCGCAATCCTCATGTGGCTACTTGCTACCGAGTGTCCGGGTCCGATGAAGGCGCTAGCGCGATCACGCTACGCTGCAGCCAGAAATGGCTTAGGGGGCCTGCCGCGTCACCGGAGGCGCTTCGAGGACCCATTGGCGTCAAAAAACTTATTGTTCTCTTTTCGTTCCTTTAATAGAATGGCGGCTAATCTTCTGATCAAGGAGCGATTAGCTCCCCGGGAAGGGTGTAAGCATGGGTAGCCGATCGAAGATTGAGTGGACCGATTCGACCTTCAACCCGTGGGTCGGCTGCACCAAAGTCGCTCGCGCGAGGGGCGCACCCTCAGCGTGCGATTTTTGTTACGCAGAGAAATGGGCGAAGCGAAGTGGTCAGGTCAAGTGGGGCAATTATACGCGCCGCCGCACGACGGAAGCGTACTGGCGTAACCCATTATCTTGGAACAGCCGAGCGCGATTGTTTCAGATCGAGCATGGACGGCAGCAACGCGTGTTCTGTGCGTCCTTGGCCGATGTGTTTGATAACCAAGTGGACCCTGCGTGGCGTGCTGATTTGTTCAATCTCATCCGTGAATGCGATCAGTTGGATTGGCAACTCTTAACCAAGAGGCCTCAAAATATCCGCAAGATGCTGCCTTATGATTGGGGCGACGGGTATCCGAATGTTTGGCTGGGGACAACGACGGAGGACGCGGGCGCTTACAAGCAGCGAGCGTCATTTCTTCTCAAAGTGCCGGCTGCAGTTCATTTCGTGAGTTACGAACCCGCCATCGGTCCGCTTGGGCGCCTCGACATTGACGGTCGCTTTCCCGGCTGGGTCATCATCGGCGGAGAGAGTGGCGTGCGCTCGGACCTCATTCGCCCAACTGATCCGCAATGGGCGCGGGACGCAATTACTGAATGCCGCCGTGTCGGAGCCGCACCATTCCTAAAGCAGTGGGGTACCTACAAGAATAATCCGTTCGTAATCGAGGACGGGCTTACCGAGCAACAAGCCGTCAAGATCGATCCGCCTGAGAATGGCAAGGGCGGCGGCAAGCTGGATGGCGAATTGTGGCGTGAGTTTCCCAATTGCACGTCGCGAATGGAAGCCACGACTGTCGCGCTAGGGAGGGGCGCTGAAGATGCCTCAGAGGGACCTCGAGCAATATACGCAGGGTGATGACGGGCTGCTTGTCGAGAAAGTTGGCTCCTGGGCCGTCGAAAAGCTCAAGCTTGTTACCGATTACGTTTACGCATCCGGCGGGGCTCGCAAGAAGTTTTTCGGTACAGGCGCTGCTTATATTGATCCGTTTTGCGGTTCGGGCCGCTCCCTGATCCGCGGCACAACTACGTTCATTGACGGCAGTCCGGTCGCTGCGTTCAAGCGGGCCCTTCAATCGCCGGGACGATTTACCTCGGTCAACATCTCCGACGGCGACGAAGAGCTGCTCGCCGTAGCAACAAAACGCTTGAGGGCATCGGATGCGCCCGTTGTTCCCGTTCCAGGACCTGCAGGCGACGCGCTGCCGGAGATTATCCGAAGTCTGAACCGAAACGGGCTACACCTCGCTTTTCTGGACCCGTACAATTTGGCCGCGTTGTCGTTCGACCTTTTCGAGCAACTTGCGAAGCTCAAGAATATAGACGTGATAGCCCATGTCAGCGTTTCCGATTTGCAACGCAACGCAACGCAGCCCGCTATGCCGAAAAGGACTATGACCAATTCGACAAGTTCGCCCCAAATTGGCGGACCAAAGTAAGCAATGACACGAACAAGGAGGCTTTTCGCGCTGCGATCCTCAAATATTGGTCTGACCAAGTAACGGCGCTTGGGCTCCCACAAGCAAAGCATTGGGAATTGATTCGCGGAGATCAGGGCCAGCGCTTATATTGGCTGATCCTATTGGCTCGGCATAAGCTCGCTCACGGTTTGTGGGCAAAGGTCAGTTCGGCAGCAAAATCGCCCAAGTTTGATTTCTAAACGACCGGTCCCGGCTTTCGCTGCGCTCAAGTCGGGCTACGTGATGAGTTTTCCGACACTCCAGATGGTGGGTTTCGCTGCTTCGCGTCTAACTCACCCTACAGAACGGTAGCCGGCGACGCGGTGCGCGCAATCGCAGGCCGCTA
Source organism: Xanthobacteraceae bacterium (assembly GCA_049300295.1). Classification (GTDB taxonomy): domain Bacteria; phylum Pseudomonadota; class Alphaproteobacteria; order Rhizobiales; family Xanthobacteraceae; genus BOG-931. The sequence goes on from JBAQJL010000001.1 coordinate 2,327, forward strand.
GAGCCCACGCTCCCGGCGCGCTAGGGTACTCCCATAAGAAATCGCGTCAGCGCGGTTCGCGCGGGAGGTCGCCATGCGGGATCTGGTTGCGGGCTTCATTGCCGGGCGTGTCGGCCGGCGCGGCTTCCTCAAGGGCATGACGGCGGCTGGCTTCACGGCCGCGGCGGCCGAGTCGGTGCTCGCCACTTTGGCGCCGATGGTCGGCGCGCACGCCGCGCCCGCCAATGTGCAGGTCGCCGAAGGCACCGGCGCCTTTCTTCTGGTCCAGCAGCTCAAGGCCGCCGGCGTCAAGCACGTGTTTTATGGCAACGGCACGTCGTCGGCGCCCATGCTCGATGCAATGGTGGGCGATAACGACATTCATCTGATCCTCGGCCCCGAGGAGGGCATCGTCACCGCCATGGCGTCGGGTTATGCGCTCGCAAGTAATGAGCCGACCTTCGTCAATGTCCACGGCACCGTCGGCACGGCGAACCAGATGCTCAACATGTTCAACGCCAAGCGCGACGGCGATCCGCTGGTGGTGTCGTCGTTCTCGAAATCGACCGAGGGTACCGGGCGCGAAAATTTCGAGGAGATCGACGACCTCGTCGGCATGACGAAGGAATTCACGCGCTGGAGTTTCGAGGTGCCGCTGGCCAGCCGCGTGCCCGAACTCTTACGCAACGCCATGCGGATTTCCACGACGCCGCCGGGCGGCGCGACATTTCTGTCCATTCCGACCAATGTTGCCGACGCAAGAGGCAAAGCCGAAATTTATCCGCGCGAGCTGTTCACAGTGCCGATCCGCACCAAACCCGATCCGCATCTCATCGAGCACGCCGCGCGCATCCTTATCGAAGCGCGCAAGCCCATCATGCTGGTCGGTCTCGACGTGCATCGCGACGACGCTTACGACGAGGTGCTGCAGCTTGCCGAAGCGCTCGGCACGCAGGTGGTGCAGGGCCTCAGCCCGTTCACCGATTTCCCGACCGATCACCCGCTCTATGTCGGGCAGAGCGACCGCGCGTTCACGCCGTTTCGCTCGCTGGAGGGCGCCGACGTTCTGATCAACATGGGCAGTCCGATGCTCTATCAGGAAGGCGCCGCGCCGGTGGTGTCGCCGTACTGGAAGATCATAGAGGCGCGCAGCGTCGGCAATGATGTGGCCCGCTGGACCGCCGACACGGTGCCGATCGTCGCCAACGTAAAAGAGACCGCGGCGGCGCTGCTTGAGGCGGTGCGGTCCGGCATGAGCGCCGACGCGAAAGCGAAGTCCAAGAACCGTATCGACGCCATGGCCGAGTTCAACCGCAAGGTCTGGCAGACCAGGCAAGCCATGGCGGAGGAGCGCAAAGACCAGATTCCGATCGCCTGGGAACACGTCGCGCGGGAAGCGCAGCGCCAGCTTGAGCCCGACGCCATCATCACGCACGAATTCAATTCGGCGATGCCGCGCGTGCTGCCGTGGCTCACATTCGGCCGCGGCAAGAAGGAATTGTACGGCCGCTCGCTCGGCTCCGGGCTCGGCTGGTCGGTCGGCGCCGCCATCGGCATCAAGATGGCGAAGCCCGACCGGCAGACGGTGTGCCTGGTCGGCGACGGCGCCTTTCTGATGGGCCAGATCGAAGCGCTGTGGGCGGCGCGCCGCTTCGAAGCGCCGGTGCTCTACGTCGTGTTCAATAATCGGAGCTTCAACGACACCCGCATGCGGGTGAGCGCCATCGCGCCGCGGCTGCGCGAGTCCAAGCTCGACATGGGCAGTTATCTCGGCAATCCGGATGTGAGCTTCGAAACCGCCGCGAAGGCCTTCGACGTCAACGGCGCCACCGTGACGCGGCCCGGCGAGATCGCACCGGCGCTGGCGCGCGGCATCAAGGAACTGAAAGACGGCCGGCCGTTCGTGATCGATGTCGTCGCCGAGCGCGTCGGCCTCTTGGCGGATTCGACTTGGTATCCGAAATACTCGATCGCCGAACGGCGTACCAAACAGGTTTAGGCGAGATGATTTTAGGTCGATCGTCATTGCGAGCGGAGCGAAGCAATCCAGGGCGGCTTGTGACGGCTGAGCCGCCGTGCTGGATTGCTTCGTCGCTATCGCTCCTCGCAATGACGATGATCCTTGCGCAACCGACTTAACCTCCTCCCGCTCTGGACGGACGCGAGCATTAACATGACAAAGTCCTTTTTCGCTGCCGCCATGCTAGGCGCCTGGCTGGCGAACGCGGTAATGCCGCCCGCGCAGGCGCAGCGCCGCGTCGATCCGGCTGCCGCTAAACTGCCCGACGGCGACGGCAAAAGCGAAGTCATCGCTTATTGCGCCGGCGCCTGTCATCCGGCGGCCCGATTCGCCAACATGCGGCAAAGTCCGGCCGAGTGGCACAAGACCGTAATGCTGATGGTCGCATTCGGCGCGCAATTGTTTCCCGAGGACGCCGCCGCCATCACCAAATATCTCAGCACCTATCTGTCCGGTCAGCCCTCTCCGTCGGCGAAGTGAGAGCGCGGGCATTTCAAGGAGTCCCGATGGGGGGCGTCTCCAATCGACCGTATTTGTTCAAAGTATTTTTGACCGCGGTGTTGCTGGTTCTCATTATGGCGGCGCGGCTGCCTTTCATGACCGATATTTTGGCAGGCGAGGAAGGTGAATTTGCCGCGCTTGTACTCAACGACCCACCGACATCCGAGCTCGGCCCCGATCATCTACCACGCGAGATCGCTGGCTCCATCGACGGCAAACTGATCTTTTCATCGTTCCATCGCACCGTGATGCCTTACATCGTCCTGGAACGGGTCGGCCGGCTGTTCGCCCCTCATCACGCCCTGGGACGCCTGCCACCCGAACAGCTGACCATCGCGGCACGACTGCCTTTTGCCATCATCTTTCTTTTGGGCAGCGCCGGCCTCATCGCGCTAACTATCAGGGCCGCAACGTCGGCTGGCAAATACCCGTCCGCCGCCATCACGATCGCACCGCTCGGCGTGACCCTTTGGTCGCTGACGTCGCCTCTGGCGGTAGGCGCTTCGATCGAACCGCAGGTGGATGGCAGCGTCGGCGTCTTGCTGCTGGGGGCTGCCACGACCTTATTGGCGCTTGGTGACATCGAGCGCCGGTCGGCGCGCTGGTACTTCCTCTCCGCAGGGGTTCTGGCCGGACTCGGTAAGCATGAGTGGGCGCTCGCGTTCGCCGCCGCCACGCTTGGCGCTACGTTCCTCTCATTGTGGCTGACATCGGCGCGGCGGCTAATGGGCATCGCGTTCGCCGCCTTTTTCATTGGCCTCGCTCTGGCTATGGCGCTCTCCTACGCGACTTCGCCCGCGGACTATCGGCAGGGCTTTGCGGTCATGGCCAATTTCTACGCGCAAACCGGCGGCCATCTGTGGGCGCTGGAGAGGGCGCAATGGCCGCTCACCTTGCCGGTCGTGGCGCTCATCCTCGCCGACGGCGCGTTTCTGGCGATCGTGCTGCGCCCGGTTTTACGCCAAGCGCCGGGGCTGCTGCTCGCTTATCTGGGCGCGACGGGCATTGCGATCGGCTATGCGATCAGCGGCTGGACGGGCGACGGTTTCCCGCGCTATTTCGCTCCGCCGCTGGTGATGCTGCCGATTGTCTTTGTTGCCCTTTGGGGACGGTTTAAGGATCGCATCACCCCTGCGATCGGATGGAGCGTCGTCGCCGCCTGCTTGTTCGGCCTCTGCGCCAGCGCCGTGTTCCTCGCCGGCAGCTACAACGACAAGGTTTCGGTGACGGAATTCCGCGGCACGCCGCTCGCTACGTCTGCGCGCGATATCGCCACCGCTGCCGAGCTTGCGCGCAACACCCGCGGCATCGTCCTCACGCAAACCACAACGTGGATCTATAATCAAAACATCGATTTCTTATGGGCAACCAAATCCTGGGCTGAAAAATACATTGCGACGCACGTTCCAGCAATCAAGCGTCGCATCGTTGAGCCGCCTCCATAGGTGAGGCCAAGAGTTTCGGTAAAGACGCATTCAGTCAACAAGCGATTGCTTCCCATTTGGTGGAAGAACGCCTAGGCTGATCGACGGACCGCTGGAGATTCCGGTGCGCCTTGCAGGACCGGCCACGAGCCAAAGAACATCGGCTTGGCATTTTCGGGAGGGGACAACAATGCGTCATGCGAACATCGCACGGTCGGCTCTGACGGCATTGGTGCTGTTACTGTCGCCGGCCGCACGCGCCGATGACACGATCCAGATCGGGCTCGTTGGCGCCATCAGCATGACGCATTGGCCGCTGCTGATCGGCTTGAAAAAGGGCTACTACGCGGCCGAGCATCTGAAGCTGGATCTGATCCATACGCAATCGAGCGGCGCCGTGCTGCAGCAACTCGCCGCAGGTTCGATCGACGCCACCGTATCGGCGGCGCTCATCGAGCCGCTCTACGCCATCAGCAAGGGCGCGCCGATCAGTCTTGTGCGCCTGGAAATCCAGCTTCCGCCCTACGCGATCGAGGCCAAAGCGCAGGACAAGAAACTGGAGGATCTGCGCGGCAAAACCATCATGATCGACGCGCCCACGGGGATCACCAGGATTTACGTCGAACGCATGCTGGTGCCGCACCATGTCGATCCGCACTCAGTCGATTACGTCTATGCGGGCGCGACCGGCGCGCGCTTCAATGCGCTGATGTCCGGCGCGATCGATGCGACGATTTTGCTGCCGCCGTTCAGCTTCAGCGCCGAGGAAAAGGGTTACAACAATCTCGGATTGGTCGCCGACTACGCCAAGGATCTGCCGTTCACCGGGGCGGCCGTGAACACGAATTGGGCATCGAAAAATTCAGATGTGCTGCGGCGATTTCTGGACGCGCATAACAAGAGCGTCCAGTGGTTCCTCGATCCGAAGAACCGGCAGGAATCGATCGACATCATGGTCGAGGCCAGCAAACTCAGCCCCGACGTCATCGGCAAGACTTACGATTTCTTGAGAAGCCGGCCATTTTTCGAGCCGACCGGAGTGATCTCCAGGAGCAAGATGAGCGCGCTGGTCTCCGCCGCCAGACAGCTCGGCGATTTCCGCGGCTCGTCCGACGTGGCGGCTTACGTCATGCCCGGCATTGCGCAGCTTGGCGACTGAGACCGCCAGCGCCGCGAAGTTATTTGGCGAGCACTGCGTCCACGTTGATCTCGATCATCATGTCGGGGGCTGCGAGGCGGTTGATCTGGACGATGGTGCTGGCCGGCACCGGGCCGGTGCCGAATGCCTCGCGGCGGCAGGTCACATAGTCCTGATAGGGCTTGGCGCTTTCGCGCGTGCCGCCGCCCATGTCGGTGACGAAGGTGATCATCCGCGTCACGTCGGCAAGCGTCGCGCCTTGGGTGGCAAGCGCTTTCTTGATCTTCGTAAACGCGTAGCGGCATTGGTTCAGCATGTCGCCGGGATACATGGTGTGGCCGTCCACCTCGGATTCAGCGCCAATTCCGGCAACAGCGATGAACCTCGCCGGATTGGTGACGGTCACCATTTCGGAGAACCGGCCCTTGGTCCAAGCGCTGAAATTGTCGTTGCGCTTGCTGAATCCAGTCGCGGGTGTTTGCGCGAGCGCGAGAGCGCTGGCCGATACGATGACGAGTGCAGTGGCGGCAAATTTTACGAGCAGTTTCATGGGACCCCCCTTTTCAATCTTGAGCGGCTTTTCGATATTACGATTCCAACGCGTTCGGCGCGAACAGCTCCTCCATCGGCATGACGCGTGGCGTCAGGCCCTGTTGATTGGAGAATTTTGCCGCGGTTTCGAGCACCGTGCGGTTAGCCTTGAGGCCGTGGGTGATCAGCCGCGTCGCCAACGCCATGCGATAGTCCGCGGGCACGAGCCCGGTCTCGAAATGATACGCGGCGTGCTCTGAGCGCTCGGTCTCGGCGATGTCGTTCGCCGCAATGAACGCCTTGATGATATTAAGCACCACCCAGGGCTCGCGCTCGAACACCGCGCGCTTGATCGCCATGCCGTGATTGATCGGATAGATGCCGGTCTTCTTGTAGTAGCGGGCGGCCTCCGCGGCCGGGTCGGCAAACAGCGGCTTGATATCGGGATTAGCCTCAAGATCGACGTAGCTTCGATCGATCATGTCGACGCCATGTTTGCGAAAATACGCCATGTAGGCATCCAGCTCGCCTGCCAGCATCATAGAGGCGATGCTCTTTTCCGGCGGAATCTGGTTGATGGTGACGCCGGGCGGCGCCGCAAAGCCGATCGCGCCGGCGTGGCTGCGCTCGGGTACCCGCTCCATGAAGAAAGTCATGTCGCGCGGCGCGATGCCGAACTCGTTTTCAAGAACACCGCGGGTCCACAGCGCGGCAGTCTGCACATATTCCGGCACGCCGATCCGTCTGCCCTTGAGGTCGGCGGGACCGTCGATCCCGGCATTGTTACGCACCAGCATTGCGGTGTGATAGAAGCGCCGGGTGGTGAAGACAGGGATGCCGATGAACCGCTCGTCGCCCCGGCTGCGGATCATCATCAGTTCCGACATCGATATTTCGGATACGTCGAATTCGGCGAAGCTGAGCTGCCGCCAGAACATTTCGGCGGGGCCGAGCACGGTCTTGATGAAATCGATGCCGTCCGGCTTGACGCGCCCGTCGATGATCGGCCGGGTGCGCGGATTGCTGGTGATGGCGAGACTGAGTTGCAGATTGGCCATTCTTCCTCCCCGAAGGTCGCTATTTTGCGGCCGCCTCGTATAATAAGACTGGATTGAGCGCGCGGTATCAAGCGCGCGTGGGAGGAAGCTTCATGTTGGTTTCGACTCGACGCAGCGGCGTGTGCGCCATTGCGGCTGTTGCGGCGTTTCTCGCCACGGCGGTGTCCGTTCCGGCTTTCGCGCAAACGACGCTGATTGTCGGCAAGGCCAATCCGACCTCGGATGCCATTATCCCCGTCAATGTCGGCGACAAGCTCGGCATTTTCAAAAAGCACGGGCTCGATCTCAAGATCGTCGATTTTGGCGGCGGCAGCAAAATGGTGCAGGGCCTCACCGCCGGCGCGATCGATATCGGCGATGGCGCCGGTACCGAAATGGCTTTTGTCGGTAAGGGCGCGCCGATGCTAGCGGTGTGCGAGAGCACCGGGCCGGCGCCTTTTCTCGGCGTCGGCGTGCCGGGGGATTCTCCGGTCAAGACGCTCGAGGATCTGAAAGGCAAGACTATTGGCGTTTCGAGTCCGGGCTCGTTCAGCGACTGGTCCGGTCACCAACTGGCGCGGCATTTCGGCTGGGGACCGAACGGCGTGAAGACGGTGGCGATCGGCGGTGGCCCGGCGCCGATTCGCGCGGGGCTGCGCGCTCATCTGGTCGATGCCGTGATCAGCACGACGGCCCTGTTCCTCTCGTTCGAGGAAACCAAGGAAGGCCGCTTGATCGCTCCGGTCTCGGCCTTCGAGGGCAATGTGGGCTCGGGCGCGCTGTTCGCCTCCAACAAGCTGATCGCCAGCCATCCGGACGCGATCCGCGCCTTCATCGCCGGCTGGCTCGAGACCGTCGATTACATGCGTGCCCACAAGGCCGAGACGGTCAAGATCGAAAGCGCGCTGAACCATTTCAGCGAAAACGTCATGGCGCGGGAATACGACCTCACCATCGGCATGCACACCAAGGATTGCCGGTTCGATCCGGAGTCGCTTTCGATCCTGAAGCAGTCTTTTGTCGAGATGAAGCTTGTTCCGGGCGATGTCGACATGTCGAAGCTCTATACGGAATCCTATTTGCCGAAATGAGCGCGTCCGCGGCAAGCGCGGGCATGACGCGTGGAAGTCAAAGGGGGCGCGGTATCAGACGCGAACAAAAATCTTGCGGGTGTAAAGGTAGCGCGCCAGCATCACGGCAAAGCTGAGCGCCAGAACAGCGATGACGAAGTCGCCGGTTCCGGGCGCCACACTGCGATCCAGCCAGGAAGAGATATCGGCGCCGACGATCCGTGCGGCGACATTCTGGTAGCTCAAGAGTTCGTTGAGGAAATAAAGCGCAATGGCGTTCGCGCCGATCCAGGTGAACACCGTGGCCCAGCGCCGTGCACCCCACACATCGACGATCTGATGCAGGATCGCCAAAAGAAGCACGCTGTATCCGCCGGTGACGAGGACGTATGACGACGTCCAGATCGCCTTGATGACCGGAAACTGCAGCGCCCAGAGATAGCCCGCAGCGAGCAAGGCGCTGCCGGCCGCGGCCAGCCACAACGTCTTGCGCTGCGGAGAAGCCTGACTGTCCCGCATGAAGAGTCCGGCGAAGACGCCGAGCAGACAGGTACCGATCGCCGGCAACGTGCTCAGCATGCCTTCCGGGTCACGGGTGAAGTCATAAAGCTTTCCGGGCAGGTAATTGCGATCGATCCAATTCGCCAAGTTGGTGTCGGCGGCGAATGAGCCGGCCCCGATGCCAGGGACGGGGACGAACGTCATGATGGCCCAGTAGCCGACAAGCAGCGCGACGAAGGCGGCGATCATGCCGCGCAGATTGAAATTCAGGAACAGGACCGAGGTGAAGAAGTAGCAGATTGCTATGCGCTGCAGCACACCGAGCAGCCGTACGTCCGGCCAGTGTTGGCTGATGCCGCCAGAGGCGATCAAGCCCAGCGCGAAGAGCAACAGCGACCGGCGCACCACCCGCCAATGGGCCTTGGTCTCGCCTTCGCGTTCGACCAGACGGGGCAGCGAAAGCACGATGGAAAGGCCGGTGACGAAAATGAACAGCGGGAAAATGAGGTCGTAAAAATGCAGGCCTTGCCAGGGGACGTGAACGAACTGGCTGCCGACGAAGTTGCCGACAGCGCTGACAGTCGGGCCTTTGTCGCTGGTCATTTGGGCCAGCGCGGCCGCGGCGCCGTTGACGCCGAACAACCAGAACAGGTTGATGCCGCGCAGCGCATCGATCGACCCGATGCGGCGGGGTTGCAAAATCTGTGAGAGATCGACGTGGCGCATGGGGCGGGGAATAAATGGCTGCGATGCTGCGACGTGGGCGGGCACTAACTTGCACAACGCGTGCCAGCATGAACCTGCACTATGTTGGTTAAATATGTTCGAAGCACGGACGCCCCGCCTTGCGGCAAATCAAATCCAGGTGTGCGAAGTCAAATATGCGCGATGGCATCGGCCTGACGCTCACCGCTGCGCGTAAATTTTCCGAAAACATTCAATTCCGAATCGAGCCGGCCGGAGGGCTGTCTTTTGAAATTATGTCCGCACGATATCGGCGCTCGGCACGCCGCGTCGGCGCATAAATTTTCCGAAAATATGGGCCACCCCCGGACCAATTCCGAGATGGCTTCTCGGCTGGCGCTTTAAGGCTGCCCGGCTACGGCGGGGCCTCGCGTGCAGTCGCCGCTGGCCTGCTGGACCCGAAAATACTGTCGTCCGCTGTAGAACCCATCGTAGTGGTGCCATGCCGTGCGATGGTCAAAATCGATGACGCCGTCGAGCGTCACCGCGAATACCGCACTCTTCAAATCGCGATCTTGCGCGTTCAGGTTCGGGGGCAATTTGGCGCTGGCATAGTCGACATAGAAGGCGCGATTCACGCAGCTCATGTCTTTGACCGCGTCGAGCGCCAGTGTGGCGGTCGCGAGGTGATCGGCATGATCGCGGGGATTAATGCTGGGGTCGAGGTCGGCGATATTAATCTGCGCAAGCGGCGAGCGGCCACGCTCGAAGCTGACGATGTGCTGCACCGTGGTGACGAGGTCCTTCCAGCCCTGATAGCTGGTCGAGCCGTCGACCGCGAACATTGCCCCGATATCGCCGTTAGCGAATCGCTTGAGCGACTGGAAGCCGGTGCCTTCAAAGCCCGTGCCGGATCCCCCGTCGGGCAACCGCAGAAAATAACTGACGGCATTGCCGTAGCGCACCCGATAAATGGAGTGACCGTCGAAGCTTACCGGGCCTTCCGAATCCTTGATGGGGACCTTGTCGGCGTCCACCATGAACCGAATGGCTTGGAGGGCGCCGTTTTCGCGCGCCAGATAAAACGGATGTTTGCGGCCGCCCGAACCGGCTCCCAGCCCGGCATCGCCGGACGTGACGTGAATGAAAACGGTCTTGCGTGCGCCACCCGTCACGTCGTTGAAGGCGTTCGGGTTCATAAACAATTGCCAATCGTCTTCGTGCGCGGCGAAGTAGAACGACACTTTGCCGGGCCCTGGAGCGACTTTCCCGGGCTCAGCCGCGAGCGCCGCCACCTTGCCCGGTTCGGCGGCGATTGCGCCGGCGGCTGGGAGCAAAATGAGCAGTACGCAGGCGCCGGCAAGTGATCGTAGAGCTGACATGACCTTCATCGCCCCGGAAGTTACTTGTTGTTTATTCTCACGATGCACCTGAATAAAGCAAGTCCTGCTGTATATTTGTGCAGCGCACAACTCCTGCCACGGTAAAGAGGCCAAATTTGCGGTCCGGGCAATTCCGGAAGTGCCCGTGAGGGGCAGTACCGCCGCGTCAGGCGCGGCCGTCTCGCTTACTCAAAATCTGCTTCAGCCGCTGCGGCGTCACCGGAATCTGCGTCACCGCGCCCGGCATGCCGATGGCGTCGTCGATCGCCGACTCAATCGCGGCGACGGCCCGGGCGATTCTGCTCTTTTAACGGCAGCTTGCCGGGCGGGTAGCGCCACTATTTGAAGCCCAGTCCCGCCAGTTCCGACACTGCATCGCCGTTTATCGCCTTCGCGGCCGCGATGTCGGTGCTGGAACCGGTGCGGTCGCCGTTCTTGCCCTTCGCCACGCCGCGGCCGTAGAGCACGTCGGCATTTTGCGGGTCGATTTTCGACGCTGTGTCGAAATCGGCGATGGCTTTGCCGAATTGGCCGAGGCGCAAATACGCGAAACCGCGGTTCTCAAGTGCAGTGGCATAATTCGGTGTGATGTGAAGCGCCTGGTCGCAATCCTTCAGCGCACCCGGCAAATCACGGTTGGCGGCCGCGCGCGCCCAGCAGCGGGCGTTAAAGGCTTGGGCATCGTTTGGATCGATTTTGAGCGCCTCGCCGGCGTCATCGATGGCATGGTCGAAGTCGTGGTCTTCTGCGTATGCCTCGCTTCGGTTGACGCGGGCGAGCGCAAATTTCGGATTCAACCGTATAGCATCGCTGTAGTCTGCAATCGCCGCGCTGTAATTGTCGTTGTTGTAATGGGCTTGGCCCCGAAAATCATACCAAAAATAGTTGCTTGCGTTGTTTGGATCGAGCGAGATTGCCTGGGAATAATCCGCGATGGCCCGGTCGTTGTCGTTCTTCATGAACAAAAATACATAGGCCCGGTTGGCGTAGGCGAGCCCGAATTGTGGGTTGTGCCGGATCGCTTCGCCGTAATCAACGATCGCCCGATCGTAGTCACGAGTGTTGTAATAGACGTTTCCGCGATTATTGTACCAGTAATAGCTACTCTCGTTGCTGGGATCGAGGGCAATCGCCTGCGAGTAGTCGGCAAGGGCCCGGTCATATTGCTTCTTGTCGTAATAGACATTGCCCCGATTATTGAATGCGAGCGCGAATTTTGGATTGATCTGAATTGCCTGATCGTAGTCGGCGATCGCACGATCGTTGTCATTCTTGTTGTAATAGCCGAAGCCGCGGCCGTTGTAGGCCACGCTGCTCTTCGGGTCGCTCTTCAAGACCTGATTGTAGTCCGCGATGGCGCGATCAAAGTCTTTTTTGCCTCCATATGCAGCGGCGCGGGACAAATAGCCGACGGGCAACGCGGGGTCGAGTTTGATGACCTGATCGAGATCGGCGATCTCGCGGTCGTAGTCATTCTTGGTGGCGTACTGGGAGGCACGCGTGAGATATGCGCCGACAGCGGTGGGATCGATCGCGATGACGCGGCTGAGGTCTGCGATGGCGTGGTCCGCGTCATTCCTTGTACCGTAAAGCATTGCGCGCAAAAAATAGTTTGTCGTATCTGCCGGATTGAGCTTGATCGCGTCGTCCAGATCCGCGAGGGCGCGGTCGCCCCCCACTGATTCTGTAAAGAGTCGATACAGAAACGTCGCGACCGCGTGTTGCGCGCGATCGCGCTCTTGCTGGGCGACCTGCTGCTGCTTAACGGCTTCGATTTTTTGACTCACCGCGTCGCGCCATTGGAAGAATGAGAATATCGCGAGGGCGCTCACCGCGACCAGCGCAGCAATCGCGGTCCCGAATACGCGGTGGCGAAGCGCCTCCTTTTGCTGCCTTTCCAGGGCCTCACGCCGCATGCTGTGATCGATGAATTCCCGGTCGACTGCCGGGATGTCTTCGGCACGCCTGGCGAGCCAGCTCTGTGCCTGCGCCAGCGCGAGGCCCATCAGCAGCGCGTCGTTGTGTGAGTTCTCGGGAGATTGCTCCCAGCTACGCCGCGCGCCTTCGAGTTTGCTTTTCCAGACCAGGAATTCTCGCTCGGCGGAGATCCATTCGCGCAGCTTGTCCCAGCGCCGGAAGATCGCTTCATGCGCCACTTCGGCGTAAGTTTTTCCAGCCTCCGGCGTTGCCGTCACCAACAACCGGTGCGGATGGTCGGCGAGCTCGCTGACCAGACGCCATTCCTCTTCCGTGAATTCCGAACGCCGGGCCAGCCGCCGCGTCGGCTCGCCGTCCTCGCGCACCGTCGCGAGCTTGAGCGTCAGCACGCGCCGGAGTGTCTCCTCAGCCTTGGGATAGCGCGCCAGAAAAGCGTTGGCCCGGTCGGCGAGCACGCCGCCGAGTTCCATGGCCTGCGCCGGCAACCGCAGTACGCCGTCGCCGCGCTTGATCATCGCCGTCCACATATCGTCGAGGAGATACGAAAGAAGCGGCAGCGCGCCGGCGTCCTTGGCGGACTCCTCCGCTGTCCGCCGCGCGATATCGGTGGCCAGCCCTTCGGTCTCGAAGCGCGCAGAAAGCAGTGCAGCCGGCCGGCTCACCGCCTCGTGTAGCTCTGTCTCGCGCAGCGGGGGCACGTCGATCTTCTCGTGCGCCTCGTAAAGGGGCGGATCGTTCTGCAACGCGCCCAAGAAATCCGCGCGCAGGCTCATCAGCGCGCGCAGCCGCGGATCGCTGAGACCCTCCGCCAGCAGCGTCGAAAAACGCCGGCGCTGACTTTCCTCGGACCGCACGTAGAGCTCTTCGCCTTGATCGACGTAAACGAAGAAGGCCGGCGGCTTGGTCTGATTGAGCTCCTGGTACCGCCTTTCCGTGGCATCGAGCAGATCGTGCAGCGTGCCCTTCTTATCGCGCAGAATCTCGATCCATCCATTCTGCCGGGCGACACGCTCGGGATCGGTGGCCGCGAACTGCCAAGTGTCGAGGAAAGGCTCGACCAGCGCTTTCAGCGGCTCCGCCCCGGGCTTCAAGGTCAGGAAGCACCAGCGGCGGCTGTCCTGGAAGGCCTGCGGCCAAGCACGGCCTGGAGCCGAATTGTCGGGCAATGCCTGCCGTTTCAGGGCCGCAAGGACACCCGCCTGTGCCAGCGAGGATTTGCCGACGCCGGAGTTGCCGAGCAAGACGGGCAGCCGGCCCGTTGCGTCGCCGAGAGCGGCGAGGACCTCGCTGGTCTCGTGCTGGCGGCCGAAGAAGAAATCGCTGTCCGCCTCGGTCATCGCGGCGAGGCCCCGATACGGCGAGGTGTAGCGCCACAACTCGCCGGGGCGCGTGCCACCGCCGGCGCCGGCATCAACGAGCCGTGCCGCCGTCTGGTCCGATCCCGGATCCGCGGTCATGATCCAGTGAAGCTGACGCAGGAATGCCAGACCCGGCGCAGGCTGGCCTTCGAGCAGTACCAGCACGACGGGGAAGTCAGGCGACTTCACCCGTCGGTCGAGCGCCTCGTAATATTCCATGACCTGCCACGGACCGAGGCCGTTCTCGCCAACGATCAGCGCGAACGCGGTCGCGTCCGCGATCCCCTCGGCGAGCGACGGCAACCAATAGCCGCCGGCGCGCAGGCTCTTCGGTGCGAAGAATATTTGCGCATCCGGGTCCTTGCGCCTCAGCGCATTTTGCAGGCCGTCCACGAGGGTGAAATCCCGCGAATTATAGCTCAGGAACCACCGCTGCATCCGTCGACCCTCAAGTCGTCTGTGGCCGAGCCAGGCAATCTCGGACAGCCTTGAAAAACGTCTTCGCCGTTCAAAAACGGCACCCAGCTTTTTAGCTCCGGGCGCAACAACAATAAATGATATGGGCGATTGTGGCGAGGATGCCTTAGTCAGTCCGTGCCGCAACGTGGGCGAAGGTTCTTGGTAGCGGTCTCGCTGCAGCTGTTAGGCTTGCTCGCGATACGAGGAGCTGCGCTTTTTCAAAATCTGCTTCAGCCGCTGCGGCGTCACCGGAATCTGCGTCACCGCGCCCGGCATGCTGATGGCGTCGTCGATCGCCGAAGCGATGGCGGCGCCGACGCCGGTGATGCCGCTTTCGCCGGCGCCCTTGATGCCGAGTGGGTTACGCGGGGTCGCATAGTCCTCGCGCAGCAGGACGTCGGGCAGTGTCGTCTCGTGCATGGCCGGCAAAAGGTAATCGGCAAAGGTGACGGCGAGCGGATCGCCGCGCTCGTTGTAGATGAATTCCTCCTGCAGCGCGCCGCCCAGCCCCTGCGCGTAGCCGCCGACGATTTGCGCCTCGACCAGCGCCGGATTGATGGCGCGGCCGATGTCGTAGGCGATGAAATAGCGCTCGACGGTGACGCCGCCGGTTTCCGCGTCGACGCGGACCACCGCGACGTGGCTGCCATACGGATAGACTTGGTGGTCGACGCGGAACCAGCCTTCGGCCGAGAGCCCCGGATCGCGCTCGCCAAGCGTCTTCGATGTCGGCGCAAGGTGCTGGGCAATCGTGCCAAGGCCGATCGATGGGCCGCTCTTCTGGTCCCGGCGCACTACTTCGCCGTTGATGATGTCGAGCGTGTCGGGCGCCGCTTGTAAGAGTTCGCCCGCGACTTCGAGCGCCTTCTTGCGCACATTGAGCGCCGCGATATGCGTCGCCGACGCGGTCATCACCGTGGCGCGCGAGGCGTGGGCGCCGATGCCGAAGGCAATGCGGTCGGTCTGACCGTGGATGACGCGGCACTTCTTGTAATCGACGCCGAGCCCATCGGCGGCGACCTGCGCCATCACGGTCTCAAAACCCTGGCCGAGCGATGCGCCGCCGGTGACCACTTCAACCGCACCGGACGTATCCACAGAAATTCGCACGCCGTCGGCCGGGCCTAGCCCGCTTTTCTCGATGAACATGGCGACACCGATGCCGACCAGTTCGCCGGCGGCCTTGCGGCGCTTCACGTCGGCATTGAGCTTTGGCCAGTCGATCCGCGCGAGCTGCTTGTCGACCAGCCCGATGTAATCGCCGGTATCCATAAAGATGGATTCGCCGAGCGCTTCGAGCGGCCGCTCGTAAGGCAGTTCGGCGGTAGTGACGGCATTGCGCCGGCGCACCTCGATGCGGTCGATATTCAGCTTCGCGGCGATCGCGTCGACCAGGCGTTCGCGCACGAACGTGGTCTCGTAGCGGCCGGGCGCCCGATAGGTCGCGGCTGGCGTCTTGTTGGTGAGACGGAAGTGACCGACCGCGCGGTAGGCCGGGACGCGGTAAGGCCCGGGCAGAATACCGGCCGTCATGTGCACGACGCGCGTCGCGTGGGTGCGGATATAGGCGCCCTGGTCGTGGAAATACGTGTCGTCGATGGCGAGGATGACCCCGTTGTCGTCCACCGCGGCGCGAATTTTGTGCAGTTGCTGGCGCGAATGATTGGCGGCGATCAGGTGCTCGCGACGGTCCTCGATCCATTTTACCGGTCGATTGAATTTCTTGGCGGCGACGCAGACGAGAAAATCCTCTGGATACATCTCGCCGCGAATGCCGAAGCCGCCGCCGACATGGGATTCGTACACATGCACCGAACTCGGCGGAATCTGCAGCATGCGGGCCAGCAGTTCCTGATTGCGGTGCGGCACCTTGGCGGCGCCGTGCAGCTCTAAAATACCGCGCGCGGCATTGTAGTGACCGATCGCGCCGCGCGTCTCCAGCGGCACGCCGGAATGCCGGCCGACGGCGAGTTCAAGCTCGACCACATGCGGCGCGGTGCGGAACACGGCATCGACGTCGCCGTAACCCTGCCGGATGATGGTCGGCTCGCTGAGATATCCGGGCGAAAACTCAAACAGCGCCGCTTGCGCATCCAGTACCGGCGGCAATTCCTCGATTTCGATTTCGACCAGATCGGCGGCGTCCTCGGCGATGTAGGGGTCGGTCGCAAATACGGCGGCGACCGGGTCGCCGACATAGCGTACCTTGCCATTTGCCAGGATCGGCTGGCGGTACGGATCGAGTGCCGGGATCGAGCCCTCGCGGAAATCGATCGGCGGCACATCGGCGACGTCGGCTGAGGTCCACACGGCGAACACGCCGGGCAGCGCGCGCGCCGCCGACGTGTCGACCGACACGATGCGGCCGTGCGCATGCGCGGAGCGCGCGATACGCATCGCAAGCTGATGCGGAAAGTTGATGTCGCCGGCAAACTCGCCGCGGCCGGTAACCAGCGGCGGGTCTTCGAGCCGCTCGACCGATTGCCCGATCCAGGCCTTTTGTTCCGCGCTCATTTCGCCGCGCGTTCGAGCGCCCGGCGCGTCACCGCAAGCACGAGGTCGCGGCGGAATTCGGCGGTATTGACGATGTCTTCCAACGGATCGACCGCGGCGGCTGCCGCGGCGGCGGCCGCGCGAAATGCCGTGTCGCCCGGCTCGGCGCCGGCGAGGGCGCGCTCGGCCTCGGCGATGCGCCGCGGACTGACCTCGACGCCGCCGAGGGCGACGCGAGGCTCGACGATCTTGCCGCCCTCAATGCGATAGGTGGCGAGTGCCGCAGCCAGCGCGAAATCGCCGGCGCGCCGGCTGAACTCGTAGAAGCCGCAGCGTGTGCCGGCAGCGAGCACCGGCAGACGCGCGTCGGCGAGCAGTTCGTCGTCGCTCAGAGCCGTCGTCATGATGCCCTGGAAGAAGTCGCGCGCCGCAACGACCCGCTCGCCGCGCGCGCTCTTTGCCAAAACCTCACCGTCAAGCGCCGTCAGCACCAGCGCCCATTCGGACGCCGGGTCGGCATGGGCGAGGCTGCCGCAGAACGTGCCGCGGTTGCGGATCGGAAAGTGCGCGATATGGCGCACGACCTCGCTCAAAAGTTTGCCGAGCGGACCGTCGCAGACCTGTCGGTGGAATGCCGCATGGCGCACGCACGCGCCAATGACGAGCTTGCCGCCTTCAACCGCCAAACGGTTGAGCGCCTCAACGCCATTGATATCGATCAGGTGGGCCGGCCTCGCCAGCCGGAACGCCATGGTCGGCACCAAGCTCTGGCCGCCGGCCAGCACACGGCCGTCCTGCGGCGCCAATTCCGTAAGCATCGCCACCGTCTCGTCGACGGTTTTCGGCGCGTGATAGCGAAACGCCGCAGGTTTCATTAGCTAGTGGTCCGATTCTGACATTCGCATGCAGTTTCGGCATGCGTTGA
This sequence comes from Xanthobacteraceae bacterium, assembly GCA_049300295.1. GTDB lineage: Bacteria > Pseudomonadota > Alphaproteobacteria > Rhizobiales > Xanthobacteraceae > BOG-931. Next base: position 19,767 of record JBAQJL010000001.1, read on the forward strand.
TGCGAATGTCAGAATCAAAGGACCACTAGCACTCATTGAATTCCAGTGGAGCTTTGGATTTGACATTCGCCTTCGGAGTTTACGGCCAGGTGCGGGGCGAATGTCAAATCCGCTCCACTGGTATCAAGTTTGGGATTGGTGTACGTTTTTGGACTGATGCACAGTTTTCGGCACAGAGTCAAAAGACCAAACGCAGCGGAACAAAGCAGCCCGGCATGAAACCACCGCCCTTTTCGTACCACGATCCGCGAACGGTCGCCGATGCGGTCAGCCTGCTCGGCTCACTCGAGAATGCCAAGCTGTTGGCCGGCGGGCAGTCGCTGATGCCGATGCTCAACATGCGCTTCGTGCTGCCGGACCACATCATCGACCTCAACCGTGTCGTGGGACTGAGCTATATCCGCGCCAATGGGGCGCTCGAGATCGGCGCGATGACGCGACAGCGCGAGATCGAATTTTCCGACGCGGTCCGCGAACGCAGCCCGCTGATGCACGAGGCGATCCGTCAGGTCGGCCACCGCCAGACCCGCAACCGCGGCACGCTCGGCGGCTCGCTCTGCCATCTCGACCCGGCGGCCGAACTGGTGACGCTCGCCGCCGCGTTTGACGCCAAGGTCACGGTGGCCGGCAAGAGCGGCACGCGCAGCATCGATTTTGCCTCGTTCCCCGTGGCCTATATGACGCCGGCGATTGAGCCCGACGAGCTGGTCACCGGCGCGACCTTCCCGTGCTGGCCAAAAGGACATGGCTACGCCTTCATCGAATTCTCTCGGCGGCACGGCGATTTTGCCATCGTGTCGGCGGCCGTCCTGATCGAAGAGGATTCAAGGGGCAAGGTGACGCGCGCCTCGGTGACGCTCGGCGGCATGGGGCCCGCGCCGGTGCGCGCACGCGAGGTCGAAAAGGCGCTGATCGGCGAGGTGATCGAAGAGAAGCGCATGCGCGAGATATGCGAGAGTTTGCGCAAGTGCGAGGCGATCGAAGACATCCACGCGCCGGCGTCCTACCGCCAGCAACTGGCGACGGTGCTGCCGCGCCGCGCGTTGCTCAAAGCGCACGAACGCATCGCGGAAGGGAAGCGGGCATGAGCGAGACGCGCAAGATCACGGTCACGGTCAACGGCACGCGCTACGAAGAGACCGCGCCGGTGCGGGTGACGCTCGCCGACTTCATCCGTCATCAACTCGGGCTCACCGGCACGCATCTCGGTTGCGAGCACGGCGTGTGCGGCGCCTGCACAATTTTGCTCGACGGCCACTCGGCGCGCTCTTGCTTGATGCTTGCGGTGCAAGCCGACGGCCACGAAATTCTCACCGTCGAAGGCATCGCGCCGAATGCCGACACGCTGCACCCGCTGCAGGAGGCGTTCCGCGACAATCACGGCCTGCAATGCGGCTTCTGCACGCCGGGAATCCTGACAACCCTGATCGAGCTTCTGCGCGATAATCCCGATCCGACCGAGCAAGAAGTGCGCATCGGCATTTCGGGCAATCTGTGCCGCTGCACCGGCTACCAGAACATCGTCATCGCCGCGCTCGATGCGGCGAAGCGGCTGCAAAAATCACCTGTTCCCGCGCCGCGAGGATCGGCGGAGCGCATTCCGGCTTGATCGCGAGGCGCGCGGTGAGGGGCTGTTCGCGTAATCCTGAGCCGGTCCGTGACGCGGTTCTGTTTCAGCCTCCTCGCCGCCAGCAGTGAGCAGGAGCAAGCCTTGCCGCTGCGCTTCGACGATATAGGCAACCGCCTGAAGGCGTTCCGTCTCGGCTCCGGTTTGTCGGCCGAGGAGATCGCGCAGAAACTCGGCATTTCGCGGACCGCGCTCTACCGCTTCGAGAAGGGCGAAGTCGCCAAGATTGAAACGCTGGAGAACCTCGCCGACCTGCTGCAGGTCTCGGTACCGACCCTGCTCGGCGTCGGCGTCGAATACATCGCCTCGGCGGTGAGTTATTTCGAGCGCATGCGGCAGATCGAGGAAACCGCCGAGCACATCATCGTTCTGGCCGGCCCGATTTCGTACGTGCTCTCGTCCGATCCATTCGATGCCGCGCTCGGCGAGGTGCTGCACGAATCTGTGCCGGACGCCGGCAAAAGCGACCATGCGCTGGCGCAGATCGGCGAGTTGATGGAGGTGCTGCGCCAACGCAAGGAGACATATCGGCGGCGGCAGCCGGCGATCGTCAATCTGATCTCCGCATCCGAGATGGAGCGCTTTCTGCGCAACGGCCTGGTCGGCCGGCTCGACCTGCCGGAAAAATTGCGCCGCGAACGCCGTGCGCTCGCCCGTGCGGAGGCCGAGCATTTCATTGCGCTGATGGAGAATGAGCCGATCGGCGTGCAGATCGGCATCGTGCTCGACACGCTGCCGCACACCAGCTTTCAGATTTTCCGGCAACCCGACAGGCAGATACTGGCGCTGAGCCCGTTCCGTCTCGGCGAAGAGCCCAACATCCGCGTCGGCGTGGCGATGATCACGTCGGCGCCGGAAGCGCTGGCGCTGCACGAAAAGATGGCGCGCGATCTGTGGAACAGCGCACTCAAGGGCCCCGCCGCCGTGCGCTTCATGCGCGCGATGATGGAGAAGCTGACGGGGGGTTAGTTTTCGATCCGCTCAGCGACTACCGTGGAAGCTGCTGATAATTTGCTCTTTCCCGTGATTTAATGGATTTTCCGGCCTCGAAATGCTACATAGAATTCATGTCCGAACGAGCCGAGAGCCCAGTCGCCGGCCGCATCCGGAAGATGGCGAGACAGTACAACGTGGCGTATGTCCGTTCGCGGCGTGACGTGCTTGCACACCACATCACGCGCCTTGCCGGCGACGACGTGGAACTCGACGAGATTGAGGAGTTGCTTGTCGCGCTGCAACGAAGCGGCCATCTCTCGCGGGCCGAGATGGTGCAACTCCAAGCGACCTATCTGCGCGAAGCAAGGCTGTGACCTTCGATCCGTTTGGCGATTTTGCGACGCAAGGCTACTTGCGCAATCTCGCCAAGGAGAAAGAACCGGACATCGTCCGCCGCCTTGAGCACACCTCCTTTGTGACCGGCATTGATGCCGCCCTGGCACGCCTCGCCAACGTTTCGGATCTTTCCTACACGGATTTGTTGGAAACCCATAAAGTCCTTTTCGAGGCCGTTTATCCTTGGGCCGGACAAGACCGGCTGGCGAATGCTCCCGACCTCGCGATTAGCAAAGGCACCATTCTCTTCGCGCGCCCGCAGGATATCCGTCGAGCGGTCGAATTTGCGTTGGGTCGTGGGCAGGACAAAGCATTCATGGTGGCGAACCCTGGGGAGATCATGGGCTATCTCGCCTACGCTCACCCGTTTTTGGACGGCAACGGGCGTACGATCATGGCTCTTCATGCTGTTCTGTCGCAGCGGGCGGGGTTTAGCATCGACTGGTCGACGACCGGAAAGGCTGACTACCTGTTCGCGCTGACCAAAGAACTCGACGATCCGGGCAAGGGCCATCTGGATGCCTATCTCGAGCCCTTTATCCGGGAGGCGGTAACCGACGATCTTTTGGCGGCGAAGATCGCGTCCGTGCCCGGCATCGATGGAAGCGACGAACAGAATGAAGTCGCCGGCAAAACCAGCGACCCGCCGCTGAAGGCGCGCTACGAGCAGCAGGAAATGAAGCGGAGAAGAAATTGAGTGCCGGGTGGGTCGTTGGCGCAAGCAAGCAGACGTGACATCGTGCTCACACATTCAACCGATGCATCTGGGCCGCCGGGTAGCGCGAGCCCGCGGCAGCACCGGGTGGGGCCACGCTGTCGATCTCGGTGAGATCCTCCGCGGTGAGCGTGATCGCGGCGGCGCCGACGTTTTCCTCAAGGTGTTTTCGCGATTTCGCGCCGGGTATAGGTACAATGAATGTGCCGGATCGCGCGCCCTGGGCCATTGTCCAGGCAATGGCGAACTGCGCGAGCGTCGCGTTTTTCTTGCGCGCCAGCGCTTCGAGTGCCGCGCGCAATTGCATATTGGCCGCGACGTTTTCATTCGCAAAGCGCGGCAGCCGCTTGCGAATATCATCAACGGTCATCCGATCGAGCTGCGGTACAGCCGAGCTCAGCATGCCGCGCCCGACCACCCCGTAGGCCATCAGCGTCATGCTGAGGTCTCGGCAGGCGGCAATCTGGCCCTGCGGTTCGGCGTCGCGCGAGAACAGCGAATATTCCATCTGCAGCGAGGTGAGCGGGTGCACGGCGTCGCCGCGCCGCAGCGATTCCGCGGAACATTCGGACAGCGAGATGAAACGTGTCTTGCCCTCTTTGATGAACTCGGCCATCGCGCCGACGCTCTCCTCGACCGGGATGTGGGGATCGACGCGTGACATGCAGAACACGTCAAGCCGTTCGATGCCGAGATTCTTCAGGCTGTCTTCCAGGGTCCTGCGCAAATAGCGCGGATCGCCGCCGCGCAAGTCGCCCGGATTGCCGTCGCGCGGGCTGCCGCTCTTCGAGTGAATGACGACGTCTTGCCGTCGGCCGCGGATCGCTTCGCCGATCACACGGTGATTGTGGCCCAGGCCGTAGCTCGCCGACGTGTCGAGAAAGTTGATGCCGAGATCAAGCGCGCGGCGAATGGTGACGATGGACTCGGCGTCGTCGGCCGGTCCGTAGACCCCCGACATGCCGTAGCAGCCGAGACCGATGGCGGACACCATCAGGTCGGTATTGCCGAATTTGCGCTGTTGCATGACAAGTCTTCCCTGTTCGCTGGCAAACTAGCAAGGACGGCGGCTAAGGTGGAGGCCGCAGAGCCGAATAGCTGCCGAGCGCCGCACGCGAAAGATGGATCACCACCATGAATTTCGAGTTCACCGAAGAGCAGAAGTTATTTGCCGAGCAGGTGCGCCGCTTCGCGCGGGAAAAGCTCGCCGTCGGCGCATTGAAGCGCGCGCACGAGGCGGGATTCCCGTTCGACGTGGCGGAGCTGATGGCCGAGCAAGGGCTCATGGGCATCACGCTGCCAGCCGAGGAAGGCGGGCAGGGCGGCACGCTGATGGACGCGGTGATCGCGATCGAGCAGATCGCCGCCGAATGCCCGCGCAGCGCCGACGTGGTGCAGTTCGGCAATTTCGGCCCGATCCGCACCTTCGCCGAATACGGCACGCCCGAGCAGAAAAAACGCTGGCTCGGCGCTCTGCTCTCCGGCCGTCTGGTGATGAGCCTCGGCATGACCGAGCCGGATGCTGGCTCCGCTGTTACCGATCTGAAAACCAGCGCGCGGCAGGACGGCGCGCATTACGTCGTCAATGGCGGCAAGGTGTTTTCCACGTTCAGCGCCGAGGCGCAGATTTTTCTGGTCTATCTGCGTTACGGCCCAGGGCTCAATGGCATCGGCTCGGTGTTGATCGAGCGCGGCACGCCGGGGTTTTCCATAGGCAAGCCGTCAGCCTTCATGAGCGGCGAGGAGTGGTGCGAACTGCACTTTTCCGACTGTCGCATCCCCGCCGAGAACGTGTTGCTCGGCCCGGGTGGCTTCCGCAAACAGATGGCTGGCTTTAACGTCGAGCGGCTCGGCAACACGGCGCGCTCGCTGGCCTACGGTCGTTACGCGTTCAATACCGCGCGCGACTATGCGCTGACGCGCGAACAGTTCGGCCGGCCGTTGTGTGAGTTCCAGGGTCTGCAATGGAAGTTCGCCGAGATGGCGGTGAAGCTCGAGAGCGCGCAGCTATTGTTGTATCGCGCGGCGGCAAGCGCGGACAAAGGCCTGCCGTCGGCCTACGAGACCGCGCTCGCGAAGGTCGCCTGCAATCAGGCCGGCTTCGAAGTTGCCAGCGAAGCAGTGCAAATCATGGGTGCGCTCGGCTACAGCTGTGAGTCGCTGGTGGAATACTGCATGCGCCGCACGCGCGGCTGGATGATCGCCGGCGGCTCGATCGAAATGCTCAAGAACCGCATCGCCGAGCACGTCTTCGACCGCCGCTTCGATCAGCGCAAGCCGAAGGCAGCGGCCGGATAGTCAGTCGCGCCTGCGCGTAAAACTGTACAGCAGCCAGCCGACCAGCGCTGCGCCGCAGACGAGCGCGCCGGTGTTGGCGATGAGACTGTTTGCCAAGACGGTCGCGACCGCGAGTGCGCCGAGGCCGAGATTGATAGCGAAGACCCGCACGACGATTTCGGTGACGGAAAAGCCGCGATCGGTGGCGCGCTGATAATAATGCGTGCGGTGCCCCTGCCAGACGCGCTCGCCGTTCGACAGGCGGCGCAGCAAGGTCAGAGTGGCATCGGCGAGGTAATAGAGCGGCAACAACAGCGCCGCCGTCACATGCCCGCTTCCGGCGAGCAGAACCAAGAGCCACCCGGTGATGAGTCCGATCGGCAGGCTGCCGACGTCGCCGAGAAACAGCCTCGCGGTCGGCCGGTTGAAATAGGCGAATCCAATCATCGCGCCGCCGAGCGACAGCGCGACCACGATGCCATCGCGCGAGAACCCGCCGAGACAGCCGAGCGTCACCAGCGCGGCGCAGATCGGTACGATTTCGGCGGCGGTCATCCAGTCGATGCCGTCCATGAAGTTGACGAGGTTGACGAACCACAGGCCGCCGACGATGAGCAGCAGCCGCTCGAACCACAGCGGCAGGAAGGCGACAATGTGCAGATCGCTCGGCAGCGCAAAGATCACGGCCGCCACCGCAAGCGCCTGGAGCGCGAGCCGCGGCACGACGCCGAGCGGCCGCATGTCATCGGCGGCGCCGACGCACGCCATGACGACCGCGGCGCCGAAAACCGCAACGAGCGGTGTGGCGGGCGAGACGGCGAGGCAGAACAGGCCGAATGCGGTCGCCGCGATGGTGGCCGCCATGACTGCGATGCCGCCGCCTTGCGGCGTCGGCGTGCGATGTGACGACCGCGCGTTCGGTTTCGCGAGCGCGTAGCGGGACAACAGGGGATGCAAGACGACGATCAGAATAACGGCGATCAGCGCGGCCAAAACCGCAATCGCTCCGCCGCGTGCCGCCCATATGACTGGCGCCGTCGCGTCCATCACCCGAGTGTCGCTCGCTGCCCGTTAGAATCAAAGGACCACTAGCAAATGTCAGTCCGCCCTGCGCGGTAAATCGCGAAACTGCACTGAATCGCCACTGTCTCAAGGCCTTACCTGCGGTGTCGCCACCCCGGATGCGGCTCTGTGCCCGCGCTTTCGATATTGCGTTTCGTTCCCGCGCGCGGCGGTCTATATGGTAGCGCCATGACGGGATTTTTCAGCAATCCGCGCCGCCTGTTGATCGTCACCCACGACCTGGTGATGACGGCGGCCGCGATGTTGGCTGCGTTCTATTTTCGTTTCGAAGACATCGGGCTGACGCAGCGCTTCCACTGGCTGCTGATCGTTCTTCCCGGCTTTCTGGTCTATGCCGGGATGGTCTATTGGATTTTCAAGCTCTATGCCGCCAAGTGGCGCTTTGCGTCCTTGCCGGACCTGTGGAACATTTTTCGCGCCGTGACAGTGCTGGCGCTGTCGTTGCTGGTGCTCGATTACGTGCTGGTCGCGCCGTATTTCTACGGCACGTTTTTCTTCGGCAAAATCACCATCCTTCTCTACTGGGTGCTGCAGATGTTTTTCCTCGGTGGGCCGCGTATCGCCTACCGGCTGTTCCGGCATGCGCGCACGCAGCACCACGCCAGAGGTCCGGAAGCGGTTCCCACACTCATCGCCGGGCGCGCGGCGGACGCCGAGGTTCTGCTGCGTGCCATCGAGAGCGGCGCGGTTACCAAGCTGCGGCCGGTCGGCATCCTGTCGCCGTCGCGCGCCGACCAGGGCCAGGCGTTGCGCGGCGTTCCAGTGCGCGGTTATCTGTCGGACCTTGAAGTCACCGTAGCGTCATTGGCGGAGCAGGGTATTCACGTTGCCCGGCTGGTGTTGTCGGCGGCGGCTTTGGCGCCCGACGTCCATCCGGAAACGATGCTGATGCTGGCCCGCCGGCTCGGACTCGCCACCAACCGGCTCCCTGCGCTCGACGGTGGCGAAGACGCATTGCGATTGGCGCCGGTGGATGTCGAAGACCTTTTGCTGCGACCGAGCGTCAACATCGATTATCGGCGGCTGGAACAACTCGTCAAAGGTCGGACCGTGGTGGTGACCGGCGGCGGCGGTTCGATCGGTTCGGAAATCTGCGATCGCGTCGTCACTTTCGGCGCCCGCCGCTTGCTGATCCTGGAAAATTCGGAATCGGCGCTGCACGGCGTGCTGGAACGGCTCGCGGCCAAATCGAGTGCCACTATTGTCGAGGGCCGGATTGCCGATATTCGCGATCGCGAACGGACCTTTCGCTTGATCGCCGGCGTCGAGCCCAACCTTGTGTTCCATGCCGCCGCGCTCAAGCATGTGCCACTGGTTGAGCGCGAGTGGGACGAGGGCATCCGGACCAATGTGCTCGGGTCGATCAATGTTGCCGACGCCACGGTTGCGGCCGGCGCCCAAGCCATGGTGATGATCTCGACCGACAAGGCGATCGAGCCGGTCTCGGTGCTCGGCGCCACCAAGCGGCTCGCCGAGATGTATTGCCAGGCATTGGACGCGGCCGCGCGCAGCGCGAACGGCGGCAAGTCGCCGATCCGTATGATCGCGGTACGGTTCGGTAACGTGCTCGCGTCAAACGGTTCGGTGGTGCCGAAATTCAAGGCGCAAATCGAGGCCGGCGGTCCCGTGACCGTAACCCATCCCGACATGGTCCGCTATTTCATGACCATCCGCGAAGCCTGCGATCTCGTCATCACCGCAGCGAGTCATGCGCTTGGCCCAACGCGGACCGCGGCCTCGGTCTATGTGCTCAACATGGGTCAGCCGATGAAGATCGTCGACCTCGCCGAACGGATGATCCGGTTGAGCGGGCTCGAGCCGGGGCGCGACGTCGACATCGTGTTTACTGGCGTCCGGCCCGGCGAGCGACTCAACGAGATCCTGTTCGCGCGCGAGGAGCCGGGCATGGATGTCGGCATTGCCGGCGTCGTCGCGGCGACACCGGTCTGTCCTTCCATCGATGTGGTGCGTGACTGGGTCGCCAAGCTCAAAAGCGGGATCGATCACAGCGAACGTGGCACAATCGTCGGTCTGCTGCGCGAAGCCGTGCCGGATTTCCACAGCGAGGCGCGATAACGGCACGGGCATTGCGCTTGCGTTACAACAACGAGGGTTAGGGAGCCTGATGACAAAGGCGGTTCTCGGCATCATTGGCGGCTCGGGCGTTTATGATTTGGCGGGGCTCGAAAAAGTCCGTACGAAAAAGATCGCAAGTCCTTGGGGCGAACCGTCGGCCGCTTTGCGAATCGGCGAAATTGCCGGCCTGCCGGTCGTGTTTCTGCCGCGCCACGACAAGGGACATCGGCTTTCGCCGTCCGATATCAATTACCGCGCCAATATCGACGTGCTCAAACGCGCGGGTGTGACCGACCTGATTTCGTTGTCGGCGTGCGGCTCGTTCCGGGAAGAACTGCCGCCGGGTACCTTTGTGCTGATCGATCAGTTCGTCGACCGGACGCATAAACGCGAGAGTTCATTTTTCGGTAGAGGCTGCGTCGCCCATGTGTCGATGGCGCATCCGGTTTCGCCGCGGCTGCGCATCCACCTCGCCGAGGCGGCGATGGCCGAAGCAATCGATGTGGTGCGTGACGGCACCTACGTCTGCATGGAAGGGCCGCAATTTTCCAGTCTGGCCGAAAGTCTGACCTACAAGCATCTTGGCTACGCCGTGATCGGCATGACCAACATGCCGGAGGCCAAGCTCGCTCGCGAAGCGGAGATTTGCTACGCCACCGTCGCCATGGTGACCGACTTCGATTGCTGGCATCCCGACCACGATGCCGTCACCGTGCAGGACATTGTCAAAGTGCTGCTTGTTAACGCGGAGAAAGCCAAGCGCCTGGTCGCTCGCCTCGCCCGCGATTTTCCACGCGAGCACGAACCCTGTCCGATCGGTTCCGATCGCGCGCTCGATAATGCACTGATTACCGCGCCGGAAGCGCGCGATCCAAGACTCCTCAAAAAGCTCGACGCGGTTGCGGGCAGAATTTTGCGCGGCGCAACGCGCAAGCGACCGGGCGGCACTCGCAAGAAGCGGTGAGGCGTGTGCCTCGACGCAATAGCTAATAGATCGGCTGCTGCAGCATGAAGGACTGCGTTGGCGCTCCCGGGACTTGCGGCGGCGCCATTAGGGAGGCCGTGATCGTGCCGGTCGCCGGATCGAGCGGCGCATATTGCTGCGCCGCGCATTGATCGGTGCGCACGTCAAAGCGCGAGAAAATCACGCCGCCGGCCTCGAGAAAAAACACGTAGAAGTGCTGCGTGCCGCGATCGGCGAAGCGAACGCAGGCGAGCCAGTTCCATCCATATACCGTATGAACCCAGCGCAGGCCGGAAATCTGGAAATCGCTATAGCCGGCGAAGCCTTTAAATCCCCTGAGCGTGGCGGCGACCGGTACGCCATAGCTGACCGGAGGAGGGGGCTGCGTGGCGCTTGCAAGCGGCACGGCGCTGCACTGGGCAAGCCCAAGGGCTGCACCCAATAGTGCCGCGAGCTGTAGGCCGATCAAGACGCGGGCGCGCCGCCACGTTGTCGCCGTCATCGTCCCGTCTTCTCGTGTCGATTAGGCGCAGAATTAAGATCAGATAGCGGCGACCTCGTGCATCCCATCTGAGGGCGATGCGCGCCGGCCGCCACCCTTGCATCATAGGTTGCAAGGTATGTATAGGTGTTAAGATTTCTGCGTTACCCGAGTGTGGGCGGGGAAGGGTGCCGATGCGCTGGGGCCGGGAAATCGGTGTCGCCAAACAGCTGTTCCGGACTGCCGTCGTGCTCGGTTTGGGCGCGCTGAACACCGCATGCTTCCAGCCGGTCTATGGCAATCAGCCGCTGGGAGCGGCTGGGAATTCGGTTCGCGATAAACTTGCCGCGGTCGAGGTTGTGCAAATTGCAGCTCCCAACGGACATCCGGAATCCCGGCTTGCCGTTGAGTTACGCAATAACCTGATGTCCGAATTCAACAACGGTGCGGCGCCGTCGGCGCCGCTGTATCGATTGCAGGTCAACGGCATCAATAGCGGAATCCAGACCGTCATTGTCGATGTGGCCAGCGGTCGACCCGATACCCAGGTGTCGGCGGTTAACGTGGGCTTCACGCTGACCGAGATCGCCACCGGCAAGGTCGTTGTCAACTCCTCGACGTTTGGGCGGGCTTCTTTCGATATTCCCGGTTCGGCGCAACGGTTTGCCCAGCAGCGTGCCTGGCTCAATGCCGAAGATCGCGCGGTTTCAATGATTGCGGACAATATCCGCAACCGCTTGGCGTCATTCTTCGTGGCCGGCACGTAATCAGTGCAACGAGGTGCATAAGTTTGGCCCTCGGTGCGGGCCCGCCTTTGTCCCCGGCCGCAATCGCCCGACCGGCCATCTTTTACCAATTCTTGTGTATGTTCAACAACTAATTCCTGTTTGTTTTCAAAGGCCTTTGCCTTGGCAAAGCCATCATTCCAGGCCACCACAGTCCAGGGGATGCAGCCTCTTCGGACGTTTCCACGGTGCTGATCCGGCTACGCCGGGCAGTGCCAGTGCGGTGTTTTGCTGGGGAGCACGTTTAGTGACGGACTTCGGGGGTACCCGTCGGCCGCGGTGGCGAATTCGCTACGGTGCTTTTATGTTCGCCGCCGTAGCGATCGCGCTTGGATTCGCCGCTTCCTCAGCGCTGGCCCAGACCCCCCTCGGCCAGGTTGGCAGTCCAAACGAACTGCATTTCCCCAGTCGGAATAAGCCGCCGGTCTCACCGCCGGTGCCGCCCAATAGCCCGATGCTCGTCCAGGCCGACGAGATCAAATACGATTATTCGAATGATACCACCGCCGCCGTCGGGCACGTGCAGATCTACTACGGCGGCGCGACGATCGAAGCCGACAAGGTCATTTACGATCAGAAGACCAAACGCTTGCGCGCCGAGGGAAATGCCCGGCTGACCGAGGCGAGTGGCCGCATCACTTACGGGCAAGTCATCAACCTGACCGACGACTATCGCGATGGGTTTGTCGACTCGCTGCGTCTCGAAGCGCCGGATGACACCCGTTACGCCGCGGAGCGCGCCGATCGCGCGCAGGGCAATTACACGGTGCTGCAAAACGGCGTCTATACCGCTTGCGAACCCTGCAAGGACAACCCGAGCAAGCCGCCTGAATGGCAGGTCAGGGCCGCGCGCATTATTCATTCCGACTCCGAGAAGATGATTTATTTCGAAGACGCGACGATCGACTTGTTCGGACTACCGGTTGCGTATTTCCCGTTCATGTCGACCCCAGACACGACGGTGAAGCGCAAGAGCGGCTTTCTTTATCCAACGCTGGGCTATGGCACCGGCACCGGCTACAGCATTACGACGCCGTACTATTTCAATCTGGCGCCTGATTACGATCTGACGATCTATCCAAAGTACATGACGAAACAGGGCTTGATGCTGAGTGGGCAATGGGGGCAGAGGCTGATCAACGGCTCCTACAGCATCAATGCCTCAGGAATTTTCCAGGAGGATCCGGGCTACTTTTCTTCGGTCTACGGCGCCAGTTCGCCAGAGGCGACAAAGACCTTTCGCGGAATCGCTTCGACTGCGGGCCAATTCGATATCACCGACCACTGGGTCTGGGGCTGGACGGGCGTGCTGGTTACCGATCCGACGATCGTAAGTGACTATTCGCTGGCCCAGTACGGCGGCTCGAATCTCGACCCGTTCCACACCAGCACCAGCGAATCCGGGGAGGGCGTGTCTCAGCTTTACCTGGCGGGACGCGGCGACCGCAGCTATTTCGACCTGCGCTCGATCTACTACACCGGCTATTCGGAGCTCGATCAGCAAAATCAGCTGCCGATCGTGGCGCCCGTTCTGGATTATTCGAAGACGCTGCCCGAACAGGTGATGGGCGGCGAGCTGAGCTATAAGATCAATATCACGAGCTTGAGCCGTCAGCAGGCGAGCTATGATCCGATCAGCCAGACCGCGATTAGTCAGGGTATCTGCGCCAACGGCATGGCGGAAACAGCCGATACGGCGCTGCTGAACAAATCGAACTGTTTGCTGCGCGGCATTCCGGGAGACTATTCGCGGGCTTCGGCCGAGGTCGACTGGAAGCGGACCATCGTCACCGGCGATGGCCAGATGTTCACGCCCTTCTTCCAATTGCGCGGCGACGCGGCGTCGCTCGACGTCGATAACCAGCCGGGCGTATCGAACTACATCGCGCCTGGCGAACATGAACTGTCCCGGATCATGCCGGTCGCCGGGCTCGAATACCGTTACCCGCTGATCGACGTCGAGCCGTGGGGCACGCAGACCATCGAGCCGATCGCCCAGCTCATTCTGCGGCCGAACGAATCCAGTATCGGCCAGTTCCCCAACGAGGACGCGCAGAGTCTGAATTTCGACGATACGAATCTGTTTTCGGTCAACAAGTTTTCGGGCTGGGATCGCGTCGAGGGCGGCGGCCGGCTGAATGCCGGCATGCAATACACCGCTCAGTTCAACGGCGCCGGTTCACTGAACGCGCTGTTCGGCCAGTCCTATCAGCTATATGGTTTGAACTCATATAGCGTCGGTGACATCACCAATACCGGCCTCGACAGCGGTCTCAACAACAACATTTCCGATTACGTCGCTCGCGTTTCGTACCAGCCGAACTCCACGTACATGTTTCTTGCCCGGGCGCGCTTCGATGAGTCGACCTTGGCGATGCAGCGGCTCGAACTGGAAACGCGCGCCAATTTCGACCGATGGGGCGTGTACTTGCTTTACGGCGACTACGCGGCGCAGCCGGATCTTGGCTTCTTGAACCGGCGCGAAGGCTTCCTCACCGGCGCCACTTATAAGCTTACGAGTAATTGGGTCGTCCTGGGATCCGCGAGCTACGACCTTGTCGTGCACCAGTTCAATCAAGCCCGTGTTGGACTTGGCTACGTTGACGATTGCCTGATGTTCGCCGTCAATTATTTCGCCGGGTATTCGTATAATGGAACCGCCACCCCGGTGCCGAATACCGGCGTCAACTTTCAAGTCAGCCTGCGCACCCTTGGCCCGGATTCGCTGGCCGCTGTGTCGGGATATTAGGCGCCAGACGAGCGTTCGCTTCCCGAACGCGGCCATCTATACTGGCGACGATTTGTAAGGGCGAATCACCCATGCGCGAGCCGGATGACATGGTCGTGGCGCATTTCCGCCGGTCTTGCGAGACGCTCGACCGCGCGGCCGGCGATATGGAGTTGCGTAGCGCGATCTACGCTATTGCGGAAACGATTACGCGCAGCTTCCGGGGCGGCGGCAAGCTCCTGCTCGCCGGCAATGGCGGCAGCGCCGCCGATGCCCAGCATATAGCCGGCGAATTTCTGTCCCGTCTGAATTTCGACCGCAATCCGCTGCCGGCAGTCGCGCTCACGACCGACTCGTCTGTGCTGACCGCGATCGGAAATGATTACGGCTTCGATCGCGCATTTGAGCGTCAGGTGCGCGGGCTTGGTCGCCCGGGCGATGTTTTCGTCGCCATCTCGACGTCCGGCCGTTCTCCCAACATCCTCGCGGCGTTGCAGGCGGCGCGCGCAATTGGTGTCACGACCGTGGGTTTCAGCGGCGCGGGCGAACGTGATATGAGGGCACTATGCGACAATTATCTCGCCGCGCCCGCCAATGAGACGCCGCTCATTCAACAGATCCATATTGTTGCGGCTCACGCCATCTGCGGGCTGGTAGAGCGCACCCTGTTCGGCGGTGGACAGGCGGCCGGGTGCTGATGCCCGATTTAGCGCGATCGTCCGGTCGCCCCCGGCGCGCGGGCCAACTATTGCCTTGTTGCCGGGCGCGAATTTATTTATTTGTTTGAATGTCGATTGCTGTCGAGTAATTCGGAATAAAGGCATGGATCGCGACATCGGCCTGTGGTGCGAGCTGGCGCCGGCGGGTCGGATACTGCGGCCGGCGCTGTTTCTGGACCGCGACGGAGTCATTAACGCCGATACCGGTTATGTGGGGCGTCCCGAGGACCTGCGGATGCTGGAAGGTGTCGCGGCGGCGATTGCCCGTTGCAACGCGCTTAAGGTTCCTGTCGTGGTGGTAACAAATCAGTCGGGGATTGCGCGCAGCCTTTATGATTGGGGCGGCTTCCATGCCGTGCAGGCGGGAGTGGTCGCGCATTTGGCGGCAGCCGGGGCCCATCTCGACGCAGTGCTGGCGTGCGCCTATCACGGCGACGGATCGGGCCCGCTGCGGGTCGACAATCACCCCTGGCGCAAGCCCAGCCCGGGCATGATATTGGCGGCCGCCAGCGGCATGAATCTGGACTTGGCGCGCTCATGGATCGTCGGTGACAGGGCGCACGATCTGGCCGCAGGTGCGGCCGCGGGTCTTTGCGGCGGCACCCTGATTGCTGCCAACGAGCGCGAGCAGCATGCGGCATCGGCGCTGGCGAATTCGCGTTTTGTCGTGGAAATTGCCGCAAGTTCCGCTGCCGCTATTGCGGCCGTCGCGGACCGCGGGCGATGTGCCCCTTGAACGACAAACTTCCTTTTGAAAAGGACGGCGGCTGTTGCGCTCAGCGGCGTTGTATGATCGACCGGCCGCCGAACCCCTCAACCGGTTCCGTTTGAAAGCGTGGACCAAATCCCTGGGCATAGTAGATGAGTAACGCAGTATCGTCCGTGACGCTGTCGGTGCACAAGGAAGAAGTCCGCCGCCATGCCAACGCCAGCGCGACTGAACGCGCCAAGTGGCGGCAGCGCGCGGATTTTTTCCACGGCGAAGATCTGCACTTCCTCAAGTTCCTGGTTCCGGAAGGCGCCCGTGTCCTCGAACTCGGATGCTCTACTGGCGAGCTTTTGGCGGCGCTCAAGCCGTCGTTCGGCGTCGGCGTCGATCTGAGCGCCGAGGTCATTGACGAAGCGCGGCGTTCCTATCCGGGACTTCAGTTTCAGACCGGCGACATCGAGTCTGCCGAATTCGTGCGATCGCTATCCGGCCCCTTCGATTTTATCGTCATTGTCGACACGCTCGGTTCGCTCGAAGATTGCCAGCTCATGTTCGAAAATCTGCACAGCCTGTGTACGCGTGAGACGCGGCTCATCGTCGGCTATTTTTCGCATTTCTGGCATCCACTGCTGAAGCTGGCCGAATGGATTCAGCTCAAAATGCCGCAGCCGCCGCAGAACGTACTTGCGCTTGCCGACGTGCACGCGCTTGTCGGACTCGCCGATTTTGAAGCGGTGAAAAGCGAACGGCGCTTGCTGTCCCCGCTGCGGCTGCTCGGACTGGGACGGCTGATCAACCGGTTCATCGCGCCACTGCCTCTCTTCAACTGGTTCTGTCTACGCCATTACACCGTGTGCCGTTCGCTGCGGCACCTCGGTCCGCCACCGCGGAGCGCGACTGTCGTTATCCCAGCGCGCAACGAGCGCGGCAACATCGAACCGGCGATTAGCCGTATGCCGCGTTTTGCCGACGCGCTCGAAATCATCTTCGTCGAGGGCCATTCGAGCGACGATAGCTGGAGCGAGATCGAGCGCGTCATCGAAGCCAACCCGCAGCTTGACATCAAAGCGCTGCATCAGCCCGGCAAGGGCAAGGCAGACGCGGTCTATACCGGTTTCGACATCGCCAAGGGCGACGTGCTGATGATCCTCGACGCTGATCTCACGGTGCCGCCCGAGCAATTGCCGAAATTCTGGCAGGCGATCGAGTCCGGCAAGGGCGAGTTCGTCAATGGCACTCGGCTGGTCTATCCGCTCGAAGATCAGGCCATGCGGTTCCTTAATCTCATCGCCAACAAGTTGTTCTCGCAGGCCTTCAGCTGGCTGCTTGGCCAAAGGTTTACCGATACGCTGTGCGGCACCAAAGTGTTGCGCCGAAGCGACTACCTGCGTCTGAAGGCCGGGCGGAGCTATTTCGGCGATTTCGACCCGTTCGGCGATTTCGATCTGATCTTCGGTGCGTCGAAGCTGAGCTTGAAGATCGTCGAGGTGCCAATTCGCTATGCCAACCGTACCTATGGTGAAACGCAGATTTCCCGATTCCGCCACGGCCTTCTGCTGCTGCGCATGGTGTGGTTCGCATTTTTACGTATCAAGGCGCAGTGAGGCTTCGGGCGCGCCAGACGCCAGACGCGGCCCGCGCCTGGTCCGATATCCGGCGCAATTCATTCAGTATTTACGCTAAACTGAAATCGTGTTTCGGCGCGCGATTCGGCCGCGAGGGCAGGGCAATATGGCCAATCCGATTATTCCATTGATCATGTGTGGTGGCGCCGGCACCCGGCTGTGGCCGGCATCGCGCGAGAACAGGCCCAAGCAGTTCCTTCCGTTGTTTGGTTCCTATTCGACATTTCAGGAAACTATTCGCAGGGTGTCCGATCCGGCGCTGTTTGGTCGGCCGATCATCGTCACCAATGGTCAATATCGGTTTCTCGTTGCCGAGCAGCTCGCCGCGATTGGGGCGCAAGCCGATATTCTGCTTGAACCGATGCGGCGCGATTCGGGACCGGCCATCGTCGCGGGCAGCGAATTTGCCCGCCGGCGAACCAAAGATGCCATCGTGGTCGCGCTGGCTGCCGATCACGTCGTCACCGACGCGGGCGCCTTCGCCAAAGTTTGCGCTGCGGCCGCGCAGGCCGCCGCCGACGACCGGATCGTCACGTTCGGCGTACGTCCGACCCGCGCGGCGACCGAATACGGTTACATTCGCGCCGGCGCCGCGATCGGCGCCGATATTTTTGCTATCGAGCGTTTCGTCGAGAAGCCGGATGCCTCAACCGCCCAGCGCTATCTTGGCGAAGGGTATTTGTGGAATTCCGGCAACTTTCTGTTCCGCGCCGAACTGCTGCTCGATGAATACCGCGCCTTCGAGCCGGACAGCGCGGCTGCGATCGTCAGTGCCGTCGAGGCTGCCGGAAACGATCTGAATTTCGTGACGCTCGACCCTGGCGCATTTGCGCGTGCCGCGGCGAAGTCGATCGACTACGCGGTGATGGAGCGCACCAAGCACGCGGCGGTGATGCCGGTTTCATACGGATGGTCCGATGTCGGCTCCTGGCAGGCGGTCTGGGAACTGTCCTCACGCGACACGGCAGACAATGCCGCGCGGGGCTCGGCGCTGTTTGTCGATGCCAGCGGCTGTTATGTCGCCGCCGACAAGCAGCTCGTCACTCTTTATGGTTTGCAGAATGTCGTCGTAGTCACAACGGCCGATGCCGTTCTCGTGGCGAAGCGCGAGGACGGCGACGGCCTGCGGCGTGTTGTGCAGAAACTCAAGGACGTGGCTCCGGCCGTAACCGAAGATCACCTCGAAGTGCACCGCCCCTGGGGCTCCTATCAGTCGCTCGACCGAGGCGAGCGCTTCCAGGTCAAGCGCATCGTCGTCAAGCAAGGCGGCCGGCTGTCGCTGCAGATGCATCACCATCGCGCTGAGCACTGGGTCGTGGTTCGTGGCACCGCCCGGGTGACGATCGACGACTCAGTCAAAATTCTCCACGAAAACGAATCGATCTACGTGCCGAGCGGGGCGCGCCATCGCCTGGAAAATCCAGGTAAGATCGACCTCGAGCTGATCGAGGTCCAGACCGGATCCTATCTTGGCGAGGACGATATCGTCCGCTTCGAGGACGATTATCACCGGCGTTGATCGCCGCGTTCCTGTGGCGCCCTGTAGGCGCTCCGGCCGCAGCCGGAGGGCCCGCCACTCGTCGCGCCGCCGTCCTGACCCGTAAGTCTCGGAAGCAAAATGTGTTCAAGTTCCGTCCTGGCCCGGTCGCCAGCCGCGTCGGGTCATGCTAGGTGAGGCATCGGGGCCGACGACTGCGCAGGCGTCCTGCGGGGCAGGGGTGAGGTTTCGAAGTGGCGGGGAATGACACAGTGCGGATCGGGGTAGTGGGCGTCGGCGTCATGGGCTCGAACCATGCGCGGGTGCTCTCAGACATAGCCGGTGTTGAACTGGTGGGTGTCGCGGATCCTGACCGCAAACAGCGGGATTTCGTGTCCGACACGCTTGGTTGCGCGGGCTTCAGCGATGTTGACGCCCTGCTTGACCGCGGCGTCGACGCGGTCATCATTGCGGCGCCGACCCACCTGCACCACGACATTGCTCTTAAATGTATCGGTCGCGGCGTGCATCTTCTGGTCGAAAAGCCGGTTGCCTCGACCGTGGCCGAAGGCCGGGCCATCGTTGCGGCCGCCCGCCGCGCCGGCGTGGCGCTCATGGTCGGACACGTCGAGCGCTTCAACCCGGCCGTCCAGTCCGTCAAGCGGGCGATCAAAGACCAGGACATTCTTTCGATCGCCATCACCCGGGTCGGGCCGTTTCCGCCGCGCATGTCGAATGTCGGTGTCGTCATCGATCTCGGCGTGCACGACATCGATCTCATTCGCTGGTTCACCGAATCCGAGATCGTGGAAATCCAGCCGCAGATGTCGAGCGCGGTCGCCGAGCGCGAAGACATCGCGCTGCTGCAATTCCGCACCGCCTCCGGCGTGCTCGCCCACATCAACACCAACTGGCTGACGCCGTTCAAGGCGCGCAACATTCACATCGCCACGCGCGACAAATATCTGATCGCCGATCTCCTGACCCTGCAGGTCACCGAATGCTTCGGCTTTCAGCCGGACGGCAGCTATTCGATGCGGCACCTGTCGGTCGGCTACGCCGAGCCGCTGCGCTCCGAGCTGGTGGCGTTTGTCGAAGCGATCCGTAGCGGCGAGCGGCCGGCCGTGACCGGCGAGGAAGCCGTTGCAAGTCTTGAGATTGCCATCCGCTGCCTCGACGCGCGCGCCCCGCACGCCGCCGAGCCGCAGCGCAATGGGCCGCGCCGGGTCGCCGGCTGACCATGGATTCAATTCCCTTCATCGACGTCGCCGCGCAGCGGCGCCGGCTCGGTAGCGCAATCGACGACGCGGTCGCCCGCGTTCTGGAACACTGCCAGTTCATCCAGGGACCGGAGGTCCGCACACTCGAAGCCGACCTTGCGGCGCTCTGCGGCGCGCGACATGTCATCGGCTGCTCCAGCGGCACCGACGCGTTGCTGCTGGTGCTTATGGCCTGGGGTATCGGACCGGGCGACGCGGTGATCTGCCCGTCGTTCACCTTCTGCGCTACGGCCGAGATGGTGGCGCTGCTTGGTGCGACGCCGGTCTTGGCCGATGTCGAGGCCGAGACATTCAATCTCGATCCCGACAGTTTGCGCGATGCGGTCGCGACAGCGAAGCGGCTCGGGCTCAAGCCGCGTGCTGTGATCCCGGTCGACCTGTTTGGTCTGCCCGCCGACCACGACGCGATCGCGGCGATTTCGGCCGAGCACGGTCTGCTCGTTCTCGACGACGCAGCGCAGGCATTCGGCGCCATATATCGGGGCAGGAAACTCGGCGCGCTTGCGACCGCGACCGCGACCAGTTTTTTCCCGGCCAAGCCGCTCGGCTGCTATGGTGACGGCGGTGCAGTCTTCACTGATGACGACGCGTTGGCGGCGAGGATCAGGAGCCTGCGCGTGCACGGCGAGGGCACCGTCGACAAATACGATGCAGCGCGCATCGGCATCACCGGCCGGCTCGATTCGATCCAGGCAGCGGTGCTGATCGAGAAGCTCAAAATTTTTCCGGAAGAGATCGTCTCCCGCAATCGCGTGGCCGCGCGCTATTCGCACGCGCTCGCCGATGTCGCGACTGTGCCGTGGGTCGGTAACGAATCGACTTCCATCTGGGCGCAATACACGATCCGGCTCCCGCCGGGCCGGCGCGATGGCCTCGCGGCGACGCTGAAGGCGCAAGGCATTCCGACCGCGATCTATTACCGCAAACCGCTCCATCGCCAGGAGGCCTACGGCGGCTATCCGGTTGCCGACGGCGGCGCGCCGGTCAGCGAGCGGCTGGCGGAAGAAGTGATCAGCCTGCCGATGCACGCCTACTTGGGGCCGCCGGTGCAGGATCGCATCGTCGCGGCGGTGCGCGACGCCTTGGCTCATTGAGCGCGTACGCTTTGGCGCATTGAGCACGCACGCTTTGGCGGCTCAGCTCTTGCCCCATGGCACTAGCGCCCACGCCCGTTCGTGAAAATAGTAGATTAGAATTTTTGTAACGATTTCCGTGAGTGCGACCGACACGGCGATTTTTGGGCTGCGCGTTATCACGAATGCCACAATGAACGTATCGAGGCTGCCGGTCGCGCGCCAGCTTACCGCCTTGGCGAGCGATCGTGCGTGTGTTTCGGTCCAGCGCGTGGACTTTTTCTCAGGCGGTTTCGCACTCTTTGACTTGCCGGGCAGCGCCCAGCGCCGGCGTGGCGGCTCGTGAATCTGCTCGATACAGCCCATGCCGACAGTGTCGAAGCTGTCTGGGTCGATCAGGATGAAGCTGCCCGTGTCTCTGCACTCGGCGTAGCGGTCGACGGCGACCGGGCGATCGAATTCAAGCGTGCATGTACCGATCGCATTCTGTGCGATCGATGGAGTATTGACCGTGCGCCGTTGATCGAGGTCGGTGATCGCCAAATCCGTGCTGGCGGTCGCGGTCACGGTGTGTGTGGCAAGCTTGGCAAGGTATTTCTGCCCCGGCCGCAATGGCCGTTCGCTCATCCAGAAAAGGCGCGCACCGATTCGCTGGGTCACCGCCGGTGTCCGGTCCGCATCCGCAATGATGTCGCCGCGCGAAGCGTCGATCTGATCCGCCAAAGTCAGCGTCACCGACTGCTCGGCTTCGGCGCGAACGAGATCGCCATCGTACGTCACGATGCGCGCGATGCGTGAACTCGTCCCGGATGGAAAAAGCTTCACCGGCATGCCGACTTCGACCGCGCCGCTGACGATCAGACCGCTATAGCCGCGGAATTGCGCATCGGGACGGTTGACGAGTTGAATGGGCATTCGCAGCGGTCCCGCCGCGCTGGCGCGCGCAGGCTCGACATGCTCCAGATAGTCGAGCAGCGTCGTGCCGCGGTACCACGGCATGTCCGGCGAATGGCTGGCGATGTTGTCGCCGGTCTTCGCCGCGACCGGAATGGCCACGACATTGCCGACGCCGGAATCGGCTGCGATGTCGCGAAACTCCGCCTCTAGCGAACGGAATGTATCCTGGCGCCAGCCCGCGCGGTCCATCTTGTTGACGACCAGAACGACGTCGGCGATGCCCAGCATGCCGACGATCGCGATGTGCCGGCTCGTCTGCCGCGTCAGGCCCTCGTTGGCGCTCACCAGCACCAGCGCCAGGTCGGCGACAGAGGCGCCGGTCGCCATGTTGGCGGTGTATTGTTCGTGGCCTGGCGTGTCGATGACGATGAACTTGCGCCGCGGCGTCGAGAAGAACCGGTAGGCCACATCGATGGTGATGTTCTGTTCGCGTTCGGCCGCAAGCCCGTCGAGCAGCAGCGAATAGTCGAGCTCCTCGCCTTGCGTGCCGTATTTGCGCGAGTCCGCGGCCAGCGCTTCGAGCTGATCCGTGAACAGCTGCTTCGATTCATAAAGCAGACGGCCGAGCAGCGTCGACTTGCCATGATCGACCGAGCCGCATGCCACGAACCGCAGCAGGCTCTGCGTTTGTCCAGAAGGCGGATTGCCGGGCACGCGTTCGCCGGGCCGCGAATGCACGTTCATCAGAAGTAGCCTTCCTGCTTTTTCTGCTCCATCGACGCTGAACCGTCGTGGTCGATCACGCGGTCGCGCCGCTCGGAATATCGTGTCGCCAGTGTCTCAGCGATCACCGCCTCGACGGTCTGCGCCCCGCTTTCGATCGCGCCGGTGAGCGGATAACAGCCGAGCGTGCGAAAGCGCACCGTCCTGGTCTGCGGGCGCTCGCCGGGCTCAAGCGGCAGCCTGTCATCGTCGACCATGATGAGCGTGCCGTCGCGCATCACCACCGGGCGCGGCGCGGCAAAATAAAGCGGCACCACCGGAATGTGCTCGCGCTGGATGTAAAGCCAGACATCGAGCTCGGTCCAATTCGACAGCGGAAACACGCGAAAGCTTTCGCGGTCGCGCTTGCGTCCGTTGTAGATGCGCCACGGCTCCGGCCGCTGGCGCTTGGGGTCCCAGACGTGGTGCGCACTGCGGAACGAGAATACGCGCTCCTTGGCGCGCGACTTTTCTTCATCCCTGCGGGCGCCGCCCAGCGCGAGATCGAACCCATGGTGATCGAGCGCCTGGCGCAGCGCTTGGGTCTTCATCACGTCGGTGTGCAGCTTCGCTCCGCTGTCGATCGGATTAACGCCGCGTGCAAGGCCATCGCGATTGGTATGCGCGATCAGCTTGAGGCCGAGCTCGCGCGCGCGCGCATCGCGGAAGGCGATCATCTCGCGGAATTTCCAGGTGGTGTCGATGTGCAGCAATGGAAACGGCGGATTCCCCGGATAGAACGCCTTCAACGCAAGATGCAGCAGGACGGAAGAATCCTTGCCGATCGAATAGAGCAATACCGGATTGTCAGCTTCCGCCACCGCTTCGCGAATAATGTGGATGCTCTCGGCTTCGAGCTGATCGAGATGGGACAGCGCTGCCGCGGGCTCGTGAGCCGCTTGCTCAGACACGATGAGATCGCCAGTGTTTCCAGTGCGCGTGTTTTCGGTGAATTCGGAGAGTGCGTCCATCATTGCCCCGGCGTTTGTTTCTATTCGGTTTATGGCGATTTGTCGCGTATCAGTTGGCTTCGCTGTGCAGGCCGCATTCCTTCTTGTCGGATTGTTCCCACCACCAGCGGCCCGCGCGCTCCGGCTCGCCCGGCGCCACCGCGCGTGTGCAGGGTGCGCAACCGATCGAGAGGAAGCCGCGGTCGTGGAGACGGTTGTATGGAACCTTGTGCGTTCGCACGAAGCTCAGCGTCTGCTCGCGTGTCCAGTCAAACAGCGGGTTCGCCTTCACCAGGCGGTGCCGTTCGTCGAACGCAACCGCGGTAAGTCCCGCGCGGCCGGCGGATTGCTCGGCGCGAATGCCGGTGATCCAGCCGGTACTGCCGGCAAGAGCACGCTCGAGTGGGGCGACTTTGCGGACACTGCAGCAATCGAGGCGGGCGGAGAGCGAGGACCGCAGGCCGCCGATGCCCTGTTGGGCCACTAGCGCTTCCAGATTTGCCTGGGCTGGGGCAAACGCCGTGACCCGGCGGCCGTAACGTTCTTCGGTTTCGGCCCAGACCTCGTGGGTTTCCGGAAACAGCCGCCCGGTATCGAGCGTAGCGACATCGACGGCGAGGCATCGCAGAAAAATGGCATGGCTAATGGCCTGATCTTCGAGGCCAAAGCTCGTCGTGAAGACGATACGGCCCGGCAGATGCGCGCGGATCGCCGCCAGGCGCTCGAACAGATCGAGACCGGGGAGCGCTGCCGCCAACGCCCGAGCGCGCGCCATCCCAGTTTCGGCACTCCATGGCATAGGCGCGCCCGGGCAGCCGTCGTCCCAATTGCGGAACCGTGGCAGCCCTTCGTCAACCGGCGCGATTTCTGACATAAACGACCTCTGGACGGTGATCTGCCGTGACATAGAATGAAATTTCTTATCTGCCAATATTCTATCTTGAAAAAAGAAAATTGGTCTATTCTAGGCGCCCGTCGAAGATTTAGGTTTTAAGTTGTTGCGTTTCGCCGGTGCCCCTCAAATCCCGTGCCGGCCCCAATCCGCACCGCAGGCGTGGTACGAGTCCCAGCGGTGCCGCGAACTTCCATTACGCTATTGATCGGCGCGCGCCGCGATGGCAGCCCAGGGCCCGATGTTCAAGAAGATTCTCACCGTCGGCGGCTACACGCTGCTCTCGCGCCTGACCGGCTTTCTCCGCGACATCATGCTGGCGGCGATCCTCGGCGCCGGTCCCGCCGCCGACGCGTTTTTTGTGGCGTTCCGGCTGCCCAATCATTTCCGCGCGATTTTTGCCGAAGGTGCGTTCAATGCGGCCTTCATTCCCGCCTATGCGCGCATTCGCACCCAGGGTGGCCCCGAAGCCGCAAAGGAATTCAGCGACCGCATTTTCACGCTGCTGGTCGAGACGCAGGTGGTGCTGCTAGTCGTTGCGCTCGTGTTTATGCCGCAGGTGATCGACCTGTTGGCGCCCGGCTTTTCGCGTGAGCCGCGGCAGTTTGCGCTCGCGGTTTCGCTGACGCGGATCACGTTTCCCTATCTGCTGCTGATCACGCTGGTGACGCTGTGGGGCGGCATGCTCAACGCGCTGCACCGTTTCGCCGCCGCCGCCGCCGCGCCGATCCTGCTCAACGTCGCCATGATGGCGACGCTGGCGCTTGCGGTCCACTTCCCGGGCCCGGGCTATGCCGCGGCGGGGGGCGTGCTGATCTCGGGTGTGCTGCAGGCGGTTCTGGTCGGCGGTGATGTCATCCGCAGCGGCGTAACGACCTGGTTTCGCGCGCTGCGCTTTGACGACAATGTCCGCCGCTTCTTCAAGGCGCTGATTCCCGCGACCATCGGCTCGGCCGGCACGCAGCTCGCGCTGTTTGCCGACACCATCATAGCGAGCTTCCTGTCGACGGGCGCCATCTCGGCGCTGTACTACGCCGACCGCATCGATCAGCTGCCGATCGGCGTCATCGGTATCGCGGTGGGCACAGTGCTGCTGCCGGAGATGACGCGGCGGCTGGCCTCCGGCGACGACAACGGCGCACGTTCGGCGCAGAGTCGAGCGATCGAATTTGCACTCCTGCTGGGCATTCCTTGCGTGGTGGCCTTCCTGATCATGCCCGACATCATCATGCGCGGTCTGTTCATGCGCGGCCGTTTCAACGCTGTCGACGCTCACGCGGCGGCGGCGACGCTGATGGCCTATACGGTCGGGCTCGTTCCGTTTGTGCTCATTCGCAGCGTCGTCGCGCCGTTTCTCGCCCGCGGTGATACGGCGACTCCAGTCAAGGCGGCGCTCACCGGCACCGCCGTCAACATCGTTCTCAAGATCGCGCTGATGGGTCCTCTGGCCCAGGTCGGGCTGGCGCTGGCGACTTCGATCGGCGCCTGGATCAACTTTCTGCTCGTGCTGTGGCTCGCCGGACGCGCGGGCTTTATCGCCGCCGACCGCAATCTGAAAGCCTCGCTCGGCCGGCTCGCCGTGGCCGGTGTCGCCATGGCGGTGTTGCTGGCAATCGCCGTGCCATTTGTCACAAAGCTGTTGTCGTCAGTGTCGAGGTTCCGCAACGAATCGGAACTGCTGGTGCTGACGCTGCTCGGCGGAACTGTGTACGGCGTGCTGGTTCTGGCGCTGTTTGGACGCCGCTGGGTGGCGCTGCTACGAAGGGGTTCCAAAACCGAACCGGGCGCGGCGTCGGCGCCGCCGAACGGCGCGGTCTGAGCCAACGGGGATTTGCGCGATGCGCGTCTGCATGATCGGCGCCGGCTACGTCGGGCTCGTCTCGGGCGCTTGCTTTGCCGAGTTCGGCCATCACGTCACCTGTATCGATAAGGATGCGCACCGGATCGCCGCCCTGAATGCGGGCGAAATTCCGATCTTCGAGCCCGGGCTCGCCGAACTGGTGGACGCCAACGTGCGCCAGGGCCGGCTCAATTTCGCCGCCGAGACGACGCGCGTCGCCGACGCCGATGCCGTATTCATTGCCGTCGGCACGCCGTCGCGCCGCGGCGACGGTTATGCCGATCTGACTTTCGTCTATCAGGCGGTGCGCGACATCGCTCCGCTCCTTCCGGCGAACGCCGTGGTGGTGACCAAATCGACCGTGCCGGTCGGCACCGGCGACGAGATCGAACACATTCTGCGCGACCTGCGGCCTGATGCCGATTTGCCGGTCGTCTCCAATCCCGAATTTTTGCGCGAAGGCGCCGCCATTCAGGACTTCAAGCATCCCGACCGCATCGTGGTCGGAACCGACGACGCACGCGCGAAAGAGATCGTGGAGGACGTCTACCGGCCGCTTTATTTGAATGCCGCGCCGATGCTCTATGTCAGCCGGCGTACCGCCGAGCTGATTAAATACGCCTCAAACGCCTTTCTCGCCACCAAGATCACCTTCATCAACGAAATGGCTGATCTGTGCGAACAGGTCGGCGCCGACGTGCAGGATGTGGCGCGCGGCATGGGTCTCGATAACCGCATTGGCGGCAAGTTTCTGCATCCAGGGCCGGGCTTCGGCGGCTCGTGCTTTCCTAAGGACGCGACCGCATTGCTCAAGACCGCGCAGGACCATGGTGTTGCACTGCGCATCGTTGAAACCGTCTCCGCGGTCAACGATCAGCGCAAACGCGCGATGGCGCGCAAAGTGGTCGCCGCGCTGGGCGGTTCGGTGCGCGGCAAGACCATCGCGGTGCTCGGACTTTCGTTCAAGCCGAACACCGACGACACGCGCGATTCGCCGGCGATCCCTTTGATTACGGCGCTGCAGGATCTCGGCGCCAAGGTGCACGCCTACGATCCGGCCGGAATGGAACAGGCCAAGCCTGCGCTTCCGGCGGTCGGCTATTGCGGCAGCGCTTATGAGGCCGCCACCGGCGCAGATGCGCTGGTGATCGCCACCGAGTGGGACCAATTCCGCGCGCTCGATCTGGGGCGGCTTAAGAGCGTCATGGCGCGTCCGATCATCGTCGACCTGCGCAACATTTATCGCCCCGACGCGATGAAGCGCGCGGAGTTTCGCTATGTGGCGATTGGACGGGCAGAGCTGGAGTGACCGGCCCAATCTCGTCCTCGCCGGACCCAGTCGAAAAATTGCCCCTGCGCCGCTCGCCGAGTAACATTGTCGGCAGCGGAGACCATGCATGAGCGTTCGCGCGGGCCGAGAAATCCTGGCGGTACCGGGGCCGACTAACATACCCGACGAGGTGCTTCAGGCGATGCACCGGCCGGCGGTCGAACTTTACTCCAAGCCGCTGATCGCGCTGACCGACACTCTGCTGCGCGATATCGCTCGTCTGTTCGGTACCCGCGGCCGCACGTACATCTACGTCGCCAACGGGCACGGTGCGTGGGAAGCGGCCATCACTAACGTGCTGTCACGCGGCGACAAGATTCTCGTTCTGGAGAGCGGCAAGTTTGGCGTCGACTGGGGCGATGCCGCGGCGCGCCTCGGCGTTGAAGTGGAAGTTCTCAAGGGCGACTGGCGCCACGCCGTTCAGCCCGTGGCAGTCGAAGCCCGGTTGCGCGATGACACGGCTGGGTCGATCAAGGCGGTGCTCGCCGTCCAGGTCGACACCAGTTCGAGCGTCCTCAACGACATCGCCGCAATCGGCAAAGCCATCAGGGCGGCGCGGCACGATGCGCTGTTCATGGTGGATGCGGTCGCCTCGCTCGGCTGCATGCCGTTTGCAATGGACGCCTGGGGCGTCGATGTGGCCATGTCGGGTTCGCAGAAAGGGCTGATGACGCCGCCCGGCTTGAGCTTCGTTGCGGCCGGCGATCGCGCTCATCACGCACACCGCAAAGCCGGCCTGCGTACCCCGTATTGGGACTGGACCCCGCGCGACGGCGATTCCCACTATCAGAAATACGCCGGTACGCCGCCGGAGCATCTGATGTACGCGTTGCGCGCCGCGCTCGACATGCTATTCGCCGAAGGTCTCGACAACGTATTCCTGCGGCATCGCCTGCTGGCGGAAACCGTGCGCCGCGCCATTGAGGTTTGGAGCGGGAAGGGCACGCTGGCATTCAACATCGTCGACGCCGCGGAGCGTTCCGACGCGGTGACGACTGTGCTGCTGGGCGAGGGCTGCAATCCCGAAGCGTTGCGCGACTACTGCGAGTTCAAATGCGGTGTCGTGCTCGGGCGCGGCATCGGCAAGCTGAACGGCAAGGCCTTCCGCATCGCCCATATGGGCCACGTCAACGCGCCGATGGTGCTCGGCACGCTCGGCACTATCGAAATGGGACTTCGCGCGCTCGGCATTGCCCACGGATCGGGCGGCGTGCAGGCCGCAACGGAATGGCTCAGCGGGCAGGTAAAGCCCGACTCGGACAGTCAGCCGGCACTGCAGATGGCACGTTGAGGATTGCGATGGGACGTGAATTCGGCATCGGTGCACGGCTGCCACGACTCGAGGACGCGCGCTTTTTGCAAGGCCGCGGCCAGTTCTGCGCCGATATCAATTTGCCCGGAATGCTGCACGCGGCGTTCGTGCGCTCGCCGCACGCGCACGCGCGCATCGTCGCGGTGCGCAAGCCGCAGGGCGCGGATCAGCGCGTCTTTCACGCCGGCGATCTTTCCGGTGTCGGCCGCATGCGCTCGACCGCAAAACTGCCGGGCTTTAAGCCGTCGGATTGGCCGATCCTTGCCGCCGGCAAGGCGCGCCATGTCGGTGAGCCCATAGCGATGGCGCTCGCCGCAACCGCGGCCGAAGCCGAAGATCTCGCCGCGCGCGTCGAAGTGGAGTTCGAACCGCTACCGCCGATCGTCACCATGGCGGACGCGCAGAAGAAAAAGCCGCCATTCGTTCATGACGACTGGGGCGACAATATCCTGCTCGATCTCAAAATGGAGGCCGGCGATCTTGCCGCCGCCAAGGCCGCAGCGGCGCACGTGGTCGAGCGCAGCTTCCGTATGAACCGCATGCATCCGCTGCCACTCGAAGGTCGCGCGACCGTTGCGCATTACGACGGCCGGCTCGATGAGCTTGTGGTCTATGTGGCGCATCAGTTGCCGGTGCCGCTGCAGATCGGGTTGGCGCAGGTGCTGGGTATCAGTCAGCGGCGGCTGCGCGTGGTCGTGCCGGATGTTGGCGCTTCGTTCGGGCTGAAAACCTATGTGGAGAGCGAGACCGTCTGCGTTGCCTGGGCGGCGATGCGACTGCGCCGGCCGGTGCGCTGGGTGCAGGACCGCCACGAGTCATTGATCTGCGACGCTACCTGCCGCGATTACGAGTGCAAGATCACCGGCTATGCGGACGGCGAAGGCCGCGTGCTGGCGCTCGACTGCGAGGTCATGGTCGATTCCGGTGCCTACTCGCCGTGGCCGTGGCCGGCCGGCATCGAAGGCGGACTGGCGCTGAGTAACATGCAGGGCTGCTACGACATCCGCGTCTTTCACGGCCGTGCCATCAACGTGGTCAGCAACAAGCCAGCGGGCCAGCCATTCCGCGGCGTCGCCCGGCCACTGTCGTGCATCGGCCACGAGATCGTCATGGATGGTGTCGCGCAGGCACTCGGCATCGATCCGCTCGACGCACGGCTGCGCAACTTCGTCAAACCAGCGCAGATGCCCTACGTGTCGGTGACCAAAAAGACGCTCGACAGCGGCGACTATGCCGCGGCGCTCAAGCGCGCTGCCGAACTGATTGATCTTCCGGCCTTGCGCGCCCGGCAGAAGACAGCCGAGAAGGACGGCCGGCTGATCGGTGTCGGCTTCGCGTCGTTCTACGAGCAGACAGCGTATGGCACGGGGCCGTTCGGTTATTCGGCCTGGGGCATCGAACTCGTTCCCGGCATGGAGCCGGCGGTGGCGCGGCTCACCGGCGACGGCGAACTGGTGCTTGAAGTGGGATCACATTCACACGGTCAGGGTCACGAGACCGTGTTTGCGCAAGTGGCGAACGAAGTGCTGGGCATCGATCCGAGCAAAGTATCGGTGCGCTACGGCGATACTTCGGCGGCGCCGGTGGGCACCGGCACTTACACGTCGCGCTCGATGGTGTCGACCGGCGGCGCGGTCGCCGAAGCCTGCCGCGCGCTGATGACGCCGATCAAAAAAATCGGCGCGCATCTCCTGCAATGCAAGGAGGCCGACGTGCAGATCCGGAACGGCCGCGTGCACGGCCCGCAAGGCAGCGTCGAATTCTCCGAGATCGGCCGTGCCTGGTACCATCATCCCGAAGAACTACCGGCCGATGCCGATGCGGGCGGTCTCACCGTGACCGCCGGGCATAAGCCGCACGACCCCGGCGTGTTCTCCTATTCGGCGCATGCCGCGGTGGTTGCCGTCGATCCGGACACGGGCGCGATCGAACTCCTGGATTATGCGATCGTGTCCGATTGCGGCACACGCGTGAATCCTATGCTGGTTGAAGGCCAGGTCGTCGGCGGATTTTCCAACGGTCTCGGCAACGCGCTGTACGAGGAATCAAGCTACGACGCCTCGGGCCAGCCGACCGCGACGACGCTTGCCGACTACACCGCGCCGAGCGCGACGTCGATGCCGACCGTCAAGCTCGATTTCATTGAGACGCCGTCGCCGTTTTCGGCATTCGGCATGAAGGGCATCGGCGAGAACGGCGCTATCGGCCCGCCGGCCGCGATCGTCAATGCGGTCAACGATGCACTGCGCCCGCTCGGCGCGGGCGTGTTCGAGACTCCAATCACCGCGCATCGCGTGCGCGCCGCGATCGTGCGAGCCAATCCGGTTCCTTGAGGACGGCTTTAGCGGCGGTTGCAATAATCAGAGATCTGCGCCTGACATTGCTTTTCCAAAACAAGCGCAATCAGCGAAATATCGCACGATCGATCCGAACATCGCCGTTTTGCGATGCGCGGGTTTCGCGACGGCTAGCTGCGCGGCCTGCGCCGGAGATGAAAAATTGATTTATGCTTTTAACTTCAACAGCCGATCTGCATTGCCGTGTGCAAATTTTTCCAGATCGGCGGGCGACAGCGGCACGTTATCGAGAAATGCGCGGCCGGCGGCGTTGCTGGCGTACGGATAATCGACCGAAAACATCATGCGATCGATGCCGAAGGTCTGCAGCGCCGCGAGGAATGGCGGATTGGAGAAAAAGCCCGCCGAGGTCACGTAGACCTGATCGGTAATGATCTTCGACAGCGGTCGCGACAGATACGACAGGTCGGTCGAAAATTCATGCTCGCAGCGCGCCAGCACGAACGGCAGCGCCTCGCCCATATGGCCGATAATGAGATTGAGTCGCGGATATTTGTCGAGCGTGCCTGAGACGGCAAGGCGCACGACGTGCAACGCGGTCTCGTAGTGCCAGCCCCAGCCGAAGGTTGCTAGTCCCATGCCGATCTTCTGCGGAAACGAGCCCTCGTAATAAGCCTTGCGGACTTCGGCAGGCGGCGGGCCGGGATGAATGTAGATCGGCACGTCGAGTTTTTCGGCGCGCGCCAACAGCGGCGCGAACCTAGCATCGTCGAGAAAGCGGCCGCGGACCATGCCGCTGATCAGCGCACCTTTGAAGCCATGTTGCGTGACGGTGCGCTCCAGTTCGTCCGCGGCCGCTTCGGGCATGCTCGCGGCAAGATGGGCGAACGCCGCGAACCGGTCGGGATACTTGGCGATCCGACGCGCGCATTCGTCGTTGAAAGCGCGCGCGAACGCGACCGCCTCGTTGCCTTCGAACATGTCGGCGCTGGGGCCCATGTGGATGCCAGCCTTCGACAGCACCATGACGGTGACGCCGTAGCGATCCATATCCGCAATGCGTCCCTCACCGAGATCGGTGATCTTATCGCCGACGCCGCGGATGATCGCCGGCATGTTTTCCGCATCGGCCACAGCGGGCGGTGGCGGCGCGCTGCGGCCGCCGACATCGAGAAGGCTGAAATGCTCTTCGAGCGTGACAATGCGCATCATCTCTCCCCGGCCCGGCCGCGTTGGCGTTTCGCGGAACCATGTTATGACAGGCGTGCCGGATTTGTCAGGAGGCATCGATGCAACGGCTGGCGTGCGCGACCGGAATCATTCTCGCGATGCTGGCGCTTGCGGCGCCGGCGCTGGCGCAAGAACATTTCCCGGCGCGGCCCGTTCAGGTGATCGTGCCGGCGACGCCCGGCGGTCCAGTCGATACCGCCGTGCGTCTGATCGAGCCGGCGCTCGCCTCCGCGCTTGGCCAAAGCGTTGTTCTCATCAACAAACCGGGCGCCAGCGGAACGCTCGGCATGCAAGCAGTCGCGACCGCTGCCCCTGACGGTTACACGATCGGGCAGGGAGTCAATTCGATTTTCACCGTCACGCGTATATCGGGCACGCACGTGCCATTCACGCTCGACGATTTCAGCCTGCTGGGCAATTACGTCACCGATGTCAGCGTGCTGGCGGTGAGCGCCGATGCGCAGTGGAAGACGTTCGACGACGTGGTTGCCTTTGCACGCGCCAATCCGGGCAAGCTCAATTACGCTTCGGCCGGCATCGGCACTGTGTCGCAACTGAGCATGGAGGCGCTGGCGCACAAGTTTAGCTTGAACATAGTCGCGGTGCCGTTTCCCGGCGGCGCGCAGCTCACGACGGCGATCCTCGGCAAGCAGATCGATATCGGCATGGTGCCGTACACGACAGGCGCGGCGATGTTCAAGGCGAACAAGCTGCGTCCGCTTTTGACCACGGCACCGGAGCGGTTGCGGCAATTACCGGACGTTCCGACTTTCGGCCAAAAAGGAATTACCGAAAACGGGCTCAATCTGATCATGGGATTGTACGCGCCGCGCGCCCTGCCAAATGGTGTGCGTGAGACCCTGACGGGCGCGGTGGCCAAGGCGGCGCGCGATCCGGCTTTTGTCACCAAAGTCGAGAGGCTCGGCTTGCTCGCCCGCTACGAGGACCCGGCCGCGGCGCGTAAGCGGCTGCAGACCGAATACGCAGATATTGTCGCGCTGAGCCACGCGCTACACAAATAGGGCCATCGGGGCGGTGAACCACCAATAACGATCGGAAATGGTTTATTAACCAGCCTTATTAATGATCCTTTATTGAATTAATTCCCTCGGGTAAACAATTGGTTTATCATAATCTTCACCTGCAGCGTTCCATACGGCTAGGCCACACGCTGAAGGCAGCATCGTGGCGGTCCGCCTCTGAACCTGTCCGTTCGGAGCGGTATCCGGATAACGATTAACGTGAAATGACCGCGGACAAGGCGAAGCCGCCGCGGGTGAGAATAGTGCTGGGGTTGGAATGGTAAATTCGCGTTGGTGCAAGGCTGCCGAGAAGACTGCCAAGGCAGCGTCGGGGATCGGTTACACAGCGGCAACTTTCACTCTCCTGGCGTTTTCAAGTACGCCGAGCTACGCGATTCCATCGCCCGACCTTGTGGTCGGCTCGATTTCGAGCATCTCGCAACTGATCGCGCTCGCTTCGGCGATGATCGGCGGCGGCGCCGTCGTTGTCGGCGTGCGCGCCGGCGCGAATGGGGCCGGCTCCGGCCGTGCCGCCCGTATCGCCTGGCGCGTCGCGATCGCCGCGACCGTGCTGGTCTGCGTGTCGCTGGCGGGCAACTACTATCAATATTCAAGGCAGCGATCGGATCGTCAGACCCGACTGCAGGCCGCAATCATGCGCCCGACGGTGACGACGGACGGGCGCACCCTCGATCAGGATCTGAAGGAAACGTCTTACGGCGACCAAGCTCGCTCGCCGCGCGGGATTTCCACCGGTCAGATGGAAACGCTGCTGGAGGAAAAGCAGCATGGCCTCGATGGCAATGACGTAATCCTGGATGTGCGTGAGCCGGCCGAGACCGCAACCGGGATGTTTCCCAACGCCACTCCGGTCCGTTTTCCCGACTTTCTGAAAAAGCCGTTCAGTCTCGCCGGCAAGCGCGCCATTCTCTATTGCGACAACGGCAATCGCAGCTTCGAGACCTGCCAGAAGCTCGCAGCTCTCGGGATTGACTGCCGGTTCATGGTTGGCGGGTTGCAGAAATGGCTTGCCGAACACCGCCCATTCGCCGGCAAGCAGGAGACAAGTCTTGCGGACTTCCGCGCGCTGCCGCGCTATCCGAACCGGGATGTTCTGCTCGACACGCCCGACGTCCATAAGCTCGTGGCGCAAGGGGCAGTCTTCGTCGACGTGCGTTATCCGGGAGAATTCGGCTCCTATCATTTGCCCGGCGCGATCGATCTTCCGGTGCGCCCGACGCCGACTGCCGAACTCAACGCGCGCATCGCCGCGCTGCCGCACCGCCCGATCGTCGCGCCCTGCTACGACACGCGGAGCTGCTTCTACGCCCAGGTGCTCGGGTCGCTGGTCAGCCAGGCTGGACGAGACTTTCGCGGCCGCTATACCGTGCCGTGGGAGTATTTCATTCCGGACCCGCCGCGCCCTTATCTGTTGGGCTATCTGCACCGAATGCACGAATCCTGGTGGGGCAGGCTGGTCGATCTGCTCGCATCGGTCCTCAACAGAGGTGCGACTGCGATCGGGTTCCTGCCGGTTATTATTCTGCTGGCCGTGGTGTCGCGCCTGTCGGTGCTGCCGTTCTCGCTTAAGGCTGAGCGCGATCAGATCGTGTCACGGCGGCTTAGCGATGACGTCGACGAGCTGAAGCGCCGCCTCGGCGGCGATCCGCGGCGCATGGCGCGGGCGATGCGGGCGTTCTATGCCCAGCACGGCCTCACGCCTTTGCGCAATCTGCTCGGCCTGCTGTTCCTGCCGGTGATGTCGGTCTGCGTCGGTTCGGTTCATGCCGTTGCAGTCGAGCGCCACCAGCCCATGTTATGGGCGGTAAATTCGGCCAGCCACGACGCGACGTTCATCCTGCCGGTGCTGTTCGCCGCCCTGATCTGCGTCTATCTCGACGCGGCTTTCGTCCGAACGCGAGGTCATCGGCTGCTGATCTGGTCGATCGGCATGGTCATCCTCACGGCGACCGGCGCGTTGCTCAGTCTCGCGGTCGACGTATATCTGGTCATTAGCGCCTGTCTGCTGCTGGTGCAGCGCGCGGGAGTGACGACGACATGGGGCGACGTTCGCCGCTGGTGGCGGCAGCGCCGGCTGAGCGACGGTGTCGTCCCGCTCGACGAGGCGCAGCTTCTATCCAACAGCGGCAACAAGGCCTATCGCCTCGCGATCATGCGTTCGCACGGCTTTACGGTGCCCGAAGGCGTGGTCCTGACGACGCGGTTTCTCGATAAATTCGCCGCCGCGCCGGCGTCCTGGCGGGCGCGGGAACTCGACCGCCTGTGGCGTCAGATCGGCGCGCACAAGCTGGTGGTGCGAAGTTCCGGCAGTGCCGAAGACGGTAGTGCCAACAGCTTTGCCGGGGTGTTCGAATCGGTCATCGACGTCGACCGTGCGCGACTGGAGTCGGCGGTGTTCGACGTGTTGCTGTCGTTCCGCAATGGGCGCGTCGCCGCCTACGGCGCCGATAGCGGCCACGCCAACATTGTCGTCCAGCGCATGATCGAGCCCGATTATGCGGGCGTGCTGTTTACCCGCGATCTGGGTTGCCCAAGCCATTCGCTGGTCGAATGCGTCGCCGGCACCGCCGACAAGCTCGTGTCTGGTACCGTGACGCCGATCGTGTGCCAGTTCGGACGCATATCGTTGCAGCCGATCGGCGGCGATGAGATGCCGATCGATTTGATGCCCCTCGTGGCCACCGGCCGCGAACTTGAAAAGCTGTTCGGCGGCCCGCAGGACGTCGAATGGGCGCATAGCGACGGCGTATTCTACCTGGTGCAGAGCCGCGACATCACGCGCTCCGAAGCGGGAGCCGAGTCGGATACCGCGGTTCAAAACGAGTGGGCGCGCGTGCTCGATAGCGCTGCGGCTGCGCCGCCCGACGAGATTATTTTCGAGCAAAACGAACTGTCTGAGGTGCTGCCGCGCCCGACGCCGCTGTCGCTGTCGCTCATGGACGGATTGTGGGCAAGCGGTGGCAGTATCGACCTTGCCTGCCGCCAGCTTGGATTCGGCTATCGCATCGAGGAAGACGCCGCGCCGTATCTGATGACAATTTTTGGCCGGCTATACGTCAACAAGCTGCAGGAAACCTCCCGCGCGCCGAAGCTCGGTTCACTCGCTGTGTGGCGGATGGGTCGGATCGCGGACAAGCTGAAGAGCGACTTCAATGATACGTTCCTGCCCGCCTTCGCCAAGGAAATGACAATTCAGGAAGCGATCGACTTCGACAAGCTGCCGACCGCTGATCTGTTGGACGCGGTGGCGCGCATCCGCGCCGACTATATGGGTGCGACCTGCGTTGCCGCGTCGATCGTCAATATTGCGGCCGACTATTATCTGCGGCGGGCTCGCGAAAAGCTGACCGCCGCCGGAATCGAGCCGGCCCGCGTTCTAGGGCATGCCGAGCAAACTGAATTCGAGCGAGCCGTTTCGGCGGCCAAAGCGGCGCCGGTCAAGTCGCGCGAGGACGTTCTGCTGCAAGGTATCGGTCACCGCTCCACGGTCGATTATGAACTCGCGGCGCCGCGTTATGCCGAGCGGCCGTCGGATGCCGAACCGTTCCTCAATGTTCCGGATATGCCGGCGCAAAATCTTGGCGAGACCGGCGCCGACCATGCTGCGCTTTCATCCGATGCCGCGCTGAAGCGGTTTGTTGCGATCGCGTGCAGCTTCCAGACCTTGAAGGAAGATGCCAAGCATCATTCGCTGCGCGAGCTGGCGGTTCTGAGGCGGGCACTCCTCGCGGTCGACCGCCGGTTCATGCTCGACGGGCTCGTGTTTCATCTGACTTTCGACGAGCTGGAAGCGCTGCGCGACGAGAGCGTGACAGCGAGCCTGCGCGCGTCGGCGCTGGGGCGCCGGCAGCTGGCGGCTGGGCTTGCCGAGGTGTCTCCGGTCGGCTCGACGCTGACGGTGCGTCAGATCGAAGATTATGCCATGGGAATCAAGCCGCAGGCCGGAGACGGCACTGGTCGCCTGGGCGGGCTGCGGGTCTCCGGCAGTGGCCACGTCGAAGGCAGGGCCTGTGTGGTCAAAGAAGCCGATGC
This sequence comes from Xanthobacteraceae bacterium, assembly GCA_049300295.1. Lineage (GTDB taxonomy): Bacteria > Pseudomonadota > Alphaproteobacteria > Rhizobiales > Xanthobacteraceae > BOG-931. The sequence goes on from JBAQJL010000001.1 coordinate 57,303, forward strand.
GACGGCTGTCATACCGGGCTTTCAGGATGGCGACATCGTCGTCAGTCGCATGGTGCCGCCGGCGTGGCTACCGTACTTCAAGCGCGCCGGTGGATTCGCCTGTGAGGTCGGCGGCTGGCTCAGCCATACCGCGATCGTGGCGCGGGAATTCAACGTACCGCTGATCGTGCAGGCGAAGGGCCTCGAAACGATCGAGACCGGAGATCTGATCCGGTTGGATTCGGATGGCGCGATCGAGGTCGTAGCGCCGCGCCGCGCAGTCGAAGCCGCCTAGCGGGCTGGAAAAGAAGCAGCGTCCGTACAGACAAGGTTAATTGGCGCTCAACACGATCGTTGCGGCAGGTTGGCGCAGATCGACTGGCGGGCGGCCGGAGTTTACGATCGATTCATTGTGCCACTGAGGATGTGGGCTCGTATCGGTAGGGTTCGTTGACCAGCCTTGGCCAATCCCTTGGCCAATCCCTTGGCCGATCGTGATAATCGTCAGCAGGCAAAATGCGGCGACGGGCAACGTGTTTCCCCAGTTCCACCTAAGCGCCATCCACTGCATGAAGTCTCACCGTCTTTTTTTCGGTGCCCCCCGATTGGCGGCGACGCTAACAAGCCGGTGTGACGGTCGGATTACGCCCTTTAGTAAAATTTGATCTATCGTCGCGCCAGGCGACGGCAATAAACGGCTGCTTAAGCCCGGCCTGATGCCGATTCAGTCAATTGTAACGGGATCGGGCTACCGTTGGGTGCAAATTAAATAAGCCGGAGGCCGAGTTCCGTGCGCGCTGTCGCGTTCTTGTTCGTGTTGTTGCTGTCCGGCTCCGCCGCGGCGGGGCAGACGTATGTGGTACAAGGATCGACGACATTCACGCACCGCATCATGGATGCACACTTGGCCGAGATCGAGACGGGCTCGGGCCACAGGTTGACCGTGATCCCGAACAAATCGAGCCTTGGGCTCTTATCGCTGTTTGAAAAGCGCGCGGATTTCGCCATGGTTTCGGGGCCGTTGAGTGTCGAAATCGAGGCCCTGAAGCCAACCCACCCAGACTTCGCCTACGGCCAGCTGCGCACCTTCAATGTTTGGAGCACGCGGATGGCCTTCGCTGTCAACAAGGACAATCCGGTTCGTCATCTGGCGAACGACCGGATGCGCGGTATTCTGCTTGGCGAAGTGACCAACTGGCAAGCTGTCGGCGGCCCGGACCTCCCGATCAAGATCGTACACGTTCGCGACGGTGGCGGCGTACAAGCCTCCATCGAGGCGATGCTGCTCGATGGCAAAGACATCGGCGCCAAAAATGTGATCCTGGTGCAGATCAGTTCGCAGGTGGTGAAAATCGTCACGCAATTGCCGGAAGCCCTGGGGCTGTCGCAACTGACCATCGTCCGCAACTCCAATGCCGCCGAGCTGACATTGGACCACCCGGTGGAGCAGCACCTCAATCTGGTGACGCTGGGCGATCCGACCGCGGAGATGATGAAGGTCATTGACGCGGCCCGGCGTATCGAGAAGAGGGCGACGCCGCTATGATGTTTGTCAGGTGGCGTGACCAGCCCTTGGGCCGGTATCTCGGCGTCGCTGCCAAGCTGTATTGGCTGGCGGCGCTGTCGACGCTCTCGGTCGCGATTCTCGCCGCGGCGTCGATCCATTTCGCTCAGGTGACGGAGACTGCCGCCGCGAGGCTCAGTCAGCGGGCATTTGCCACGGTGGAAAATTCGGCTCGCCTGCAATCGCTTTTGGCCCAACACCGCCAGATCGTCGAAAGTGCGCCCGCCGAGGTCGTGCGGTCGCGCCTCGAACTCAGCGAGCGTGGTTTCATCGCCAAGAGCTCGGAACTTTCAGCGCTGCTTGAAAAGCTAAATGCGGAAAAGTCAGACGACGTGGCCGACGGCCTCGAGGCGCAGATCACGAGCGAAATACCCGACCTGATGAAAGCCGGTCAGCAGGTCATGTTCTACGCCTATAATTTCGCGCAGGACAAGGCGCTGGAGCAGGCGACCATATACGGCAAGATCGCCGACGACCTGGAAGACAAGATCCATCAGTACCGCGAGCACCAGATCGACGTCGCCAATTCCACGGTCTCGACGCTGCTCGGCAGCGCGCGGTCTCTGCTGTTTTGGGTGTCGACCAGCGCCTTCGCCGCGCTGATGCTGATTGGACCGTTCGGCCTGACCGTCATGCGTGGCGTGCTTGGCCGGCTCAAGCGCATCACCGTTTACATGAGCCGGCTGGCCAAAGAGCCTACGGCCGAAGCGGTGCCGTCGCGGAACGACCGGGATGAACTCGGCGACATGGCTCACGCCGTTCAGGTATTCAAGGACAACGGCGAGGAGTTGCTCGAGCGCAAGATACAGCTCGAACAGGTCAACATGCAGCTCGACGTGGCGCTGAACAACATGGCGCACGGTTTGTGCATGTTCGACGCCAAGCGCAAACTGATCATCTGCAACGCCCGCTACGGCGCGATGTACGGCCTGCCGGAAGCGCTGTGCGCGCCGGGTACGCCGCTCCAATCGATTTTGCAATATCTGGTCGAGCGAAAAACGTTCGCCGAGAGCGCCGAGGAAACCTTCGCCGGGGCGGGGCCGACTCCGACAGAGAATTTCCACGTCATCAAGCCGCTCACCGACGGACGGATGGTGGCGGTCTCGCATCAAAATACCGCAGACGGCGGATGGGTCGCCATCCATGAAGACATTACGGAGCGGCAGAAGGCGGAAGCGCACATCGCCCACTTGGCGCGGCACGACCAGTTGACGGATCTGCCCAACCGCGTCTTCTTCCGTGAAGAGCTGGAGAAAAGTCTGCGTCGGCTGCGTCACGGCGAAAAGTTCGCCGTGCTTTGCCTCGATCTCGACAGGTTCAAGAGCGTCAATGATTCGCTCGGCCATTCGATCGGCGATAAGCTGCTGAAGGCGGTTGCCAGCCGTCTCGCCGGCTGCATCGACGAGCGCGATTTTGTCGCCCGTCTCGGCGGCGACGAGTTCGCTATCGTGCAGACGAATATCGGCCGACCCGAGGACGGCAGTACTTTGGCAAGCCGTATCATCGAGCGGCTTGGTGCGCCTTACGACATCGAGGGGCAGCAGCTCGATATCGGCGTGAGCATCGGTCTTGCGATTGCGCCGGCCGACGGCAAGAGCGCCGATCAGCTCCTCAAGAACGCCGACTTGGCGATGTACCGCGCCAAAGCCGACGGTCGCGGCTCCTACTGCTTTTTCGAACCCGAAATGGACGCGCGCATTCAGGCGCGCCGCGCGCTCGAACTCGATCTGCGCTCTGCGCTCGGTTCCGGCCAGCTGCAGCTTTATTACCAGCCGTTGGTCAACGCCAAGACCGGCGAAGTGCACTGCTTCGAAGCGCTGTTACGCTGGTTCCATCCGCGGCTGGGCGCGGTGTCGCCAGGAGAGTTCGTGCCGCTCGCCGAGGAATCGGGGCTGATCGGCCCGCTCGGCCAATGGGTGCTGCGCGCGGCCTGCGCCGAAGCAGCAAAATGGCCATCGCAGTTCCGTGTCGCCGTCAATCTGTCGCCGATCCAGTTCAAGAACTTGAACCTGGTGAAGGTCATTCTCGGAGCGCTCGCCGCGTCGGGTCTGCCGGCGGCGCGTCTCGAACTCGAGATCACCGAATCGGTGCTGCTCGAAGCCGATCCCAGGACGCTTGCCGTGCTGCACGAGCTGCACGCGCTCGGCATTCGCATCGTCATGGACGATTTCGGCACCGGCTTCTCGTCGCTCAACTACCTGCGCAGTTTCCCGTTCGACAAGATCAAGATCGACAAGTCGTTCGTTGACGATGTGTCGAAAGGCGGCGACTCGATCGCCATCGTGCGCGCGATCATCGATCTGGCCCGCGCGCTCAAGATCGAGGTCGTCGCCGAAGGCGTCGAGACCGCGGATCAGCGCGATCACCTGATCGCCGAAGGCTGTACCGAAATGCAGGGTTTCTATTTCAGCCGGCCGGCGCCGATCGAGAGCTTCGAACAAGTGCTTCAGGAGCGCAACGGTCGCATGGTGCAAGCGGCTTGAACGCCCCGGCTGCCGCGCTTACTGCCGCTCGGTCTGCACCATCTTGTCGAGGATGCGCTTGTAGCGCACCGGGCCGACGTCGACGGCGAGGATCAGCGGATCGAGCGGCGTATTGGCGCTCTCAATGACGCGCTGCTGTGCCTCGATCACCGGGGCATCCTGCTCGGCGAAGGCGAAGCGGCGCATCTCGGCGATCTTCTTCTGCAGATCGCGGTTGAGCTTTTCGTCGGTCGTCATCACGCCGAAGCGCACCGCGGTGAAATGATAGAGCGTCGAGCGCTCATTCTGCGGCGTCAGCATGTGGATGGCGATGTAGCCGGTGCCGCTCTCCGATGCCGCGCCCATCTTGCAGATGCCGGTGACGAGTCGCAGTGCTGATGGCGCCATCCAGCGCATTTTGGTGAACTTGTCGACCCGTGCCGGGTGGCCGGGCCAGAACTGCGCGAACATGCCGGGCGGCGCTGAGTTGGTGGCGTGGCGACTGACCACCACGTCGTCGCCATCCTGCTCGGCCGTGATGTCAGAATCGACCGTATCGGCGTTGCCCAGAATGCCCTCGTGCAGATACGAGGTGTGGCTGAGATCGAGCAGGTTATCGATGACGAGCTGATAATTGGCCTCGATGGTGATGGAGTCGCGCTTGGTGGTGTGAATTTCCGGCACATTGTCGAGCACGCCGAAATCTGGAACTGCGGCCGCGTCGGACGCAGCGTCGCCCATCCAGATCCAGACCGCCTTGTGCTTTTCGATCACCGGATAGCTTTTGACCCGCGCCCGCGGCGGAATGTTCTTGGCGCCATGCGGGTTGCGCACGCAGACGCCGGTGCCGTCGAATTCGAGACCGTGATAGGGGCACTGAATACGGTCGCCGCCGACCACTTTGCCCATGGAGAGCGGCGCGAAGCGGTGCGCGCATCGATCCGCGACTGCCGCCACCGATCCGTCCGCCTTGCGATAGAGCGCGATCGACTCGTCCATGATGGTGCGGGCGGCAAGCGCCTCGTCGCCGATGTCGTCGGACCACGCGGCCACATACCACGCGTTGCGCAGATAGGGCCCGCCGATCATCTCCTGGCGCGGCCGCGCGCCCGATGCTTCCGTTTGAGACGAGTGCGCCGTCATGTCTTCTCCCGGGAAAATGCGATATTTGTTTATATCACGGAGACTGCCGACCTAACGGCAAAACATAGCACGCATTTCGGCGCGAGCCAGGGGGAGGATACGATGAGGAACGGCGTACGGATTGTGCTCGTGCTTATGGCGTTCGCGTTCGGCTGCGTGCCGGCCGCCGCCGCCGATTACCCGGATCACCCGGTCAAGATTGTCGTGCCGTTCCCGCCCGGCGGCTCGACCGATATCGCCGCGCGCATTGTTGCGGAAAAGCTGACAGAGCGGCTGCACCGGCAGTTTTTCGTCGAGAACATCGCCGGCGCCGGCGGCAATATCGGCATGGCGGCGGTCGCGCGCGCCACCAGCGACGGCTACACCGTGCTGTTCGCCTCGTCGAGCATCGTGGTGAACCCCAACCTGTATAAGTCGCTGGCGTTCGACGTGAACAAGGACTTCATTCCCGTCACCAAAGTGGGCGCGTCGCCGAACTCATGGGACGTCAACGTGACATTCCCGGCGAAGACAATGAAGCAGTTGATCGACGCGATAAAGGCCAGTCCCGGCAAATACAGCGTGGCGTCCGCCGGCAACGGCACGACGCCATCGCTTGCCATCGACATGCTCAAGCAGCGGTTCGATCTAAATTTCGTCACTGTGCCGTTCACCGGCGGCGGGCCGATGGCCCAATCCGTGCTTGGCGGTTTCACGCCGATCACCTGCGCGGCGACGACCACCGTGATCGGGCTGATCAAGTCCGGCAAAGTCCGTGCGCTCGCGCTCAGCGGCGGCCAGCATTTGGAGACGCTGCCGGGCGTGCCGACGCTCGCCGAGGTCGGCATCGCGAATCAGGAATCCGAAACAATGGTTGGCGCATTCGTTCCGGCCGGTACGCCGCAGCCTGTCGTCGCGCTGCTGCAGAAACAGATTGCCGAAATCGTCCGTCTGCCCGACGTCAAGCAGCGGCTGCTCGACATCGCCACCATTCCGGACGGCGATTCATCCGCCGACTTCGCCGTCTATATCAAGAGCGAAATCGCCAAATGGAAGCGCGTGATCGAGGCCGGCAAGATTCCGAAAATCTAGGGACGCGCGCAAACCTGGGCGCAGTTGTTAGTCGGCCTTGATGTCCGCGAACTTGATGACTTTGGCCCACTTCGTGATGTCTTCGGCGATGTATTTGCCGAATTTGGCCGACGTCATCGGCAACGGCAGACTGCCCAGATCGAGAAGCTTCGCCTTGAAGGCTGGATCGTTGAGACTCGCGGCTACGGTCTTACTGATAAGCGCGACGGCATTGGCCGATACACCCTTCGGGGCGGCGAGCGCGTGCCAGCCGCTGGTATCGTAGCCCGGCAGGGTCTCCGCGACAGTGGGCAGATCGGGCAATATCTGCAGACGCGTCGGGGTGCCGACCGCCAGCGGCCGTAATTGTCTCGACCGCACATAGGCGATCGATGCCGGGATTGGCGAGAACATCATCTGCACTTGGCCTGCAATCAGATCGGCGTACGGATTGCCAGTGTAGGCGACATGCACGAGCTTGACGCCAGCCATCATCTGGAACAATTCGCCGGCGACGTGAGGTCCGGACCCGACGCCGTTTGAGGCCATGTTGATCTTGCCGGGATTGGCCCTAGCGTAAGTGATGAACTCCCCGACGGTTTTGACCGGAAGCGCGTTCGTCACCTCCATGACGTAAGGCACGAGATCGATGCTCGCGATCGGCGCGATGTCTGTGTGCAGATTGAAATTCAGTTTGGTGTAGAGCGTGGCGTTGACCGTATTGGCCGATGTCAGGAGCAGCAGCGTATAGCCGTCGGGCGCCGCGCGAACGACATACTCGGCGGCCAGATTGGTGGCGGCACCTGGATGATTCTCGACGACGAATTGGTGACCGAGCTTTTGCGACAGATACTGCGCCATCAGGCGGGCGATGATGTCCGATGCACTGCCGGCGGAAAAGCCGACAATGACGCGCACCGGCCGCGACGGATAGGTTTCGGCGCGGGTTTTGCGGGACAGAGCCGTCAGCGCGGCGGCGCCCGCGGCGAGATTGAGAAAGGTCCGGCGTTGCAGCTGCATCGTTTCTCCCCGATCGAATGCGCGGCGAGTCTCAGGTCACGCTATTCCGCTTTGATGCCGGCAAATTTTATCACCTTGGCCCACTTGTTGGCGGCATCGGCGATGAGCTTGCCGAAGTCCGCGGGCGTCATTGCCGTCCATTCGACACCCAGGCCGTTCAGCCGCTTTTTCATGGCGGTATCGGCCACAACAGCGTTGATCTGTTTGTTGAGTTTGTCGACGATCTCGGCCGGTATGCCTTTAGGCGCACCAAGCCCGAGCCAGCCGCTGCCCTCGTAGCCGGGAACGGTATCGCCGACGGGCGGCACATCCGGCAGCGCGTCCATCCGCGTCGCGCTGGTCACCGCGAGTGCGCGCAGCTTGCCGGATTTCAAATAGCCGAGCACCGGCGGTGCCGCCACAAAGGCGAGCTGCACCTGGCCGCCGAGCAGATCGGCCATGTAGGGCGTCCGATAGGGTACGTGGACGATATCGACGCCCGTCATCATCCTGAACAGTTCGAAGGCAAGGTGCGGCGCCGTTCCGGCCCCAGGCGAGGCAAGGTTGAGCTTGCCCGGGTTGGCTTTGGCGTAAGCGGTCAATTCCGGAAGCGTCTTGGCCGAGACCATCGGGTTCACCACGACGACAAACGGCGTGTAGCCCATGAACGCGATCGGCGTCATGTCGCGGACGAAATTGAATCCGAGGTGCGGGTAGAGCGCACCGCTCGCGGCATTTCCCGAAATCATGACGAGAAGCGTGTAGCCATCGGGCGCCGCGCGGATCACATACTCGGCGCCGACATTGCCGCCCGCGCCGGGCTTGTTTTCGACGATGAATTGCTGGCCGAGCTGTGCCGACAAGGGCGCGGCGACCAGCCGTGCCACGACGTCGGGCGCGAGGCCGGCTGGAATGTCGACGATCATGTGCACCGGCCGCGCCGGGTAGTCGAGCGCAAACGCCATGCGCGGCACCGCCGCCGCGGCGACGAGGCCGCCGGCAGAGCGGAGGAGAACTCTACGGCCGATTTGCAATGCCATGCTGCTGCCGCCCAGAAAAACCACCTTCGCCAAGCGTCAATAGTCGTTGATTGGCTTAGGCCGTGGACCTATTGTCATAACCAATTGATCGGCATTATCTGTAGCATAGTTTTGGCGCGGATTGAGTTGCAATACCCTCACTCGGCGGCCATCGGAGGAAATAGGATGATAAACGGCAAGGTTAGCGGTGTGCGCAGCATCGAGCTTGGCGTGCGCGATCTGCAGCAATCGGCGGACTTTTACACCAAAGTCTGGGCGCTCGAAGAAGTCGGGTCCGACGCCGACAGCATTCATTTGCGCGCCACCGGTGGCGAGCATCACGTGCTCACGATCCGCGAACGGCCGAAGTCGAGCCTGCTGGCAGTGAACTTCGCCGCGCAGGATCGCGCCTCGGTCGATCAGCTTTGCGCCAAGGCCAAGAGCTACGGCATCAAGGTCCTGAGCGAGCCGGCGCCGCTGCCGGGCGCTGCGGGCGGCGGCTACGGCTTCCGCTTCGAAAGCCCGGAAGGCTTCACGATGACCATCTCATCGGAGAATGCGCAGCACCCCAACACCATGCTGGACCGCTCGCGCCCGAGCAAGATCAGCCACGTCGTACTCAACAGCGGCAGCACCGCCGAACAGATGAAGTTCTTCATCGACGTGCTCGGCTTCAAACACTCCGACAGCACGCACATGATGGACTTCCTGCGCTGCTCGTCCGACCATCACAGCATCGCGATGTTCCGCGCCAACGGGCCTTCGCTCAACCATGTGGCCTACGAAGTGCCCAACATGGACGGCCTGATGCGCGGCGCCGGACGGCTCAAGAAAAATGGCTTCGACACCGAATGGGGCGTCGGTCGCCACGGCCCCGGCAACAACGTGTTCTCGTATTTCATCGAACCGGACGGTTTCGTTGCCGAATACACCACCGAGCTCGATCAGATCGATGAAGCGACCTTCGTACCGCAGGATGCGCCCTATTGGGACAAGGTCATGCAGCAGCAGGGCGACCGCTGGGGCACGGCCGGGGTGCCCTCGAACCTCATGCGGTTCGCCATGTCGGGCGGGCTCTATCTCGGCGAGCAGCCGCCGGAAGGCGTCCGCTGCGAAGATATTATCGGCCGCAAGCTCGGCCGCTAACCGCGGACAGCCGCCGGACGAGCGTCATTGTATCAGAAAGACGCCCTTGCCTTCGGTCTGGCGGTCGAACACTCGGTAGGCCTCGTCGGCTTGATCGAGTTTCCAGCGATGCGTGAACAGATGGTCGACCGCGATCTTGCGGTCGGCGACGAAGCGCGCGCAATCGGCCTGGATCGATGTTGAAAACGTCCATGAGCCGACGATGGTGAGCTGTTTGCGCAGCATGTGCGGGCTCACATCGATCGTCACGTCGCCACCTTCGCCGACGAAGCACGCGGTGCCCCACGGCCGCGCGGCGCGCACCGCGATCAGACGCCCTTCTGCCTTGCCCGAACTGTCGAGCGTATGGTCGGCGCCGGCGCCGTGGGTCAGTGCCTTGATGGCGGCGACGGCATCGTCGGTCTGCGGATTGATCAGCGCGTCAGCGCCGAATTCCTCGGCGCGCGCCAACCGCTCGGCGCTGACATCGAGCGCGATGACGCGCGCCCCCATGGCGGCGGCGAGTTGCGTCGCCGACAGGCCGACCGGTCCCTGGCCGACAATGGCGATGGTGTCGCCGCCCGTGAGCTTGATCCGGCGCAGCGCCTGGTAGGCAGTGCCCGTACCGCACGACACCGCCGCGCCGGTCGCAAAGCTCAAGTCATCAGGCAATGCCACGATCGTATGCGCCGGCACTTTCATATATGGCGCGTGCGCACCATGGCCGGTGACGCCGTAGACGGTGCTGCCCTCCGCGCACATCTGCGACCAGCCGGTCCGGCAATGCACGCAGCTGCCGCAGCCGGAATAATGATGCACCATGACGCGCGCGCCGACTTTGGCGGTGCGTTGATCGACCGCGCTGCCAATAGTCGTCACTACTCCGCAGGGCTCGTGCCCGGCGATCACCGGGCCGCTGACTTTGCCGAGGCCAAGGGAAGCGGTTTCTCCCGACGCGCGATAGAACCGCAGATCGCTGCCGCACATGCCGGACGCCTTGATCTCGACGACAACGTCATGCGGCCCCGGCGTGGGATCGGGGAATTGCATCAGTTGCAGTTTGCGATCGCCAAGGAACGCGACGCCGCGCATGGCCGTTAGCCCGCCTTGATGCCGGCGAACTTCACGACCTTCGCCCATTTCTCGGCTTCGGCTAGTGTGAATTTGCCGAATTCAGCCGGCGTGGCAATGTATGGCTGCGAACCCAGCGCGGCGAACTTTTGCTTCATCTTCGGATCGGCGAGGCCGGCATCGATCGTTTTGTTGAGCTTGTCGATGATCGCGGCAGGCGTATCTTTTGGTGCGCCCATGCCGTACCAGGCGCTCACATCGTAGCCGGGCACAAAGTCGGCGACCGGTGGAACATCAGGAAATGCGTCCGAACGCGTCGCCGTGGTCACCGCCAGCGGGCGAAGCTTGCCAGATTTGATGTAGCTGACCCCGGCGCTGATCGGCGAAAAATACACCTGCACCTGACCGGCCAACAGATCGGCGATCGCCGGCGGCGACGCCCGATAGGCGACATGGGTCATTTTGACCCCGGCCATGTAATTGAAGAGTTCGCCGGCCATGTGCGGCGAGGTGCCGACCCCGGGCGAGGCCATGTTGATCTTGCCCGGATTAGCCTTGGCGTAGGCGATGAATTCCGGCAGCGTCTTGGCAGGAAAAGAGGGATTGACGACCACCACGTTGGGGTCGCGGCTGATACCCGCGACCGGAGCAATATCCTTCGTAAAATCGAAATTCAGCTTGGTGTAGAGCGAAGCGTTGACCGCGTTGGAGAGCGATGTCAGCAGCAGCATGTCGCCGTCGGGCGGCGCCTTGACCACGGCCTCGGTGGCGAGATTGCCGCTGGCGCCGGCACGGTTCTCGACCACGAATGGCTGGCCGAGCCCCTCCGACAACACCTGCCCGACAAGGCGCGCCAGAATATCCGGCGCTCCACCGGCGCCGAAGCCGACGATGATGCGGACCGGATGCGACGGATAACTCTGCGCCCAGGCGAGACGCGAGACGGCGGGCAGCGCGACAGCGCCGGCTGCGAGTTGCAGAACGTGTCTCCGACGAAGGATCATGACGCTGCCTCGGTGCTTGAGCTTGATTGAACGGAAACCGACGGGATTGTCGGCGACTGATGCGCCGCTCGTCAAACTAAAGTATCATATTTATCCGCTGTGCGAGGCCGGCGACAGAGGATCGAATGTCGCGGCATGGCGCGTCTTTGGGCTGCATGTGTTTTAAGCGGCATGGGCTTTCGGTCCATGTCTAGTTCGGTCCATGTCTAGGGTGTCGGGAGAAACGGAATGAACAAGAAGAAAATCGCCTTCGTCGGAGCCGGCGCCGTCGGCGGCTATACCGGCGCCCACATGGTGGCTGCGGGCGAAGACGTGACCTTCATCGATCCCTGGCCCGAGCATGTCGAACACATGCGCAAGCACGGCCTGCGCGTGACCCACGCCATGAAGGAACCGGAATTCACCGTGCCGGTGCGTGCACTGCACATCACCGACGCGCAGCAGCTCGCCAAGGAGCAGCCGGTCGATATCGCTTTCGTCTGCATGAAGTCCTACGACACCGCCTGGGCGGCGATGCTGATCCGCCAATATCTGGCGCCAGATGCCTTCGTCGTGTCGCTGCAGAATTGTATGAACGAGGAAACTATCGCCGGCGTCGTCGGCTGGGGCAAGACGCTTGGCTGCATCGCCAGTTCGATCACTGTCAATCTGCCGGAGGCCGGCCATATTCATCGCGGCGCCGCCAAACACGGCGCGGCACATACCGTGTTTCGTGCCGGCGAGGTGCATGGCCGCGTCACCGAGCGCGCCAAGGAGGTCTGCCGTCTGGTCGCCTTCTCCGACAGCGCCAAAGTGACCGGCAATCTGTGGGGCGAACGCTGGTCGAAACTCGTCGCCAATTCGATGCAGAATGGGCTGTCCGCCTGCACCGGTTTGGGCGGCGGCGATCTGCTCAAAAGCGATCCGATCCGACACTTCTCCACCCGCCTCGGCTCCGAGGCGATCCGTGTCGGTCAGGCGCACGGCTATGCGCTCGAAGATATTCTGCACCTGCCGCCCGAAACCATCGCGCGCGCCGGGGAGGGCGACGAGGCGGCGAAGCGGACCTGCGATGAGCAGCGCTTGAAGGACTCAAAACACACCGCGGCCGAGCAGCGCCCGTCGATGGGCCAGGACATGCAGAAAGGCCGGCGCACCGAGATCGAGTTTTTGAACGGGTTTGTGGTCCGCGAGGGCGAGAAGGTCGGCATGGCGTGCCGGGCCAACGCCGTGCTGGTCGATATCGTCAAGCGCGTCGAGAGGGGCGAACTCAAGCCCGATCCGCGTCACATTACCGAGTTGCGAATGAATTGAGGCGGCGTTGCCGTTCTGAACAAACTAACAGGAGGATGCCATGACGGATGTGCAAAGGGCAGGCGTCCAAGCACTTGGCGCGCTCGCGTCGCGTTTCATCGACACCGATGAGGTGCCGTGGATCGAGACCGGCCCGGGCAACAGGATGAAGGTGATCTATCACGACCCGTCTTCCGGCATGCTGACCATTCTGTCGAAGCTTGAACCCGGCGCCGGCATCCCGGTGCACGTGCACGAAGATTTGGAACAGACCTTCGTGCTGGAAGGCTCGCTGGTCGATGCCGAGGGCGAATGCACCGCCGGCAATTTCGTCATTCGCGCCAAGGGCAGCCGCCATGCACCGACGGCGCCGAACGGCTGCACCATGCTGGTGTTCTTTCTCAAGCCGACGGCCGGACTGAAGAAGGCGCTCCTGCAAAATGTCTGAACGAGCATGAACGATATCGCAACGACCGCTTTCATCGGCCGCTCGCTGCCGCGGCGCGAGGATAGGCGCCTGCTCACCGGCCGCGGCCAGTTCATTGCCGATTTCGAACTACCGCGCATGCTGCACGCGGTATTCGTGCGTAGCCCGCTCGCCCACGCTCGCATCGTGGCGGTCGATCTCACGCGCGCCGCCGCCGCGCCGGGCGTGATCGCCGCGCTGAGCGGCCCGGAACTGGCACAGTTGCTGCCGCCGGTGTCCGACACGCAACTCGCACTGCCAAGCAAATGGACCACGCAGGTTCAGCACAAATTCATCAACCCTCAGCAGCCGCTGCTTGCACACGACAAGGTCCGCCACGTCGGCGAGGCCGTGGCGGTGATCGTCGCCGAGACCCGCTATGCGGCCGAGGACGCGGCGCAACTTGTCGAGCTCGACCTCGATCCGCTGCCGGCTGTGCTTGATCTAGACGCGTCGCTAGGTGCGGGTTCGCCGATTGTGCACGATCGTTTCGGCACCAACCTGATTGGTTCCTTCACTGTCGCCAAGGGCGATATTGAGCGCGCCATGGCGCGCGCGCCGCACCGCCTCAACCGCCGCTTTCATCATCACCGTTATGCGGCAATGCCGATGGAATGCCGCGGCGTGGTTGGCCTGCATGATTCGCGCACCGATACATTGACGATCTGGTCGTCGACTCAGGTCGTGCATTGGGTGCGGCGCGAGGCGGCTGCGGTGCTGCAATTGCCAGAGGCACGCATCCGCTGCGTCGCGCTCGATGTCGGCGGCGGCTTCGGCGTCAAGGGTCACGTCTACCCGGAAGACTTGCTGATCCCGTTCCTGGCGCGCCGGCTCGGACGCCCGGTGCAGTGGATCGAGGATCGCCGCGAGCATCTGATCTGCTCCTGCCATTCGCGCGATCAGATTCACGACGTGGAAATTGGCTTCGACGATGAGGGCCGCATCCTGGCGCTGCGCGACAGTTTCGCGGTCGACGGCGGCGCCTGGAACCCGATTGGCGCCGGCGTCGTCTACAACACCGCGGCGCATCTGCCCGGCCCATACAAGATCGGCGCGATGGCGATCGAGGCCCGCATCGCCGCCACCAACAAAACGCCAAATGCGCCTTATCGCGGCGCGGGCCGGCCCGAAGCGGCCTTCGCCATGGAGCGCATCGTGGATATCGTCGCCGGCGAGCTCGGTCTCGAACCCGCGGAGGTGCGGCTGCGCAACATGATCCGCGACGACGAAATGCCGTACGCCATCGGTATGCCGTATCGCGACGGCGAACCCATCGTCTATGACGGCGGCGACTACCCGGCGGCTTTGGAGAAAGCTCTGGAGGCGGTTGGCGGGCTGTCGGCGTTTCGCGAACGGCAGCGCGCGGCGCGCGACGACGGCCGCCTGCTCGGCCTCGGACTCGGCTGCTATGTCGAGGGCACCGGTGTCGGACCGTTCGAAAGCGCGCTCGTTCGCATCGAATCCTCAGGCAAGATCTACGTTACCTCCGGCGCCTGTCCGCAAGGGCAGGGCATGGAGACGATCTTTGCTCAGGTGGTCGCTGATGCTTGGAACGTTCATCCCGACGACGTGGTGATTTCACTCGCCGACACCGCCGGCATCGCCATCGGCTTCGGCACCATCGCGAGCCGCACCACGGTGACGCTGTCGGCGGCGATTCACGGCGCCAGCGAGAAGTTGCGCACCAAGGTGTTCGCCATTGCGGCCAATCTGTTGGAATGTGGCCCCGCCGACCTCGAATTGCGCAACGGCCGCGTCGGCATTGTCGGTGTTCCCGGCGTGGACGTTACGCTTGCCAAGGTGGCGCAGGCGGCGCGGCCGGGCTGGGATCATGGCCGCCCTGCCGGGCTCGATGCCGGCCTCGAGGAGACATATTACTTCGAGCCGCCGACTGTCACCTGGTCGTATGCGGTGCATGCCGCCGTGGTGGAAGTCGATGCCGAAACCGGACACGTGCGCATCGAGAATTACGCCATCACCCACGATTGCGGCGTAGTGGTCAATCCGATGCTAGTCGAGGGCCAAGTGGTCGGGGGGGCCGTCCAGGGCATCGGCGGCGCTTTATTCGAACACATTCACTACGATGCTACGGGCCAGCCGCTGACCACGACATTGGCGGAATATATGCTGCCGACAGCGGGCGAGATGCCGCGCCTGCAGCTTGCGCACCAGCATTCGCCGTCGCCGCGTAATCCCTTCGGCGTCAAAGGCGTCGGCGAGGGCGGGCCGATCGCGCCGCCTGCCGCCATCGCCAACGCTGTGGCCGACGCGCTCCGCCCGCTCAAGGTTGAGTTCAACGAAACCCCGATCGCTCCGCACCAGATCGTCGAGGCCGCGCGCGCGCTGAGGCGTTGACCTGTGTCAGAGTTGGGAACGCCATATTGGTTTAGTAAGTTCTCTTCTGTTGAGGTTTGGGCTTGTCCGTGTCATCACGGCCTCATACCCGCTTCTTCATGTTTGCTCGCTGCCGGACGGGCAACACAGAACGGTAACGCGGTAAGTTCCTCAAATCTGCACGAGTCTTTATGACCGCATCGTCCGGTGAATCGAACGGCACGGGCGCGCCAGCGCGCGGCGCTGCCTTGGCGCTGAGCGGTCTTGGCGCACTTGGGATCGTGTTCGGCGATATCGGCACCAGTCCGCTTTACACACTCAAGACCGCGTTCGAATTTCTGCATGGCGAGGCGACGCCGGAGCGCATCCTCGGCATGCTGTCGCTGGTGTTCTGGACGCTCACTCTTATTACCTCGATCAAATACGTTCTGGTCGCCATGAGCATCGACAACGACGGCGAGGGCGGCATCCTCGCGCTGATGTCGCTGCTCGGCGTCAAACGCGTGCATCGGCCGGCAATCATCGCGGTCGGGCTCTTGGGCGCCGCGCTGATCTATGGCGACGGGGCGATCACGCCGGCGATCTCCGTGCTTTCGGCACTCGAAGGCCTCAACATCGCGGCGCCGTCGTTTCAGCCCTATGTGGTGCCAGCCTCGGTCGCTATCCTGGCGCTGTTATTCATTGTCCAACCGTTCGGCACCGCGCGCATCGGTGCCGCATTCGGGCCGGTCATGGCGGTCTGGTTCGTGTCGATCGGCGCGCTCGGGCTGTGGGGTATCGCCCAAGACCCGCATGTGCTCTACGCGCTCAACCCTTATTACGCCCTGCGCCTGCTCACCGATGGGGGCTTTCGCGGCTTTCTTGTCCTCGGCGGCATTTTCCTCTGCGTCACCGGCGCCGAGGCTCTCTATGCCGACATGGGACATTTCGGCAAACGCCCGATCCGCATGGCTTGGTCGTGGATCGTATTTCCGAGCCTCATCCTGAACTACGCGGGGCAGTGCGCCATCGCGCTGCGCGGCGAGCCGATCGCCAACAACATCTTCTACCGGCTCTGTCCCGAGCCGCTGCTCATCCCGCTGGTCTGTCTGGCAACCGCCGCTACCATCATCGCCAGCCAATCGATCATCACCGGCGCCTATTCGATGACGCGGCAGGCCATCCAGCTCGGCTGGCTGCCGCGGCTCACTATCAAGCAGACATCCGAGCAGGGCTACGGTCAAATCTATGTCGGGGTTGTCAACTGGTCCCTGATGCTCGTCACCATTGCGCTGACCGTGTTGTTCAAAAAGTCGGATAATCTCGCCGCCGCCTATGGCATCGCCGTATCGGCCACCATGCTGATGACGTCGTGCCTGCTGTTCATCGCCATGCGTGAGATTTGGCGATGGAGTCTGTGGTCCAGTGCGGCTTTGGCTGGTTTGTTCGCGATCGTCGATGCGGGATTCTTTGCGGCAAATTCGATGAAGATAGCCGACGGCGGTTATGTGCCGCTGCTGCTTGCAGGCGTCGTCTACGGCATCATGCTGATCTGGCACCGCGGCACCGTGGCGGTGGCGCAGCGTCTGGCGCAAAAGGCGGTTTTGGTGGCCGAGTTTCTCGCCGATCTGAAAGTGCGCGGCGTGCCGCGCGTGCCGGGAACCGCGGTGTTCCTCACCCGCACGACGAGCGGCGTTCCGCCGGTGATGATCTGGCACGTGCGACATAATCGGGCGCTGCACGAGCGCGTCTTGGTGCTCACCATTATCACTGAATCGCGCCCGCGGGTGCGGGCCGCCGAACGCCTGGCGGTGACGCAGGAAGGCGAGAATTTCTGGCGCCTTACCGCGCGTTTCGGCTTTGTCGAGCATCCGGATGTTCCGCGGCTCTTGCAACAATCTAGGCAGCAAGGCTGCAAGGCGGAGCTCGACGACGTCACCTATTATGTCGGTCACGAATACATCGTGCATCGCGAACAAGGCGCAGTGCTGCCGGTCTGGCAGGAAGAGTTGTTTGCCGCGATGGTGCGGAACGCCTCGCACGTGACCGACTATTTCCGCTTGCCGAGCCGGCAGGTGGTCGAGATCGGTCGCCAGATTTCGATTTGAGGTCGGGGGCCGTTGAAGCGCAGTCCCAGGACGGGTGCCGGCTTGCCCCCATGGACAGGGGCAAGCCGCGGTCGTAGCCTCTGGACTATAAAAAAATCCGCAATGACGGAACTGATGCCAGGGAGGAACTACCATGCCACGCATTGGTCGGCGAAAATTTCTAAAAATCTCGGGCGCTGGAACGCTGGCTGCAAGCAGCGGCGGAATTGCGGCTGTTCTGACGTCCGGCAGGGCGCCAGCTTTTGCGCAAGGAACGACGCTGCACTGGCTGCGCTGGAACGATTTCATTCCTCAGTCGGACGCGCTTTTGCGCGACAAGATCGCCCCGCAATGCGCCAAGGATCTGGGCATCACGCTCAATATCGAGATGATCAACGGCAACGATATCCAGGCGCGCACCACCGCTTCGATTCAGTCTGGTGCCGGCCCCGACGTCATCTGCGCCCTGAACAATTGGCCTCAGCTTTACGCCGAGAGCACTGTCGATGTGAGCGATATCACCGAGAAAGTCGGCAAGGATCAGGGCGGTTTTTATGACGAATCGACCGCCGTCGCGAATAACGGCAAGCGATGGCTGGGCGTGCCGTGGTGCATCGTCGGCAACGAGAGCGCTTACCGCAAATCGTGGTTCGAAGCGGTCGGTTACAACAAGTTTCCGGAAACCTGGGACGCGTACCGCGACCTCGGCAAAAAGCTTAAGGCCAAAGGCCAGCCGATCGGGCAGGCATTAGGCCACAGTTTCGGCGATCCGCCGAGCTTTTGGTATCCGCTGCTCTGGGCGTATGGCGGCATGGAGGTCGACAAGAGCGGAAAAGTCGTTCTCAACAGCAAGGCAACCATCGAGTCGGTCAAATTCGGCGTCGCCTTCTGGAAGGATTGTTGCGACGAAGGCGGCTTGGCCTGGGACGACTCGAGCAATAACCGCGCCTTCCTCGCCGGGACGATCTCTTCGACGCAGAACGGTGCTTCCATCTATCTCGTGGCCAAGCGCGACCCCGACAAATACCAGGATGAAAAGGGCCAGCCGCTGTACAAGGACATTCTGCATAGCGCCTTGCCGAAGGGGCCGGCTGGAAAATTCTCGTATCAGCTGCCGCACACCAACATGCTGATGCGCTATTGCAAACAGCAGGACGCCGCCAGGAAATTCCTTGCCTGGGTCCATTCCAAGCCTGTCTATCAGGAATGGTTCGATTCCCAGGCCGGCTATTCGGTCGGCGCCACCACGGCGTGGGAGAACGATCCCATCTGGAACAAGGATCCGGTGATGGGGCCGTTCCGCACCGTCGCCCGCGGCGCGCAGTTCCCGGGTTACGCCGGTCCCGCGGACCGCAAAGCGGCCGAGGCGTTGAGCAAGTACATCGTCATCGACATGTACGCCAAAGCCGTCCAAGGCATGGCGGCGGAAGATGCGGCGAAATGGGCCACAGACGAGATCACGAAAATCTACACCTGACGTGCCGCGACTAGAGACGTGGTGCTCCGCGGCCCGCTCCAATCGGACGGTCCGACAGGGCGATGCCGAGCCGCAGGGGATCCGGTGATGGCGGTAAGTGATCTCGTCAGCCAAAACGCTTTCGCCGGCGTTCGGCGGCGCGGCGTGGCGACGCGGCTCCTTGAAGACGAACGCTGGCTTGCGGCCGCGCTGCTGGCACCGACCGCTGTTTTACTCGGCCTGTTCATCGCCTATCCGTTCGCCGAGGGTGTTTGGCTGTCGGTGATCGACGCCAGGGTAGGGGTGCCCGGCCACTTCGTCGGCTTGGCGAATTTCGTGGCGCTGTGGAACGACAGCATCTTCCGCGTCGCGGTGTGGAATACGTTCGTCTACACGGCGGTTGCCACCGTGTTTAAGCTCGGGCTCGGACTCTGGCTCGCACTTCTCATCAACCGCAATTTCCGCGGCAAAGCCTTCACTCGCGCTTTTATTCTTTTGCCCTTCATTATTCCGACGGTGCTCTCGACCTTTGCCTGGAAGTGGATGTTCGATCCGACCTTCAGCGTCATCAACTGGACGCTGTTCCACCTCGGCGTCATCCACGCGCGGATCAATTGGCTGGGCGATCCGGGCTTGGCGCTGCTCTCCGTGATTATCGTCAACGTGTGGCGCGGCGTACCTTTCTTCGCCATCAGCCTGCTTGCCGGGCTGCAGACCATCAATCCGGAACTGCAGGAGGCCGCAGCAATCGACGGCGCGCGGGCGTGGCAGCGCTTCTGGCATGTGACTTGGCCGCTGCTTTTGCCGGTCACCATGGTGGTGATGCTGTTTTCGATCATTCAGACATTCGCCGACTTCCAACTCGTCTACGTGCTCACCGGCGGTGGTCCGGCGAACGCCACGCAGCTGTTCGCCACTTATGCCTATCAGATTGGCGTCGGCACCGGGCTGTTAAGCCAGGGCGCAGCAATTTCACTCGCCATGTTCCCGTTCCTGCTCATCGTCGTCGTGGTGCAACTCCTCTATATCCGGCGGGTCGAGGTGCATTGAGCCATGATCGAAGGCGCGAAATGGCGGCGCTGGGTATTCTTCTACATGCCGCTCGGCAGCTTCATTTTCTGGCTGCTGTTTCCATTCTACTGGATGCTGGTCACTTCGGTGCGGCCGGATCGCGAACTGTACCGACCATGGATGGCGCCGAACTACACGCCGTTCTGGACCGCGCATCCGACGCTTGAGCATATTACCGATCTGCTGACCGGCACACTGTTTGTCAGATGGATGATCAATACGCTGTTCATTGCCTGCGCCTCGACGCTGATCTCGCTGTTCTGCGGAGTCCTTGCCGGTTACGCGCTGTCGCGCCTGAAGTTCCGTTTTGCCGGCGCGCTGGGCGCCGGCATTTTCATCACCTATCTCGTGCCACAAACGCTTCTGTTCATTCCGCTCGCCGACATCATTCGCAAGTTTCAGCTCGGCGATACGCCCTGGGCGCTGATCCTGACCTATCCGACGTTCCTCATTCCGTTTTGCACCTGGCTGTTGATGGGGTATTTCAAGGCAATTCCGCGCGAGCTTGAGGAATGCGCGCGCATCGACGGCGCCACACGCTGGAAGGCGATGCTCTACATTATCATGCCGATTGCGGTGCCGGGCATCCTCTCGGCTGGAATCTTCGCTTTCACGCTGTCTTGGAACGAATACATCTATGCGCTGGTGTTTCTATCCTCGGCGGAGCAGAAAACAGTGTCGGTCGGTGTTACTTCGGAACTGGTGCGCGGCGACGTATTCTATTGGGGTCAGCTGATGGCGGGAGCGCTGCTCGGTTCCATTCCTATCGCAGTCATCTACTCGTTCTTCGTCGAGCATTACGTTGCGGGCCTGACTGGGTCGGTCAAGGGCTGAATCGATGGCACGTGTCCTGATCCGCAATCTCAACAAAAAGTACGACGAAGTCCACGCCGTCAAAGGTGTGAACTTGGAAATCCGCGATCGCGAGTTCGTTGTGCTGGTCGGTCCTTCGGGCTGCGGCAAGACTACGACGTTGCGCATGGTCGCCGGTCTTGAATCCATAACCTCGGGCGACATCCTGATCGGTGAGACTGTGGTCAACACCCTGCCGCCGATGGATCGCGACATCGCCATGGTGTTTCAGAACTACGCGCTCTATCCGCACATGAGCGTGCATGACAACATGGCGTTCGGCTTGAAGATGCGCAAGTTTGCCCGCCCCGAAATCGAGCGGCGGGTGCGCGACGCGGCCGACATTCTCGGCATCCAGAACCTGTTGCAGCGCAAGCCACGCCAATTGTCCGGGGGCCAGCGCCAGCGCGTTGCGCTCGGCCGCGCCATCGTGCGCAATCCGCAGGTATTTCTGTTCGACGAGCCGTTGTCCAATCTCGACGCCACGCTGCGCGTGCAAATGCGGGTCGAATTGAAAAAGCTCCATGACCGGCTCGGAACCACGGCGATCTACGTGACGCACGATCAGGTCGAGGCAATGACGCTTGGCGACCGCGTCGTGGTGATGCGCGACGGGTTGGTGCAGCAAGTCGGTGAGCCGCTCGACCTCTACAACGAACCGGCCAACCGCTTCGTCGCCGGTTTTATCGGCTCGCCGGGGATGAACTTTGCCTCGGTCCGCGTCGCCGACGAGGGCGGCGCGCTCCACGCGGTGGGTGACGGCATCTGTCTCAAGCTGCCACCCGCGGTCGCGGTGCGGCTTAAGGGTTGCACCGGGCGCGACGTGACGCTCGGCGTTCGGCCGGAGGATTTGCGGGTGGCGTCCAGCGAAGCCCCGAACGGCCTGGCTCTCGATGCGGTGGTCGAAGTGATCGAGCGGCTCGGCTCGCAAATTCTGCTCGACGTCAAAGTCGGTGGCGGCTCGATGGTAGCGGCGGTCGAGCCAACCGTACGGGCCAAAGTGCGCGAGCAGTTGCGGCTCGCACTCAATCCCGACAGGCTGCATTTCTTCGACTCACAGACGGAAGCCGCGATTTAGACCCATAGAGCGTGGAGGGAACGGATGTCCTCGTTTTCCATTTCGCCGCTGACCGATCACACCGGCGCTGAGGTGACGGGCCTCGATTTCCGCACGCCGATCGATGCCGATGCCCGCGCCGCCCTCAACGATGCCTTCGTCGAGCATCACGTGCTGGTGATGCGCGACCAGGAATTTTCACCGGATGATTTCAAGGTCGCCGTTCAGGTCTTCGGCGAATTGCAGCCGCACGACAAGAAGGAACACCACGTTCCCGGCTTTCCTGACGTGTCCTATGTGTCGAACGATGAATTCGTCAACGGACGGCGCATCATTCCCGGCGAGACGTTCCACACCGACCATTCCAATCATCCGCAGCCGCCCAAGGCGACGACGCTGTTTGCGGTCGATCTGCCGTCGAGCGGCGGCGACACCCAATACGTCAACATGCACGACGCTTATGACGATCTGCCGGAAGCGATGAAGCGCAAGATCGATGACCTCAAGGCCGTGCACGCCTACCTGAGCAAATACAGTCCGCGGCCGCTCGGTTATCTCAGCGAGGATAGCGCTAAGAAATTGCCGCCGCCTGGCGTGCATCCGCTGGTGCGCACCCATCCGGATAACGGCCGCAAGGCGCTGTTCCTTAACCCGGTGCGCATGGAATCGATTCTCGGCATGGAAGACGCCGATGCGCTCAAGCTGATCGATGAATTGATGACGCACGCAACGCAGAAGAAATACGAATACCGGCACAAATGGCGGCACGGCGACTGGGTACTTTGGGACAATCGCAGCCTCATGCACCAAGCCAACCCGGATTACGACATGAACGAGCGCCGCCTACTTTACCGCTTGATGCTCAGAGGGGAAGTGCCGGCTTAAGCACAGAATCGACGGTGCGCGATGAACCGCGGCGTTTCGTCGGGCGGTAGTACAATCGGTCGCTGCGAATTTGTTTGCTGCACCCGCCGGCGAATTTGCGCGACGTATCAGCACCATCAGCTTTTGCGACGCGTGCCGGCATTTATCCGCGCGGGCTTCGCGCGTTCCGGCGGCCCTTTGCTGCGGGTATCTTCAAAGGCATCGTAGGCGTGCTGCAACATGTCGTACTGCTCGATACTGATCAGCACGAGACGATCGCGGCCGTTCTTGGTTATGATGATGGGCGTCGCAAGCGCTGCGTCGCTGTGGGCGCCGAAATTGCGGATGAGCTCGACGGTCGAGACCCGTTTCATCGCGAAGCCTCCCCCTGGCTCGACCGTAGAATTAAAGGTCGCACCTCGAATTTGTTTCGTAGAACTATGTGTTCAAAATAAGCGTATTCCACAGGAAATTCGATCTGGATCTCGGCCATGTTGCGTCGCGACACAAGCACAATGTGCCGCGCGTGTGTCGTATGGCTAACATTTGCTGACAATTAAGGTTTTGCCGGTAAGCAGGCTCGGAGGTGGTGAGCATGCTTGAGCATTCATATATCGGCCGTTGCATTCTCATTGCCGCGATGGCGCTGTTCGGCGTTGCGGCTGTTCATGCGGCGCCGAACGACAGCCCGGCCAAGGATACCACCGGCAAGGATGCCAGCCCTGCCATCAGCCTCGATCAACTCGGCGGGACCTGGAAAAACGCCAAGTCGGGCGTCAACGTCAGGATCGAGCAGGGCACGGTCGGTTGGGAGGTGTGGTTTTCCACCACCGGCGAGGCGCGGATTACGCTGCCCGAGAAGAACCGGCCGGCCATCAAGATCGACGGCCGCAATTTTACCTGCTCGTACTCCGTGACGCTGCCCACATCGCAATCCATGAAGTGGGACCTCACGCAAGGGAAACCCGAGTCGCAGTGCCTGACGGGCATCTTCAGCCGGGTTGCGCCGGCGCCAAGCGAGGTCAGACGCAGTGTGCCGGCTGCCCCGGCACCTGAAGCGAAGCAGGTCGCGAAGCATCCGCCCGCTGCCGTGCGGCCGCCACCCGAAGTCAAGAAACCGCGACAGCCCGAGCAGGTCGTCGAGCCGCCGCCGGCGTCTGGCGGAGCGCCGGGCATGGCGTCCGCACGAACGATGCCTCGGCACGCCACGCTCTACCGGAAGCCGCCGCCCCGAACGGTAGTCCGCCATCGCCGTTGGCGGGTTGCCGCCGCGCCACGATGGCGATACCCGGCCAGCCGCTATTCGCGGTATCACTACTTCCATTATCATTATCGCTGGTACGTCGTGTTCATCCCGCGTTGCGGGTGTCATTGACGGCAAGCCTCGGCGTCCGGTCCAAGATCCGTCAATTTTGTTCCGCGCTATCGCCTCCGTGCAGACCGTCGCGGTCACTTCGCCAACCGAACCGGCGTTTGCTGCAGACTGTTGGCCGTGCGTGCATCATTAAAGAAAGCTGTTTCATCCGGCGCGGCCGGATTAGCATGTTTTAGTCTCAGCCATGATCGTCTGCAGCATGGCATTTTTATATCCGGGAGCGGCACGCCGGCCATTGAATGGTTGGTGCAGATGGGCCAATTCACGTACCCACCCCGCAGTTGCGGGGGTTCTGAGGTAGCTTCGTGGCGGCCGTTCCCAACATTGTTCTCTATGCTGCATCGCTGATCGGCGTCGTCTTTGGCATTGCCGGTCTTCTCAGCGGCTTCTGTCTCACCAGCGGCTTGCGGAACTGGTGGCAGGAGGGCGACGGCCGGCTGATCCGCAGCTTCGCGCTGGCGCTGGCGATAGCGATCGCCGGCACGCAAGCGCTGGTGGGGGCGGGCCTCGTCGATCTCGGCCAGTCGATTTATCTACAGCCGTCATTCTCCGCCGCGCTTATCCTGTTTGGCGGTTTATTGTTCGGCTACGGCATGGTGGCGGCGAATGCCTGCGTGTCGCGGGCGCTGATCCTGCTGGGCCGCGGCAATCTGCGCTCATTGGTCGTGGTCGTCGTCGTCGGGGTGACCGCGCAAATGACGCTGAAGGGCCTGGCGGCGCCGCTGCGTCTTGCCTTTCTGCGCTGGTCGGAAATCACGCTCAAGAGCGTCGCGCTGCCGGACATCATGGCCGCGCACGGTCTCGATGCCGCACTGGCTCGGCTCGTTGCGGCGGCTGCGGTGAGCGGCGCGCTCCTGGCATTTGCCCTGACGCACGCGCCATTCCGCAAGGCCTATGGGTTGGTCGCGGCGAGCGTCGTGATCGGGCTTCTCATCCCGGCCGGGTGGTTCGCCACTGGCTATCTCGGCGCCGACCCGTTCAATCCGGCGCCGGTCGGATCGCTAACCTTCGTGGCGCCGAGCGCCGAAAGCTTGCAATATGTAATGTTCTCTACCGGGTCGACATTGAGCTTCGGCGTGGTCGTCGTCGCGGGCGTGCTCGTTGGCAGCTTCGTTACGGCGCTGGTCACGCGGCGCTTTGCGATCGAGGGCTACACCTCGGCCCGGCACATGCTGCGCTCGATCGGCGGCGCGGCACTGATGGGCTCGGGCGGCGCCATGGCATACGGCTGCACCATCGGGCAAGGACTCACCGGCCTCTCGACGCTCGCGCTGCCGTCCGCGGTGGCGGGGACCGGAATCCTGCTCGGCGCCGCGGCGGCGTTGCGCAGCCCGATGCGCATCCCGGCGCTCGCGAACGCTTAGCTTCATGCGCCAGCCAGCGCGACGCCGGTTAACTTGGCGCAGTAATCGAGCAGCCGCTCCTGCAACTCTCTGCTGCCGGCGGCGTGATGCGCGCGCTCAGGTTTCTGGTGATAGAAGTAACGGCCGCTGACCAGCGCCCCGGCATCGTCGCTCACGGCGAGCCATGATTGGGTGACGGCGCCGAGCCCAAGATTATCGGGTGCGCCGGCGCCGCCCATCTTGGTTGCCACCCAGCCCGGTGTGATCGCGTTCGACTTTACCGCCGGCCAAAGCCGCGCCACCGCGAATGCCAGCATCGCGTCGAACAGCTTGCTGTCCGCGTAGGCCTGCGAACCGTTCCAGCGCCGCCTCACCCATTGCGCGTCGTCGAGGTGTGCATCGCCACTGTTGTGCATGCCGGAGCCGACGTAGACGAGCCGATCGGGCCGTATCATCAGCGCCGTGAGGAGATATGGCGCCAGCACGTTGACCGCAAACATGCGTGACAGCCCATCGGCCGTCTCAACGCGGGGCGCGCGCGAGCCGACGCCGACGTTATGGATCACGGCGTCGTGCCGCCCCAGCGCGTTGACCTGATCGGCTACACTTCGCGTTGCCGCAATGCTCGCCACGTCGCCGACCACGACAGCATCGGCTTGCGGCAGGGCGCGGCGTGCGTCCGCGGCGCGCGCCTCGTCGCGCGCGTGTAACGTCACCCGATGGCCCCCTTGCACAAGAAGCTTGCCGGCCATCAAGCCGAGGCCATCGGACGAACCGGTGATGAAGACACGCGCCATCGCCCAATTCCTGTCAGGCAGCGCGCCTGCGCTCCGCCGGCGTGAGCGCGAGCGTCAGCCGCTCGGCGCCGCGGAGCACGTCGAGTGCGGCGCGGCGGCCGATCTTATCGCCGGTCAGCGCGCGCACCAGATCGTCGGCGCCGGTGATCGTCTCGCCATCGAGCGCCACGATAATGTCGCCGCCACGCAATCCAGCGCGCGCGGCCGCGCCGTCCGGCTCGACCGTGCCGGCCACCACCGCGCGCTCCTGATCAAGCCCCGCGGCGCAGCGCAGTCGCGGCGGTAGGACGATCTGCTGCGCGGCGATGCCGATGAAAGCGCGGCGCACGTGACCGTGGCGCACCAGTTCGCCGAGCACGAAATTCGCCGTACTGGCGGCGACCGCAAAGCAGATGCCCTGCGCACCCATGATGACCGCGGTATTGATGCCGATCACTTCGCCGTGCGACGACACGAGCGGTCCGCCGGAATTGCCGGGATTGAGCGCCGCATCGGTCTGGATCACGTCGTCGATCATGCGGCCGTTGCGCGAACGCAGGGAACGCCCGAGCGCGGACACTACGCCGGTCGTCACTGTGGATTCAAAGCCGAGCGGATTGCCGATGGCGATCACGAGCTGGCCGCGCTTGAGCCGCTTGGAGTCGCCAAGCTGCGCCGGCGGCAGTGTCACCGCCTCGTCGACGCGCAGCAGCGCCAGATCGGTATCCGGATCGTCGCCTACCAGGCGGGCGCGCAAATCCTGGCCGTCGGGGGTGGTCACATCGATGCGCGCCGCGCTATCGCCGGCGGCGCTGGCGACGTGGCTGTTGGTGAGGATCAGGCCGTCCGGGGCAACGATGACACCCGAGCCGGCGCCGCCGCGTTCGCGACCATTCCGGCCGCTGGGTTGCCGGTCGTTGGCTTGCCCGCCGCGAACGGCGAGCGCCACCACGGCCGGTCCGACGCAATCCACCACGTCGATGACGGCGCGCGAATAGGCATCGAGCAGCGCCTGGTCGTCGTCAGGAAGGTGAGGGTGCGCGACCGCGGCGGTCGCGCGGTCGCCGCGGAAGTCGTGGCTTAATGGGATCATGTTCATTGGGTCCGACATATGGGGACCAAACGAACGCGAGGGAAGGGAGGCCGCCCGAGGCGGCCCGGAGCCGTTATTGAGGCGGAAGCGGGTACAGCAGCCGATCGGGCGGATACGCGATGTGCCCTTTGTATGCAGGATATGAGGTCGCGATGTGTTCCTCGGCCTCAGATTTTTGCAGACCGGCGCTGATGTAATTTATTCCCTGATAGTAGATCCATGTCGGGGTGAAGGTGAACACGACATCCTGGCTGTCGCGCCCCAGCTTTGCGGCGGCGGCGGCGTTGCGCTCGAGATTGACCAGCGGCGTGCCGCGAAAGCTCGTCAGCGCAACCCTGTTGTTGTAGCTTCGTGCCAAGAAAATAGAATTGGCGCCGAGGCCGACCACGGCACCGGCCACAAGAGTCCAGCCGACCGCAGGAGCAATGCTGTCCTTGAAGCGCAGCCACAGCGCAACGAAGACGATCGCCGAAACGATCAGCGGCGGCGTGAAATAACGCGGAAAGAAGTCGCCGGGCCAGCCGCTCACGATGTAGCCGATCGTAATCGCGGCGGCGCCCATATACGCCAGCAGCAGCCCGGGGGTGGTGCGCAGCAGCCTGCGCAGAAACACCGTCAGAAACAGTCCGTCGACAGCAACAAGCACCACGACCGGCATTGTGAATGGCAGTTGCGGCGGTTCGAGCGCCCAGAGGTGGCCACCGGTTCGCGAGTAGAAACTCTCCATGACGCCGAAGCCATTGCGGTAGTCCGCGGGCGAAACCGCGTAGGACAAGGCGACCGCCACTGCCAAACCGATGAAGAAGACCGCGAACGCCAATGTAGTCTGGCGTCGTTTCGATGAGAACAACAAAGCGACCAGGAATGCGCCGAGGGTGGCGGCCGTGAAAGCTAGTGCCCACTCATGCTTGCCCAGTCCGGCCAACAGACCGGCGACAAGAAAGCGCCAGCGTGTCATGCGGTGCTCGATGTCACCCGTGACCAACAAGCTTGCGGCTGTTCCAAGCAACAAGATACCCACACTGCCATCGACTTGCGGCTCGATGGATGCTCCAACGGCTAACGGCGTGGTCAGCGACCACAGGGTCACGCCGAGCGGCGCGATGGCTGCGGCCAGGGCGGGTCGTTGACTTGTCGAACTGGCGGCCCGGACGGCGAGCGCAATCAGGCCGGCGCTGCCGAGCAGGAAGATGATAGCGAACGGCAGGCGAGCCGCGACGGTAAGCTGCTCCGCCGGCAAACGACCCAACACATGATGGACGGCGAACGCACGGCCAAGCCGTTCCAGGATGATGTAGGGCATGATCGTGCGGTGGAACGAGGTCAGGACCGGCTTGCCGTCGATAAACCCGATCTGATCGCGGGGCAGATGAGTGTCGCTGACGACGGACGTCGGAACGTCATCCAAAACCAGCGCGGCAAAATCGCCTTCCTCGCCGGCCAGGACGTTGCCGATAAACGGCAGCCGCGCTACCGCAATGACGATGAGCAGCGCTGCGGCCAACAGAATTTTAAGATAAAGCGGTGGGTCCGCACCTAGCATCACACGACCTTAATCGGCTTGTTGCTGCGGAAAAAGATCGGCGGCATGGTCTCGTTGTCACGGTCGGTCCGAATGCTGTCACACAATTTTCGGAAATCTATTGCGGCGGGAACACGAGGCGGTCCTTGAACGCCGGAAAATGCGCGGCGATGTACTCTGCGGCACCGTCCCTTCCGAGGCCGGCACTGATGAAGTTTATGCCTTGATGATAGATCCAGGTTGTCGTCACGGTGAATACGACGCCATTCGTATCGTGCCCGAGCTTGGCTGCGGCGGCATAATTCTGCTCGATCTGCGCCAGCGCCGCGCCGCGCAAATCGCCAAGTGAGACTTGGCTGGCGTGACTTGCCGCCAGAAATTGATAGTTGGCCCCGAGTCCGACCAGGCTGCCTGCCACAATCGTCCAGCTTACAGCGGGAACAATGACGTTTCGAAAACGCAGCCACAGCCCCACGAAGACAAGTGAAAAAATCACAAGGGGTGGCGCGAAATAGCGTGGGAAATTGTCGCCGCGCCAACCGCTCGCCGCGTAGCCGATGACGATGGCGGCTGCGCCCAGATAAGCCAGCAGCAGGCCGGGCGCGGTGCGCACGAGCGGGCGCGCTATCGCCGCGATGAAGACGCCATCGATGAGAGCAAGCGTAACGACCGGCGCTGTGAATGGCCATTGTGTTGGTTGCAGCGCCCACAACTCTCCGCCGGTCCGTTCGAATATGTTGGCCATCACGTTGAAGCCGGCGCGATAGTCGCCGGGCGAGATCGCGTAGGAGAGGGCGACGGCGAGCGCCAAGCCGATCAAGAATACCGCGAAGGCCGCTGCGTTGCGGCGACGGCTGGGGGTGTCGATCAGACATATGACCGAACTGGCGAGCGCGGCGGCCGCGAATGCGAGCGTCCACTCGTGTTTACCCAATCCGGCAATGAGGCCGGCTAGGAGAAAGCGCCAGCGCCCGGCCGGGTGCCTGAAGTCGCCCAGGGCCAGGAGGGTGGCAGCGGTTCCAAGCAGCAGCACGCCGACGCTGCCGTCGACCTGCGGCTGAATGGAAGCGCCGACGGCGAGTGGGCTGGTCAGTGCCCACACCGCCACGCCGAGTGGCGCCAGGGTGTCAGCGGCGGACGGATTTTCGCCGGCGACGCTTGCGGCCTCGACGGTCAGCGCTATGAGGCCGAGGTTTCCTAAAAGGAACATGAAGGCAAAAGGCCACCGCGCCGCGATACTGAGGCTCGCGGTGGGCAAAC
Source organism: Xanthobacteraceae bacterium (assembly GCA_049300295.1). Lineage (GTDB taxonomy): Bacteria > Pseudomonadota > Alphaproteobacteria > Rhizobiales > Xanthobacteraceae > BOG-931. The sequence continues at coordinate 87,526 of JBAQJL010000001.1, forward strand.
GTCCCAAAGCGTTTCGGACCGCAACCGCCCGCCCGATCGTTTCCATGATCACGTAAGGCATCACCGTGCGATGAAAGGTCTGCAGAACGGGCTTGCCGTCGATAAAGCCTGCGATCTCGCGCGGCAGGTGTCTATCGTCGAGCGCGGACGTCGGCGTGCCGTTGAGCACCAGCGCGGCAAAATAGCCTTCCTCGCCGGCCAAAATATTGCCGATAAAGGGCAGGCGCGCGGCGGCGGCCAGCGTTAGGAGCGCCACCGCCAACGCGAGTTTTAGAATGATGCGTCGGCTCGGCGTCGCCGGCAGCATGGTGTCTCTTTCGGCGTGGAGTGGGAAAACGCTGGCTTCGCTCGGCCGCAGTGTTGCGGCGAACACATACAATCCGGGGCCCGGAGAGGGAAGGGCGAGGACGGCTTGGCCATGAACCGCCTTAAACGCCGGCTGGCACAGCTGCAGCGGCCCGGCTAATCTTGCTGCCTGTCCCCGGGAATAAAGGGATCGACGGGGTGTTTGCCGCTTACCGGCACTGCGACCCTGCGCAAGGTAGCAGTGTTGAGAATTTACAATCGATGTTTGAACAAGGGAGACCGCCGTATGATTCGTACCATGTTCGCCGTCGCTTCCGCCACCGCCATCGTGCTTGGCGTTAGCGTGGCCGTGGCCCAGCAGGATGTCATCAAAGAACGCAAAGAGCTGATGAAGCACAACGGTGCCGCAGCTAAGCTCGTTGGTGACATGGCGAAGGGCGATAAGCCCTTCGATTTGGCCGCCGTTCAGAAGGCTCTTGCAACGTTCGAGGACGCAGCAGCAAAGATGCCGGACCTGTACCCGGCGAGCTCCAAGGAAGAGACCGGCGCGTCGGCGGATAAGTTCAGCCCAACCCCCAAAGTGTGGGAAGACATGGCGGACTTCAAAGCCAGGTTCCAGAAATTCGGTGCCGACGCCAAGGCGGCGAGCGCGTCGGTCAAAGATGTCGCGTCGCTCAAGGAAGCGCTCGGCAATATCGGCAAGAACGATTGCGGCGGCTGCCACAAAATCTATCGGTCCGAGAAAAAGGGCTGATCGGGAACAAATCGGTTTCGCGCGGCGGGGCGTCCGTTAGGGCGCCCCGTTTGCGTCTCATGGACCGGTTTGATGCGCTCCCATTCGGCCCCACGACGAGCAGGGCGCGGCTTTTCCGCAGCCGCCGCAGCGCATAGAATCATCGAATCGCAATAAGGAGCCGGGACATGGACGCGCCGCAGAGGCCAAAAAGACATCTGCTGCGGCGTCTCGCAATCGCTGCCGGCGTATTGATTGTTGCTGGCGCTGCCGGATTTTGGATCGTGACCGCACCGGCGACCGTCTCGGCGTCCGATCTGCCGCCCTATACGCCCAATCTCGCCAACGGCAAGACGATGTTTGCCGCCGGCGGCTGTGCGGGCTGCCATGCCACGCGCACCGCCGATCCCGACAAGGTCGATCTCACGAGGCTCGGCGGCGGACTGGCGCTGCCGTGTCCGTTTGGCACCTTCTATGTGCCCAATATTTCGCCCGATCCCAAGGACGGTATCGGCGGATGGAGCGAGGCCGATTTTGTTTCGGCGATGTGGGACGGCACGGCGCCCAACGGCAGCCACCTGTACCCGGCATTTCCCTATACGTCATTCCGCCACATGAGGCTCGCAGACCTCCGCGATTTATTCGCCTATCTGAAGACGTTGCCGCCCGTGTCCGGCAAAGTGCGCGGCCCCGATCTGGCATTCCCGTTCAATATCCGGCGCGGGCTTGGCGTGTGGAAGCTTCTGTTCCTGCACGGTGGGCCGTTCGCACCCGATCCGTCGAAATCGGCGGAACTCAACCGCGGCGCCTATTTGGTGGACGGTCCCGGGCACTGCGCCGAATGCCACAGCCCACGCAATTTTCTCGGCGCCATCATCGACGGCGAGCGCTTTGCTGGCGGCCCGACGCCGGATGGCAAGGACTGGGTACCAAACATTACGCCGGCCGGGCTGCAGCATGGCGACAATGCCGAGCACCCGTGGTCGCAGAGCGACATCGCGAGTTTTCTGTCCGACGGGCAGACGCCGAGCGGCGATTATGCCGGCGGCGAGATGGCCGAAGTGATCCGCAACACCTCGCAACTCAGCAAAGACGACCGTGCCGCGATCGCCGTCTACATTGCAGCGCTGCCATCCCGGCAGGGGCCGGCCGCGCCGCCGCCGAAGAAGAAGTCGAATTGAGCGGCATGAATACCGGCAGGGGCATTGTGCTTAAACTCATCTCGGCGGTACTGTTTGCCGTCATGTCGGCGCTGATCCGCTATCTCGGCGCGCGTTATCCGATCGGCGAAGTGGTGTTCTTCCGTTCGGCCTTCGCCATCGTGCCGGTCATGCTGGTCTATGCTTGGCGCGGCGAACTCGCCGCCGCGTTGCGCACCGAGTCGCCGCTCGGCCAGGCGAGCCGCGGGGCGCTGTCGATCGTCGGCATGTTCTGCAATTTCGGCGCGCTCGCCCGGCTGCCGCTGATCGAGGCCAACGCCATCGGATTTTCCTCGCCGCTGATGGGCGTCGCGCTCGCAGCGATCGTGCTCAAGGAGCGTGTGCGCATCTATCGCTGGACCGCGGTCATCGTCGGATTTCTGGGCGTGCTCGTGGTGTTGGCGCCGCATATGTCCGGGGACGAACTGACCATCGCGATGGCAAGCGCCACCAGCGTCGCCGGCGTGATTTATGCAGTCGCGGGTTCGGTCACCAATGCGGGCACCATGATCCAGACCCGCCACCTCACCAAGAGCGAGCGGACGTCTTCGATCGTGTTCTATTTCTCGGCAATCTGCGCGCTCTCGGGACTCGCGACGCTGCCGTTCTGGTGGCTGACGCCGACCATGGGCGAACTCGCGGTGCTGGCGACAATCGGCTGTCTCGGCGGCCTCGGGCACATTTTCCTCACCGAAAGCTACCGCTATGCTGCGGCCTCGGTGGTGGCGCCGTTCGACTACACCTCGATGGTCTGGGCGCTCGCCCTTGGCTACGCGATGTTCGGCGAGCGGCCGACCACCATGGTCGTGCTCGGCTCGGCGATCATCGCCGGCGCCGGCCTGTTCGTGATCTGGCGCGAGCATCAGCTGGCGTTGAAACTTCGGACCGCCGCCATGGTGCTACCTGCCGCGCCTGGCGCGGTTACGACGCCCCGAATGCCTTGAAGGTTATGATGGTGCGTGTGTCGGCGACGCCCGAAATGGTCTGCACTTTCTCGGCAATGAAATGGCCGATGTCGGTCGCCTGATCCACATAAAATTTCACCAGAAGATCGAAATCGCCCGCGGTGGAATAAATTTCCGAAGCTATCTCGGCATCCGCCAGCTTGTTCGCCACCTCATAGGACTTGCCGAGCTGGCATTTGATCTGCACGAAAAAGGGCACCATGCGCGCCTCCGGGCGTAGTATCCTGTTCACACTACCAGGAAGATTTTGAAAATGCATGCACCTGCCGAGCTCGCCGATATCGCCGCGGACGTGCTCGCGCGCATCCGCGACCGCTCGCCGCGGGTCCACTGCATCACCAATACGGTCGCCCAGAACTATACGGCCAACATGCTGCTGGCGGCGGGTGCAGTGCCGTCAATGACCATCTCGCCCGAGGAGATCGTGAGTTTCGTCGCCGGCGCCGATGCGCTCCTGGTCAATCTAGGCACCTTCGATGAGGAGCGCCGCCGCGCTGTCACCATCGCGCTCGACGCCGTGGCGACGGCGCGCATGCCGTGGGTGCTAGACCCGGTTTTCATCGAACGTTCGCCCGGCCGTGCGGCATTCGCCCGCGAGCTGTTGGCGCGCGGCCCCACCGCCGTGCGGCTCAATGCCACCGAATTCGGCCCGCTATTCGGCGGCGATCCCGCCGACGAGGCCGCCGCGCGGGTTGCGGAGGCCTGCGGCACGGTGGTGGCCTTGACCGGTGACAGCGACATTGTCACCGACGGCGCCCAGCGCGCCGTCATCGCCAACGGCGATCCGTTGATGGCGCTGGTCACCGGGATGGGCTGCGCCGGGTCGGCGCTGGTCGGTGCCGCGCTTGCGGTCGAAACCGACGCGTGGCTTGCAACCAACGCGGCGCTGATTGCGCTCGGTGTTGCCGGCGAAGTGGCGGCGGCGGCGACGCACGGCCCTGGCCGGTTTGCAAGCTGGATCCTCGACGCCCTACACGGTCTCGACCGCGCGACCTTGCGCGCGCACATAAAGGTTTCGTGATGAAAGTCGACCTTCGCCTCAATGCCATCGTCGATCCCGAGCGGGCCCACGGGCGCGATCTCGCCGAACTGGCGCGGTTGTGCGCGGAGGGCGGCGCGACGCTCATTCAGTTGCGCGACAAGATCAGCGAAACCCGCGCCATGGTGGAGGAGGCCCGCGCGATCAAGAAAGCGCTGGCGCCGTTGGCTGTGCCTTTCGTGGTCAACGACCGCGTCGACGTGGCGCTCGCGGCCGCCGCCGACGGCGTGCATCTCGGCCAGAACGACATGGCGGTTGCTGATGCGCGGCGGCTGCTCGGACCCGGACCTATCATTGGCCTGTCCGTCAAGAATGTCGGCGAGGCGGACACTGCGCCGATCGAGCTCATCGATTACGTCGGCTCGGGCGGCGTTTATGTGACCTTGTCGAAGCAGCAGAAAAATCCGCCGATCGGGCCGGAGGGGCTTGCGCGCATCGTCGCCGTGCTCAGGCGCCGTGCTGGCGAACACAACAAGGAGCTGCCGGTCTGCGGCATCGCCGGCATCGACGCGAACAATGCCGGCGCGGTGATCGCTGCGGGCGCCGAGGGCGTCGCCGTCATTTCGGCGCTGTCGCTTGATCCCGATCCCGCCGCCGCAGCGCGCGCCTTGCGCCAAGTCGTCGATGCGATGCTGGCGAAGCGGGGCGCGTGATGAGCGTGCCGATTGCGGTCAGTATCGCCGGCTCGGATTCGAGCGGCGGCGCCGGCATCGAGGCCGATCTGAAGACATTTTCGGCGCTCGGCGTCTACGGCGCTTGTGTGGTCACCGCAGTGACCGCGCAAAACACCAAGGGCGTCTTCGCTATTCATGCGGTGCCGTCCGACATCGTTGCAGCACAGATCGACGCCGTGCTGTCCGATCTCGATGTCGGCGCCACAAAGATCGGCATGCTCGCGAACGCATCGATCATCGAAGCTGTCGACGCCGGCCTTGCTCGTTACGCGAGCCGCAACGTCGTGCTCGATCCGATCCTCGCCGCCAGCACCGGGGCTGAGCTGTTGCGCGCCGACGCGATTGATGCGTTGCGGCTGCTGATCCCCAAGGCGCGTGTGTTCACGCCCAATCTTTTCGAGGCGGCAGCGCTGCTTGAAGTGCCGATGGCGCAGGATGAAAGCGAGATGTGCGCGCAGGCCGAGAAGCTGCTCGCACTAGGCACCGGCGCGGTGCTGATCAAGGGCGGTCACGGCGGCGGAACCGAGAGCGTGGATTTGTTGGTCGAGGGCGAGAACTGCGCACGCTTTGCCGCCCCGCGCATCGCCACCAAGAACACCCACGGCACCGGCTGCACGCTGGCCTCGGCGATTGCGGCGGGTCTAGCCAAAGGGCTTTCGCTGAATGACGCGGTGCGTGACGCTAAGGCCTACGTCACCGCTGCCATCGTGGCAGCCGACCGGCTCAAGATCGGCTCCGGACACGGCCCACTGCATCATTTTTTCAAGTGGTGGTGAGAGCAAAGGCTCAGACCGCCGCCGGCGCGCCCGGCTGCCTCAGCGGATGGGCGCGGGCGAAAGCATCTATCTTCGATAACTCGTCGACGATGCGGGCGAATATCGGGAATGGCGCAAGATCGACGTTGAAGAATTTCGCGCCTGCAGCCTGACTGGCGAGGCAGACATCCGCGAGCGAGACCGCGTCGCCGTGCGCATAGCGGCCGGTCGATTTGTCGTGCAGCTGCTCTTCGAGTGCGGTCAGCGCCGCGGTGTGCCAGTGCCGGCACCACGTCAGTGTCGCCGGTTCGTCGAACTTGAATTCATGCTGCAGATATTCACGCACCCGCGGCACGATCAGCGGATGCGAATCGCAGGCGATGATCTGTGACAGCCCGCGCACGCGGGCGCGGCCTTTCGGGTCGCGCGGCAACAGTGGCGGATTTGGGTGAGTCTCGTCCAGATATTCGATGATTGCCAGCGATTCGAATAGTGCGGGACCTTCACCATCGACCAGCGCGGGGATTGCCATCATCGGATTGACGGCGCGGTACGACGCCTCGCGTTGCTCACCCTTCATCAGGTTGACCTGGATGATCTCGTCGGGAACGACGTCCTTGAGATTGAGCGCGACGCGCACGCGGTAGGTTGCGAGCGACCGCCAGAATGAAAAGAGTTTCATGTGTTTCCCCCAATCTATGGAATCAAATAAAGCGATTAGATCAAGCCGAACGTATTGCCATTTGCACGATTCACGCCTTGGCAACCGTCATTTGTCACGGCGCGGCCAGAAAACCGTCTGACGTGAGGCGTCGGCCGCGCCCAAACCCTTGTTGTTCGCTTCTTCGAGTGCAGCAAGCGCTGCCCTTGCAGCCGGCATATCGGCACCTTTCGCCGTACCGGTTGCGACCATTGTGCGCAGGTCTTTCACCGCATTGGCGACGCTGAAGGTCGTCGCGCCGGGATCGCGGTTTTCCATCATCGCGACGATCATGTCGGCGCGCATCTTCAGGCCATTGTTGGCGCCGTTGCTCTCGACGAAGAGATCAAGCAGCCGCCTCGGCTCCCAGCCGACATCGCGGGCGATGGCGAACGCCTCGGCATAGGCCTGCCAGCCGACCATCAGCGGCAGATTGATCGCAAGTTTCATCGAAGCGCCGGCGCCGACCGGGCCGCAATGCTCGATCTTGCGGCAGAGCTGTTCGAGGACCGGCATCGCCCGCGCCGCATCGGCCGCCTGGGCGCCCATCAGTCCAAGCAGCTTGCCTTGCCGGGCCGGTCCCGTGGAGCCGCCGACCGGGCATTCGACGAACGTGGCACCCTTGCCGCGCACCTTGGGCGCCAGCGCGAGTTCGACGGCCGGAGGCACCGTGCTCATCTCAATGAACAGCTTGCCGGCAACATCGCCCGCGAGCAGGCCGTGTGGTCCCTCGTAAACCGTATCGATCGCAGCTCCGTCGGTCAGGATCGTGATGATCGCCTCGCTCGCGGCGGCGACCGCGCTCGGGCTGTTCACAACCTTGGCGCCTGCAGCCGCGAGCGGCGTGGTCTTGGCCGCTGTGCGATTCCAGACCGTCACCTGGTGGCCGAATTCCAACAGACGCGTTGCGATGGCGCTGCCCATGGCGCCCAGTCCGGCGACTCCGATGTGCATTCGGCGTTTCCTCGACACGTCCAAACTGTCGCGCACGATAGGCGATTGTACGTGAATGAGAAAGCGGCTTGCGCGTGCGCCGGTCCAATGTCATAGCGTCGCATTCGCGCAGATCGGGGGATCGCATGGCTTCGCGTAACAAGGGTGTCGTTGGTGTTATCGGCCTCGGCATCATGGGCGGCGCATTTGCGCAAAATCTTGCTGCCGGAGGCTGGCGCGTCATCGGTTACGATCTTGACCCCGCGCGGCGCCGCGCAATGGCGCGGGCCGGCGTTGAGATTGCCACCGACGCGGTCGCGGTGGCGCGCGACGCGCGCGACATTATTACCAGCCTGCCCAAGCCGGCCGCGCTCGCCGCAACCGCCGCCGCCATCGCCAAAGCAGACCTGCCGCGCCGCGTCATCGTCGAGGCCTCGACCTTCACCATCGAGGACAAAACCAAAGCCGCCGAAACGCTGCGCAAGGCCGGCCACCTGCTGCTCGATTGTCCGGTGAGCGGCACCGGCGCGCAGGCCAAAACCAAGGATCTTGTCGTCTACGCGTCGGGCGGCCCCGCCGAGATCAAGCGGCTGCGGCCGATGTTCGCGGCATTCGGCCGCGGCGTCTATGATCTCGGTGCGTTCGGCAACGGCAGCCGCATGAAATACGTCGCCAACCTTTTGGTCGCGATCAACAACGTGGCGAGCGCCGAGGCCATGGTGCTCGGCATGAAAGCCGGGTTGCCGCCGCAGGTGGTGTGCGACCTGGTCAAGGCCGGCGCCGCGAATTCACGGGTGTTCGAGCTGCGCGCCCCGATGATGGTGAAAAACAACTATAAGCCGCCGACGATGAAGATCTCGGTGTGGCAGAAGGATATGGATGTGATCGGCAGTTATGCCCGCGCCATTGGCGTGCCGACGCCGATGTTCGACGCCAGCTCCGCGATCTACAGCAAAGCGCGCAAGAGCGGCCATGACGACGAAGATACCGCCGCAGTTTGCGCCGTGATGGAACAGATGGCGGGCGTCAAGCGCGGCAAGGCGAAAAAGGCCTGACAGTCCGCAGGAGCCTGTCCTTAGAACTGCGCAGTCCGCTCGCGCTCCCAGTCCGCGCGCTGCCTTACGCCTTCCAGTGCGGCGACCTGCTTTTCGACGAACGCCGTGATCTCGTCCTCGGACTTGGTGAGATCGAGCGGAGCGCCGCAGGGCTGCGGTACGTGCCATTTGGTGTCGACGAACACTTCGAGCCGATTGCCCTCCGGATCGCGGAAATACGCCGAGATCGCGTTGCCGTGAGACAGCGGGCCAAGTTCGACGATCGGCTCGCGCTTGAGCGCCGCATACATCTCGCGCAGGGCGGCAAGGTTCTCGGCGCGAAACGATAATTGCTGAATCATATTGTAAGGCAGGTCGGCCGGCCGGCCGGTGGCGAAAACCACCTGATGGTGCTCGCTCGGGTCGAGCGTCATGAAGCAGATTTCGCTGCCGTCGCCGCGAACCGCGCGATCGCTGATCACGAGCCCGAGCACGCGCGTATAGAAATCGACCATTTTCGGCAGATCGTGCACGAACACGCCGACATGGCTGAACGAAAGTTTGTGCTGCCCGCTCATGTTTCTTCCTTATCCTGTGAATTGTTCGTCCGGACCGCCGTCACTTGACGTTCGCGAAGGTGATCATGCCGGTGCGGGTCACGGTAACGTGTTTGGTCGTCACCGGTGGTCCACCGCCCGCCATATGCCAGGCCGCGTAGGCCTCGCGGAAGGCGCTTTCCGACGGCACGCAATCCACCGGATAGATCACCGCATAGCCGCGCTGTGCCGCGCCCGCGCCGGTGCCAAGACCTACGCCCTGGGCAGACGTGCCGCACAGGATCACAGTCTTGATGCCGTGAGCCTTGAGCCGCTGGTCGAGGTCGTCACCAATAAATTTGTCTGGCCCGCCCGCTTTCTGGTCGACCACTTCACCCGGACGCGGGGCGATGCCCGGGTCGATGATTTTGCCGCCACCCGGCAGCGTATAGGCGACCAGCATGCCGGCGGCACGCGCCTTGTCGTGGATGGCCTTGAGGGCCGGCACCGCTGCTACGCAACGCGGGCGCTGGCCGCAGTTTTCCGTCATGAAGTCGAACAGGAAAAGCGCGGTGGTCTTGGGATCGACCGTGACCGCCTTCAACGCCGGCACCGGTGGCATCTGAATCGATGACCATTCGGCGATCACGTCCGCGGCGCGCGCGGGTGCGGCGTAGCCGAGCGCGGCAACCGCCACAGATGCGGCGCCCAAGCGAATCCATCGCGAGATTGCAGGCATGTGCTCCTCCCTCCACTCGAACCGGCAGAGCGTCTTCGTCCCTTGCTACCCTAGCATCGCCTTTGCATGATGTCCTCTGCCAGTACTCGGCCGTCTCGAAGAGCTCCGCTTGGAGGAAACGATGTCATCGCTTGAAGGCGAGGCGCGCATGGCGCAGGCGGCGGGCGAGCGCAAGACGCATCAGCCGCGCAGCGAAACCCGCGACGGCATGCGCATCGACTGGGACACGCCGATAACGATGGACGATGGCTTGGTGCTGCGCGCCGACGTATTTCGTCCGGTCCAGGAAGGCCGCTATCCGGTGCTGCTGAGCTACGGCCCCTACGCCAAGGGGCTCGCCTTCCAGGACGGCTATCCGACCGCGTGGGAGACCATGGCGAGAAAACATCCCGACGTCGTCGCCGGATCAAGCAACCTCTACCAGAGCTGGGAAGTGGTCGATCCGGAAAAATGGGTGCCGCACGGTTATGCGTGCGTGCGCATCGACTCGCGCGGCACCGGTTGTTCGCCGGGCTTCATCGATCATTTCTCGCCGCGCGAAACCAAGGACTTTTACGACTGCATCGAATGGGCCGGCGTCCAGCCGTGGTCGAGCGGCAAGGTCGGCCTGAACGGCATTTCGTATTACGGCATCAACCAGTGGCATGTCGCGAGCCTGCAGCCGCCGCATCTGGCCGCCATGTGCATCTGGGAGGGCGCTGCCGACTGGTATCGCGACATGACGCATCACGGCGGCATTCTCTCCACCTTCTGGGACAACTGGTACGACATGCAGGTGAAGACCGTGCAATACGGCGTCGGCGAGCGCGGCAACAGAAGCCGCGTGCACGGTGAATTGGTGTGCGGGCCGGAAATTCTGTCGGATGCCGATCTCGCCAAGAACCGCAGCAACTTTGGCGTCGACATTGCCGCCCATCCGCTCGACGACGCTTATCACCACGCGCGCTCGCCGGCGTGGTCACGGGTGAAGGTGCCGCTGCTGTCGACCGCCAATTGGGGCGGGCAGGGCCTGCACCCGCGCGGCAATTTCGAGGGCTACGTTCGCGCGGCGTCCAAACAAAAATGGCTCGAAGCCCACGGCATCGAACACTGGACGCATTTTTATACGGACTACGGACGCAAGCTGCAGCTGCGCTTCTTCGATTACTTTTTGCATGGCAAGAAAAACGGCTGGGACAAGCAGCCGCCGGTGCAGCTCCAGGTGCGCCATGTCGACCGTTTCGTCAAGCGGGCCGAAACCGAATGGCCGCTCAAAGGCACCAAGTGGACGCGGTTCTATCTCGACCCGGCGGGCTGTTTGCTCGGCGTCAAACCCGCAAAGGCAAAGGCGGTGCTCCGGGTCGACGCCATGGGCGATGGCATCACATTCCTCACGCCGCCGCTTGCGCATGAAACCGAGATCACCGGTCCGAGCGCCCTTAAACTCTACGTGTCGTCCTCCACGACCGATGCCGATATCTTCGTCGTGCTGCGGGTGTTTTCGCCCGATCTCAAGGAGATCGTGTTTCAGGGCGCGATCGACCCGCACACGCCGGTCGGCCAGGGCTGGCTGCGCGCCTCGCACCGCGCGCTCGACAAAAAGCTGTCAAAACCCTACCGGCCCTATCACACCCATACTCGCCAGCAGCCTTTGAAGCCCGGACAGGTGGTGCCGCTCGATATCGAAATCTGGCCGACCTCGATTGTCGTGCCGTCCGGTTACCGCATCGCGCTCACCGTCCGCGGCAAGGATTATGTCTATCCCGGCGGCAGTGGCGGCCGGCAGTCGAATTTCAAGAACGAATTGACCGGCTGTGGGCCATTCCTGCATGACGATCCGCACGACCGGCCGGCGGCGGTATTCGGCGGTATTACCGGCCTGCATTTCGGCGCTACGGCGCGGCCGTATCTGCTGCTCCCCATAATCCCGGCAAAGAGAAAATAAAGAGTCATAAATACGGCAAGCCGCGACATCAGCGGTCTTTACGGACGAAACGGCTTGTTGGATGATGGCTCGAAGGGCCGTTGCGGTGGGAGGCAGCGGTCGCGGCAATCATGGCGCCAAGGCAACCGTCCGGGTGCCCCAGGGAGGACTGCAATGTCGCGTAAGTCGCATAAAATCAGCCGGCGCACGCTGTTGGCCGGCACCGCCGCGGGGGCGGCGGTGGCGTTAACCCAATTCCCCGCGCCCGCGGTTGCTCAGGCCGTGCCGTTCAAGCTCGGCCTTCTGACGGTGAAGACCGGTCCGCTCGCCCAAGGCGGCATCCAGATGGAACAGGGCGTCCTGACCTATCTGAAAGAAAAAAATTATACGCTGGGCGGCCGCAAGGTGGATTTCGTGTCTGCCGACACTGGCGGCAACCCGGCCGGCGCCAAGACCAAGGCTCAGGAACTCGTCGAGCGTGACAAGGTCGATGTCATCCTCGGCCCGCTTGCGGCCTTCGAGCTTTATGCCATCAACGAGTATGTCCAACAGGTGAAGATTCCGACGCTGAGCCTCGCCGCGGCCGACAATCTCACTCAGCGCACACCAAATCCCTATCTGCTGCGCGCGTCCGCGACGTCCTCGCAGGCCATGCACCCGATGGGTCACTACGCAGCAACCGAACTCAAGCTCAAACGCGCATTCTGTATTGTCGAGGATTTCGCGTTCGGCTACGAGCAGATGGGCGGATTTCAGGCCGCATTCCAGAAGGACGGCGGGTGCGTCGTCAACAAGTTGTGGCCGCCGCTGGTGACGCCGGATTACACACCTTACATCGCCCAGATCAGCGACTGCGATGTCGTGTGCCAGGGCTTTGCCGGCTCCAATCCGCTGCGCTTCATGAAGCAGTACGCAACCGCCGGAGTTAAATTTCCGGTGGTAACCGGCGAGACCGGAGGCGATGACGCGCTGCTCAAGAGTTACGGCGAGGAAGCAATCGGACTCGTGTCCTGCTGTCCCTATACGCTTGATCTCGAGAGCGATGGCAACCAACGCTTCGTCAACGGCATGCTGAAGAACTACAACACCGTTCCCGGCCAGTACGCCGCTCTGCTGTACGTTAACTGTCAGGTTGTCGATGCGGCGCTGAAAGCTGCAAACGGAGATTCGAGCGATAAAGAAAAGTTTCTGGCGGCGCTCAAGGCGGTCAGCCTGACCGACAGCCCGCGCGGGCCGCTCAAGTTCGATCACCTCAATAACGCACTTGGAAATATCTACGTCCGTCGGATCGGCAAAGAGGGTGCCAAGTACGGGCTGAAACTCTGGAACAAGACCATCCACACCTACGATAATGTCAGTCAGTTCTGGACGTGGCCGGAAAAGGAATACCTCGCGCATCCGGTTTATTCGCGCAACTATCCGCCGCTGTCCAAGTGCTGAGGTGCATGTCGTTATCCGCGATTGCGAGTAACGCAATATTCGTTTGATGCCGACATGTGACTAAGAGACCGTGACTGCCGCACGTCCCGCCTTTGCGGAGCGTGACGGTTGATGGGAGGAGTGCACGATGTCTCGCAAAATGACTCGCCGCGACCTGCTTGGCTGCGCGGCGGGCGGAGCGATCACGTTGGCCGGCTTCCCGGCGCCCGCCGTCGCACAGTCGAAGCCGTTCAAGCTCGGCCTGCTCACAGTGAAGACCGGGCCGCTCGCCGCCGGCGGCGTCCTGATGGAGCAGGGTGTCCTCACTTACCTGAAGGAAAAGAACTTCACGCTTGGCGGCCGCAAGGTCGATTTCATTTCGGCCGATACCGGCGGCAATCCGGCGGGCGCCAAGACCAAGGCGCAGCAATTGATCGAACGCGACCAGGTCGACGTCATCCTCGGCCCGCTCGCCGCGTTCGAACTCTATGCCATCAACGGCTATGTCATCGAAAAGAAGATGCCTACGCTCAGTCTTGCCGCGGCCGATAATCTGACGCAGCGCACGCCTAATCCATATCTGTTACGCGCTTCAGCGACGTCCTCGCAGGCGACCCAACCGCTCGGGCATTACGTGGCGACCGCGCTGAAACGCAAACGTGCTGTCACCATCTCCGAGGACTTCGCATTCGGGTATGAGCAAATGGGCGGCTTCCAGGCCTCCTTTCAGAGGGAAGGCGGGTGTGTTGTCGGGAAACTGTGGCCGCCGCTGTTGACGCCCGACTACACGCCCTATCTCGCGCAGATCGGCGACTGCGATGTCGTCTGTCAGGGGTTTGCCGGGTCGAACCCAATCCGCTTCATGAAGCAGTATGCAACGGCCGGGCTCAAGTACCAGGTCGTGGCCGGTGAAGCCGGCGCTGACGATTTCCTGCTCAAAAGCTTCGGCGATGAAGCGCTTGGCTTGGTCAGCGCGGCGCCCTACACGCTCGATCTGGAAACTGAAGCCAACCAGCGCTTCGTCGACGGCATGCTGAAGAATTACGATGCCATTCCCGGCCAGTATGCGGCGCTGCTCTACGGCAATTGCCAGGTGCTGGACGCCGGCCTGAAAGCTGCCGGCGGTGACTCGAGCGACCGGGAAAAGTTCATGGCGGCGCTCAAATCGGTCAGCCTCACGGATACGCCGCGCGGGCCGATCAAGTTTGATCAACTTAACAATGTCATCGGTACCATCTACATCCGGCGCCTCGTCAAAGAAGGCGCCAAATACGGATTGAAGCTGTGGAATAAGACCATCCACACTTACGAGAATGTCAGCCAGTTCTGGACCTGGCCGGAGAAGGAATTTCTCGCCCATCCTGTCTATTCGCGCGTCTATCCGCCGCTGACGAAGTGCTGAGCCGAATCTGTCATCATACCCGGGCGCGGATGGTGCCAAACCCGGATTGCGAATGGTGCGATCCGGGCTAACTTAGAAGTCAACGTAGCAGCCGGGATTCGGGAGGACGGCGTATATGAGTTTCTGGCTGCTGCTGACCGTCAACAGCATTACGTTTGGCGGTCTCTTGTTTCTGCTTTCGGCCGGCTTTTCCCTGATCTTCGGACTGATGCGCATTCCCAATTTGACGCATGGTTCGATGTTCATGGTCGGCGCCTATCTTGGCACCTCGTTCCTTTCCGGCGCGCTTGGCTTCACACTGAACTTCTGGGTCGCCGCCATCCTCGGCGCGCTGGAGGTTGCGGTGCTTGGCGCGATGATGGAGCGGCTCTTGCTGCGCCGTCTCGCCGGGCAACAATTGGCACAGGTGCTGGTGACGCTTGGTGTGTCTTTCATGGTCGCCGATCTGTGCCTGATGGGGTGGGGCGGCGATCCAATCTCGGTGGCAACGCCGGAAGGGCTTGGCGGCTTTGTGCGCGCCGGGCCGGCCGTATTCCCGCTCTACCGTATCGCGGTCATCGGCATCGCGGTGGTGGTTGCCATTGCGCTGTGGCTCATGCTCGAACGCACCCGGCTCGGCGCCATGATCCGAGCGGGCGTCGATGACCCGCAGATGGCGCGCGTGGTCGGTATCCGCGTCTCGCAACTCTTCACCATCGTGTTCGGCCTGGGCGCCGGGCTCGCCGGTTTTGCCGGCATGATCGGTGGTCCGATTCTTTCGGTCTATCCTGGTCTCGATCAGGACATGCTGCCGCTCGCGCTTGTGGTCGTCATCCTTGGCGGCACCGGCAGTCTGCTTGGCTCGTTCGTCGGCAGCATCATTGTCGGCTTCATCTATAATTTCGGCCAGGCGCTGCTGCCGGAGCTTGCCTATTTCGTACTGTTCCTGCCGATGGTCCTGGTCCTGGTGCTGCGTCCGCAGGGTCTGTTCGGGGGGCAGGTTCTGTGAACTACCGGCTTGTCGCAGTGGCGTTCGCGGTGGTGGCGCTGTTTGCGCTGCCTTACGCCATTACCGAGCCGTACTACGTCAACATCGCGAGCCAGATCCTGCTCTATGCGGTGTTTGCGCTCGGCCTGAATATTCTGGTCGGCTATTGCGGGCTGGTGTCGCTCGGGCACGCCGGGCTGTCGGGAGTGGCAGCTTACGCGGTCGCCTATCTGCTCACTGCAGGCTACGGGCACACCGTCGCCATCGCGGGCGGACTGGCCGCCGGCCTGATAGTGACCGCTGGCTTTGCCGCGCTGGCGTTGCGCGCCAGCGGCATCAGTTTCATCATGATTACGCTGGCGCTTGGCGAGATCATCTGGGGACTGGCGTATCGCTGGATCAGCATCACCAACGGCGACAACGGCATCCCCGTCAATACGCGTCCGGCGCCATTTGGATTGTCGCTGACCTCGGCGGTGAGTTTCTATAATGCGACGCTGATCGTTTTCCTGCTCGCGATCGCGGGCTGCGCTGTCGTCGTCAATTCGCCGTTCGGCGCCGCGCTTGCCGGTACGCGCGATCAGCCGCGGCGCATGAACGCACTCGGCTTCCACGTCTGGATGATCCGGTTCTGGGCCTTCATGCTGTCCGGGCTGTTGAGCGCGGTCTCCGGTGTGCTGTTCGTCTACTACAATCAGTTCATCAGCCCGCAGGCGCTGGCACTCACTGCGTCCGCCGAGGGCCTGCTCATGGTGATCTCCGGCGGTGCGGCCACGCTGTTGGGTCCTGTGGTCGGCGCAGCACTTGTCGTCATCGTCAAGAACGTGGTCAGCGCCTACATCGCGCGCTGGAATTTCATGCTCGGCGCGATTTTTGTCGCCATCGTTGTGCTGATGCCTGAGGGCCTGGTCCCTGGCACCGTGCGGCTGGTGCGCTCCGCCTGGCGGTTGGCGCACCGGAGCAAATCCGCCCGCGCGGCGGCCGCGCCGATTGCGGAGCCGAAGCCATGAGCGCGCTCGCGGTCAAAAATCTCTGCAAGTCGTTCGGCGGCCTGCGTGTCACTACCAACGTCAACCTCGCGGTCGAGCCAGGCGAGCGCCGCCTGATCATCGGCCCGAACGGCGCCGGCAAGACCACCTTGTTCAATCTTATCACCGGCGAGATCGCGCCGGATTCCGGCGCCGTGCTGCTGTTCGACCGCGACATTACCCGGACCGCGACCCGCAAGCGCGCCCATCTCGGCATGGCGCGCACCTATCAGATCATCACGCTGTTTCCGCGCGATACCATCCTGCACAATGCGACGCTCGCGCTGCTCGGCCTGTCGCCGCTGCGCTGGAATGCCTGGCTGACGCTGCACCGCGATCACGACCTGCTGGTGCGGGCGCGCGCAGCGCTCAAGCGCGTCGGCCTGGAGCACATGGCGGGCCGCTCGCTGGCAGAGACCTCTTACGGCGAAAAGCGGCGCGTTGAGATTGCCATGGCGCTGGCGCAGGAACCGCGCGTTCTCCTGCTCGACGAACCGTTCGCCGGACTGTCGATCGACGAGCGGCGCGACGTGAGCGAGCTGCTCAAGGCCGTTCCGCGTGACGTCACCGTGGTGATGATCGAGCACGATATGGACATTGCGCTCGATCTCGCCGATCGCATCACGCTGTTGCATTTCGGCGAGGTCGTGGTCGAGGGCACCCGCGCCGAAGTGGTGGCCGATCCGCGCACGCGGGAGGTCTATCTTGGCGAATAGTGCGCTCAGCCTCCGCGATATTGACGCCTTTTATGGCGACAGCCACGTGTTGCAGAAAGTCTCGTTCGAGCTTGGCGAGGGCAGGCTCCTCGGTCTGCTCGGGCGCAATGGCGCCGGCAAATCGACCTGCATGAACGTCAGCGTCGGGCTGTTGCCGCCGCGCGCCGGCGCCGTTGAATTGTTCGGCGCCGCAGTTACCCGGATGCCGCCGGAGACGATTTCGTCGCGCGGTGTCGCCCTGGTGCCGCAAGGCCGCCGTATCTTCAAGAGCCTCACGGTGCGCGAGAACCTGATGGTCGCCGCCCGCGGCGTCAGTGCCGGCGCGCGGCACGCGCCGTGGACCGCCCAGACGGTGTTCGCCATGTTCCCGCGGCTCGCCGAGCGATCGAGCCAGGTGGCCGGCTATCTCTCCGGCGGCGAGCAGCAGATGCTCGCCATCGGCCGCGCGCTGATGGGCAACCCGCGCGTGCTGTTGATGGATGAGCCATCGGAGGGCTTGGCGCCGCAGATCGTCGCCGAGGTGATGGCGACGATCCGAAAGCTGAAGGCGAGCGGGCTCTCCATTGTGCTGGTCGAGCAGAGCCCGAAGCTCGTGTTCGACATCGCCGACGACATTGTCATTCTCAATTCCGGCCGCGTCGCCGTCGTTTCCACAGCCGCTGCGCTGAAGGACGGCGGCATTGATCTGCGGCAGCATCTCGGGGTGTTCTGAATGTCATTTCCGAGACAGAAGCGAAGGTGGCCCTGCAAGACGCCGGTGTTTGCGGCCATTAATTTCTCTCAGACCCACGATGACAATGGTGCGGAACGGGCCTGCCGCAACACTTGGCAAGCGGCTGCATAAACGCCGCATAAACTCGTGGATAAGGCTCCATTTAACGCATTGAATCAAACAAGCCTCAATGGCGTTTTTCCGGTCGCATCTTATAACTGTGCTCGTGTCGGGGCTTAATGAGGCGAAATATGAGGGCATTCTTACTGGCATTTGCTGTAGCGGCTGTGACCTTGACGGCTTCATCATCGTTTGCGGAAGACGAGCGCAATGTGACGGTCGTCAACGGTACCGGCTACGGCATTAAGTTCCTTGGCTTCAACAATCCGGGCGATAATGACTGGTCGGACAACGAACTTCCGCCCAACAGCGTTCTTCCTTCCGGCAATAGCACCTTTGTGAAGTTCAATACCGACGATAAAGGGTGCAAGTGGAATTTCAAGATTGAGTGGTCCGATCCGGGTTACCCAGGCGTCGTATGGCATGACGTCGATCTGTGCAAAATCACGACCGTGACTTTGAAATATAACAGAGAAACCGACACAACTTCGGCCGAGGTCCAATAAACCGACTGCAGGTCAAATACGGCGAGTGATCTGGTCAAATCGGTGGACACACCCGGATCACTCGTCAGCTTTTCTGTCTCAGCTCGTGCCTGGCGCACATGATCGGCGGCATTTTCGCTCAAGCTTGCCCACAAGGACGTCGCGCCCGCCAACGCGTGCGCCTGCGGCCCCCGGCGTAGCAACGCGGCTGCGCAGGCAAGCCGCTGACACGGATAAGGCTCTAATTAAGGGATGCGGGTCGCGGTGAACCGCTGCGCCGCGGCCGCGTTGTCAAAGTGCCCCTCCGCGGCAGGAGTTGCCCTTGTCTTCCGTTGCCGGCGATGCCGAGCTGGTTCGCCCCCGAAATTCCCAGACTTTCAAGCCGGTCCTGATTCTGACGGCGCTCGGCATCGTTTATGGCGATATTGGCACCAGCCCCTTGTACGTATTTCAAGCCATCGCCCAGACCCAGGGCGGCCGGCTGGACGCGGCGAGCGCGCTCGGCAGCCTCTCGCTGATCGTCTGGACGCTGATTATCATCGTTACGATCAAATACAGCTTCGTGGTCATGCGCGCCGACAATCACGGCGAGGGCGGCATTCTGGCGCTGATGTCGCTGACCCGCGTGAGCTGGCGCGGACGCAATCGTTATCTGATCGTCTGCGGTCTGATCGGCGCGGCGCTGCTCTATGGCGACGGCATGATCACGCCGGCAATCTCCGTGCTCAGTGCGGTAGAGGGCCTCAAGCTCGCGAGCCACGCGTTCGCGCCCTACACGATGCCGATCGCCGCCATCGTGTTGCTCCTGCTGTTCGTGGTACAGCGCTTCGGCACCGCCGCCGTCGGCAAGGCGTTCGGCCCATTGATGTTGCTCTGGTTCGTCTGCATTGCCGTGCTTGGATTGATCGGCATGGTCCGGGCGCCGCGCGTGCTTGTCGCGATCGATCCGCGCTATGGCGCGGAATTTCTGTTCCACAACGGCGTCACGAGTCTGGCCATCCTGGGCGGCGTGTTTCTGTGCGTCACCGGCGCCGAAGCCATGTATGCCGACATGGGGCATCTTGGCCGTGCGCCGATCCGCATTGCCTGGACGGCGATCGTGCTGCCGGCGCTGTTGCTCAACTATGCGGGACAGACCGCACTCGCGCTGCAGCATCCCGTCGCAGGCGAGGGGCTGCTCTTCCGGCTCGCGCCGTCCTGGATGCTCTATCCGCTGGTCGTGCTGGCGACGCTCGCCACCATCATCGCCAGCCAAGCCATTATCACCGGATCGTTTTCGCTGACGCGGCAGGCCATGCAACTCGGTTGGCTGCCCGGCATGCAGATCGATCAGACGTCGTCCGAACAATACGGGCAGATCTACGTGCCGTTCGTGAACTGGCTGACGATGGCCGGCACGGTGCTGCTGACGGTGATATTCGCCCGGTCGGATCGCCTCGCCGGCGCTTACGGGGCCGCGGTGTCGACCACCATGCTGATGACGACGGCCATTCTTTACCGTGTGATGCTGGTGATCTGGCGCTGGCCAACCGCGGTAGCGCGCGCGGTATTCTCGCTTTTCCTTGTCGTCGACATTGCGTTCTTCGTCGCCAACCTGACCAAGATCGCCGACGGCGGTTGGATCCCGCTCGTTATCGGCGGCGTCATCTTTACGGTGATGACGACCTGGCACGCCGGAATGGATGCCATGCACCGCATCTACGACCGCGACGCCGAAAGTGTGGTTCAATTCCTGCGCAAGCTGCGCGACCACAAGATCGAACGTAGCCCCGGCAAGGCGATCTATCTCACCCGGCTGCGCGACTTCATTCCGCCGCTGATCGCCGGTCATGTCCGGCAGATGGCGGCGCTACCCGAGGAAGCGATTGCGCTGACCGTGCGGTTCGCGGCGCGCCCGCGCGTGCGCCCCGGCGGCCACGTGCGCGGCGAGAAACTCGGTGAGGGATTCTGGCACCTCAATGTACGCTTCGGCTTCATGGAAGTGCCCGACCTGCCGCGAGTGCTGCACCAGGAAAAATCGCGCTGCCCTGCCAACCTCGACAACGCAATCTATTTCAGCGAGCGCGACCACGTCACCGGGCGCAAGCGCAAGCCGCGCATGACGGCGTGGCGTCGTCGCTTGTTCGGCTTTCTGTATCGCAATGCGATTCACCCCGCCGACCGCTTCAACTTGCCGCCGCAGAACTTCGTGCAGATCAGCCGTCAGATCGAAGTGTGACGCGGCGGCGCGCGCTATCGGCCGTGACAAACCGGCGGCCGGCCTTTCGCCTCCGCGTTGCGCCCCTCGAGAAAGTCTTCAGTCCAAGTGGGATATCCGCAACCAGGTGTCATCCATGCAATTTCTCCTCTGCTGGCTGTGATCGTAACCCATAAAGTATTGTCGATTTCTGCACGGCCAGATAAGACCCCGCTATGATGCGAGATTCCCGCGCGATACCCGCCCGGGTGCGGCGAGAAGGTTGATGACGCGTGTACCCGGGCCGCTGTTTGCGCTGGCGCTCGCCTCGATCTCGCTGATCGGGCCGCTGGCGATCCACCTGTTCATGCCGGTCATCCCGGCGGTGCGGGTCGCGCTCGGGTTATCCGAGGCGTTCGCGCAACTCACCTTCAGTATCGCGCTATTCGTGATGGCGTTCTCCACCCTGGTCTACGGCTCGCTGTCCGACCGCTACGGCCGTCGCCCGATGCTGCTGTCCGGGCTCTGTCTGTTTCTGGTCGGCAGCGGAATTTCAGCGTTTGCCGACACGGTGACGGCGCTGGTAGTTGGCCGTCTTATCCAGGCGATCGGCGCGGGCTGCGGCGTGACTCTGGTGCGTGCCATTGCCCAGGACGTGTACGGCCACAATCTGGTGAAAGCGATTGCCTATTTGACCATGGCCTACACCGTCGGTCCGATGGTGGCGCCGGTCGTCGGCGGCATCCTGATCGACGCGTTCGGCTGGCGCAGCGTGTTCTTTTTTGCATTCGGCGCCGGCGGCCTGATTGCGCTCAATGCCTATCTCGCGGTGTTTGAATCCAAGCCGCCATCCAAATCACCTCAAAGCCACGGGGGCAGCGTGTTGCGCGACTACGTCACGCTGTTCCGCAATCCCACCTTTACGTGCTTCGTGCTGCAGAGTGGTCTCTGCTCAGCCTCGTTTCTGGCCACCGCAACCGCGGCATCGAGCCTGATGAAGGAGATGCTGCACCGGCCGTCGGCCGAGTTCGGCTTCTATTTCCTTTTGTTCCCGTTCGGCTTTCTGTCGGGGAATTTCGTCACCAGCCGTATCGGCACCCGCAACGCCAACGAGACCATGGTGCTGGCGGGATCGGTGATCGTGCTGATCACGGTTTTGGCGCAGGCGAGCGTGCAGCTGTCCGGCATCGTGACGCCGCTGACTTTGTTCGTGCCGGGCTTCTTCCTGTCGTTCGCCCAGGGCATCTCGCTGCCTTACGCGCAGGCCGGTGCGCTTGAAACCAATCCAAAACTTGGCGGCACCGCGGCCGGCATCGGTGTCTTCATGCAGAATTTCGCCGGCGCGGTGTTTGCGCAGCTATATGGGATGCTCGCCGACGGCACGGTGCTGCCGTTGGCGGAGGTGACGATACTTGCGGGGTTGCTTAGTCTTTTGGTCGGTGTTGCGCCATTTTATCTGGCGCGCCGACGGCGCTGGGCCGCGGAAGGCGGCTAGTCGAACAGCGCTACCGCGCGCGTCCAGCCGGCCGAGCCGTTTTTAAGTTTGGAGGGAAAGCATGCCACCGTGAAGCCGTCGGCGGGCAGCTTTTCCAGATTGCACAGCTTCTCCATGTGGCAATACGGAATCTCGCGGCCGGCCTTGTGGCCTTCCCAGATGATCGATGGGTCGCGCGTCTCCAGCCAGCGTTTGCGCATGTGCACGAACGGCACGTCCCAGCCCCAGGCGTCGATGCCGGCAACCCGCACGCCGCGTGAGGTCAGATAGAGTGTCGCCTCGCGCCCCATGCCGCAGCCTGCGGTCAGATACTCCTCGCTGCCGATGCATTCACTGGCGCGCGTGTTGACCAGGACGATGTCGAACGGCTTGATATCGTGGCCGATGCGCTTGAGTTCGGCCTCGACCTCGGCCGCGGTCACCACATGGCCGTCGGGCACTTTGCGGAAGTCGAGCTTCACCCCGGCGTGAAAGAACCAGTCGAGCGGCACCTGATCGATGGTCATCATCGGTTGGCCGTTGATGGTGTGCGACTGGAAATGGATCGGCGCGTCCATGTGGGTGCCGTTATGCGTCGTCAGTTGCACCTGCTCGATCGCCCAGCCCTCGCCGTCGGGCAGGTCTTGCGGGCGGAGCCCCGGAAACAATTCGCACAACAGGGGTGCGGTCTCGGCGTTGCTGCGGTACTCGATTTTCGGCCGCATGAACGGCGGGTCGTACACCGTCTCGTTTTCCAGCGGCGACGAGAGATCGATCATTCGGGCAGGCAGCTTCATTGCGTTCCCCATGCGATGTGCGGTAACAGAAAGCCGATTGCGGCCGGAAAAATATAAGCGCTTTTAATCCGTCCTACGGCACCCGTCACCCATCATCTCCAGTTCAAGAGCGGTATCGTCTCATGTCCGAGCCATGGAACAAATACGAACGCACGGCGGCGCGTCGCCACGGCAAACCGGGGCGCGAGCTGCGGCCGAAAAGCCTGACGGTCGATATCCATGCTCACGTCGGCATCCCAGAGGCGGCGAAATTCGTCGAGCCGCATCTCGACTGGTCGACCGTTCCGCTAGCGCATTTTGCCAGCGCAGAGACCAAGGCGCTGTCGGCGAAGCAGGAGGCCGACATCCGCGCCACCGCTGGCGTCGATCGCCGGCTCGCGGACCTCGACGCCATGGGCGTCGATATCCAGATGATCGCGCCGCCGCCGCCGCAATGCTATTACACCGTGCCGCTCGACATCGCTGTGAAGGCGACGCAGCTCGTCAACGACGGCCTTGCGGCGTTTTGCGCCAAAAAACCAGATCGCTTCAAGCCGTTCGGATCGGTGCCGATGACCGACGGCAACGAAGCGGCGAAAGAACTTGAACGCTGCGTCAAACAACTTGGCTTCACCGGCGTCGAGGTTCTGACCAATGTGGCTGGTAAGGAATTGTCCGACCCGGCATTCGCGCCGTTCTGGCAGAAGGCCGAGCAGCTCGGCGTGCTGGTGATGATTCATCCCAACGGCTTTACCGAGGCGTCGCGGCTGTCGCGGTTCTATTTCAACAACGTGCTCGGCAATCCGCTGGAGACGACGATCGCGCTGCATTACCTGATCTTCGACGGCGTGCTCGAACGTCATCCGAAACTGAAGCTCCTCGCCGTGCATGGCGGCGGCT
>JBAQJL010000002.1:0-25684 GCA_049300295.1 Xanthobacteraceae bacterium
TCGCAGTCCCTCTACCAAATGTCCCGGGGCATGACATGTCCATACCGCGAGTCTACGCGCGAAATTGGAGCCATGATTTATGTCCAAATATTTCGAACTTTATCGGCTTTTCCCGCATGGCCCGTTCCCTCAAGAGCGTATTGGTGCTGCTCCATTGCTGCTCGCCATAAACTATTTTTGAGCCGGTATACTTCACGCCTGAGAAGTGCCTCGGCATGAAAAAGTGGCTGGGTAGTATTGTGAGGTTGGAATACCCGTACCGGTGATAACTGTCGGTCAGCCGCATTGGTCCCACCGACCGCCAGGCGGCCGTCGACGGCACGGAACTGTCTTTTGCTATATCGCGAACAATGCGGGCAAAAAAATCATTGTGCGGAATGCTGGCTACAAATGCGTTGGAAATCAGTCCGGGCCGGACGAGCTCGTGTTCCCAACAAGCGAACGACTCAAGTTCGAACAACCAATCGGGGAGTGGACGTAGGCATATCGTGTCGGCATCCAGGGTAAACCCGCCGAGTTCATGCAGAATCTCCCACCGCATCATATCCGCCACACCATGAATTTGGCTGGACAAAAGACTTTGCATGTGGCGCCGAGTTCGCCAGCTTCGGGATGTCAGGTCTTTATTGTCCCAAACTCTCAAGCGATAGGTCGGATTTCGCTGCTGCCATGTTTCCAGCCATTTTACAGGCCGTTTCGACTCATCGCCGATCCATACGATGTGGAGGACCTTGGGAATTCGCGCTTTCTTGCGTATCGCCACGATTGATGCTTCCGAATATCGACTTGCAGGCGTTCTAACTTGCTCTTCCCGGCTGTTCACGCGTGGCTCAACGCGCAATCAGATTCCGGGCGACGCGAAAGCCCAGATTGAAGTTGCCGCCGTCAGTGACGGTTCGATCTCGGCTAGCGGAACGCAGCGTGATTGGTTCAGTGTACCAGGAACCGCCGCGGACGGTGTGGTAACTGCAATCGCCGGTGGTCCAGGCGGAGCCATCGGCCGGCGCGTTGCGGTAGTCGAGATGATAGCAATCTTCGACCCACTCCCAGACGTTGCCGACCATGTCGTCTAGACCGAGCCCATTGGGCGGAAATGAACCGGCCGGCGCAGGTCTCTGGCCGTCCCACTTGCTGCCGCAGCCTCTGCAATCGGCCATGGCCTTTCCGTTCGGTTCAATATCCTCGCCCCATGGATACGCGGTCTGCGTACCGGCGCGCGTCGCGTATTCGTATTCCGCCTCGCTGAGCAGCCGGTAGGACTTTCCGGTGATCTTTGACAGCCACTGTGCGTATTGGTGCGCTGCGTCCAGCGTGATGTAGATCAGCGGCTGCGGCCCGCGGCCGTATCCGGCAGCGCTCACATGCGCTTTCTCGTCGCTACAATCGCCGTATTTCACGCAGGTGTCCCATTCGGCGAAAGTCACCTCGGTCTTTGATACAGCAAACGGCTTGGTGATCGTCACGCTGTGCTGCGGGCCCTCGTTAGGTAGACGGCCATGTTCGCCTTGCGGCGATCCCATGAGAAAGGAGCCGGAGGGTATTGCGACCATATCTGGACACAAATCCTGGCTCTTTTCGGCCGCGCACTCCCTGAAGGTGTCTCCGGGCTTGAGCGCCTGTTCGGCGGCGGCCGTCAGCACGTGCTGTCGAACCTGCGAATTCATGTACGGACGGGTGACTCTCACCCAACGCCAATAGCGCGTGAGAGGATCGTGCTCCACATAGGCGGCTAGTCCGGCGGCGACGACAACGGCCAAGGCGCCGACCAGCGCGCGCGACCGATATCTCCGCCACTGCGTGGCTTTCTGGCTTTCGGCGATGAAGGCGCGGTCCTCCGCTGGAATATCGTCGGCGCGCGTTGCCAGCCACAGCCGGGCCTGGGCGAGCCCGTGGCCCAACAGCAGCGCGTCGCGCTTGAGCAGCGGCGGTGCCGCACGCCAGGTCCGGCTTGCCGCTTCAAGGCCGCTGCGCCACGCCAGAAACTCACGCTCTGCCGCGATCCATTCGCGCAGCTTGTCCCAGCGCTTGAAGATCGCCTCGTGCGCGACCTCGGCATAGGTTTCGCCGGTTTCAGGCACAACCGTGACCAGGAGGCGGTTGGGGTGATCGGCAAGCTCACCGACCAGTCGCCATTCCTCGTCGGAGAATTCCGCGCGTGAGGCGCGCCGCCGCGTCGGTTCTCCGTCCTCACGCACCGTGGCGAGCTTCAACGTGAAGATGCGGCGCAGCGTCTGCTCGAATTCGGGATTGCCGGCCAAAAATCCGTTGGCGCGGTCCACGAGCACGCCGCCAAGCTCGATCGATGCCGCGGGCAGGCGCAGCACGCCGTCGCCGCGCTTGACCATGTGCTGCCACATGTCATCAAGCAGATAGGACAGCAGCGGCATCGCGCCAGCGTCGGCGGCGGATTCCACCGCGGTGCGTGTGGCAATATCGCCTGCGAGGTGAGCGTTCTCGAAGGAGGCGCCGAGAAGCTGCGGCGGCCGGCTCACCACTTCGCGCAACTGGTTTTCGCGGAGCGGCGGCACTTCGATCTTCTGCGAAACCTCCTGCAGCGGCTCGTCGTTCAGCAATTCACCGAAAAAGTCGGCGCGAAGGCTCATCATCGCTCGCAGCCGCGGATCGCCAAGCCCCTCGGCCAGGATTTCCGAGAAACGCCGCCGTTGGCGAGGTTCCGCCCGTACGTAAAGCTCTTCGCCCTGGTCGACGTAGAGCAGAAAAGCCGGCGGCGCGGGCTGGCGCAGTTCTTCGCGATAACGCAGGTCGGTGGCG
The DNA here is from genome assembly GCA_049300295.1 of Xanthobacteraceae bacterium. Taxonomy (GTDB): domain Bacteria; phylum Pseudomonadota; class Alphaproteobacteria; order Rhizobiales; family Xanthobacteraceae; genus BOG-931. The sequence continues at coordinate 2,773 of JBAQJL010000002.1, forward strand.
TCGAGCAGATCGCGCAAGCTGACCGCGCCATCAAGCAGATCGCCAATCCAGCGCGTTTGCAGCTTGGCGCGTGCCGGATCGGCGGCGTCGAATTGCCAGGTCCGGAAGAACGGTTCGACCAGCGCCCGGACAGGCTCGGTGCCGGGCTTAAACGTCAGTGCACACCAGCTGCGGCTTTCGTTGAATGCCCGCGGCCAAGCTCCTGCTGCCTGGGCAGTATCGGGCCACGCCTGCCGCATCAAAGCGGCAAGCACGCCGGCCTGTGCCAGGGACGACTTTCCGACCCCCGAATTACCAAGCAGGACCGGGAGCTTGTCCGGCTGCGCTTCGAGCGATCTGATAACTTCGATGGTCTCCTTGCCGCGCCCAAAGAAAAAGTCGGAATCGGCTTCGGTCATGGCTGCCAGGCCGCGATAGGGCGCGGTGTGACGCCACAGTTCGCCCGGCCGGACGCCGGCTCCGGCCGTTGCGCCCATGATCTGGGCAATACTCTTTTCCGATCCGGGATCCGCCGTAACGATCCAATGCAGTTGCCGCAGGAACGGCAGCCCGGGCGCCGGCTGGCCGTCGAGCAGGACGAGAACGACCGGAAATCCCTGCTCCTTCACGCGGCGGTCGAGCGCTTCGTAATATTCGATGACCTGCCAGGGCCCCAGGCCCTTTGCGCCCACGAGCAGAATAAAGGCGGTGGCGTCCCGAATCTCGTTCGCCAGTTCCGGCAACCAGAATCCGCCAACCCGCAGACTTTTGGGGGCAAAGAAAATCTTCGCTTCCGGATCCTTGCGGCCGAGTGCCGCCTCCAGACTGTGCATGAGGGCGACGTCTTGGGAGTTGTAGCTGAGAAACCAGTGTTTCATCAAAGTCACAGCTCAAACATCGGCCATGCGGCAGCAAATATCCGCGTTACGGTAACGTGAGGAATTGACTCGGTCAAAGCGTCCCTATTTGGGACATGAGCGGCATGCGCGGCCGGGCGATTTTTTATTTGCCGGCCGCATGAATCATCTTGGCCGCCCGATGGTCCCGTTGCAAAATGAGGCCAAAGCCTTCTTTCAGCATCCGTTCGGATGAAACACCGTTATTTGCACAGAGTGAGCATGGCCCTGTCCGAAAACGTGACGATTAGTCGAACAGAACTGGATGTTCTGAGCGCTTGTGAATTTGCCGTTGGCGAGCTCGGGATTGGCGCCGGCGCGCTTAATGCGACGCTGTTGTTTGGGAGCAGGGCTGGCGGACATCCGACAGGAGGTGATCTCGATCTGATTTTCGTCGTCGACGAGCACTCAGGCCATCCGGAATTTTCCTATCGGCGCCTGTACCGTGACGCGGAAAAGATCGACGCCAATGTCGTGAAGGCGTCGGTCCTCAACAAGCTTTGCCAATCCGATGTCGGCTGGTCGTACCGTTTGCATCGTGTAAGGCCGATCCCGGAATTCAGCATCATTCCAGAAGTCTCGCTGTCGGCGTGGTCGGCCAAGATTGATCGTTTTGTCGAAAGCGCCGTCGCTTGCCGGCATCGGCTGATCCGCCATATTCGCGAGGGCCTCGCTTTGGTGCGCAGCGCCAAGCGGTGCGATGCCGCCGAGCCGGGAATTGCCCAATATTTGATGGTCGAAGCGCTGTTTCTGGTGCCGGTCGTTTATTTGAATTATTGCCGGGCGGTCCCGTTCCAGACCGATATCCCCTGGAACGAAGCGCTGCGCGCGGCGGCCGCGGATGGCCCGGCGGCCACCGAATATGAGGACCTTGTGGCCCGCATCGCGGCGCTCGATTTGTTTCGCAGCCTCGACCACGACGGCAGCTTCGCGTGCGAACTGAAGCGTCTGCGTGAAGAATGCCGGACTGCAATTATCCGGCGCGCCGGCAATATATTTGTCGACGGTTACGGCGCACGCCTCGGCGCGCTCTTCGATCGCGACGCCGAAATGAGAGATGAGGTCCTGCGGATCATAGCCGCGAGACCAGCGAAGCCGGAAGCCTTCGGCGTGGTGATCGACGCGATTTTCGATTGGCTGAGGTTCGCGAGAAAACGGCGGCAGGCAGGCGAACTCCCTGCGGGAATCAAGACGGCCGTACGCCGCAGAAGGCCCCGAACGGTCGAGACTCGCTACGTGCATTACGAGCCTGAAACGTCCAGACTGAAGGCGATCGTGCCGACGGGCGGCTGTCGCGTGCCGACCTGCACGTTCTGCATGCTGCCGTCCCTGGCGCGGTCCAAAACGAATGTCGACGACATCGTTGCCGCCATCAATGCCGAGTGCCGGCGGCGGCCGGTGCGGCAACTCACGATCTACACCGATGGATCATTTTTTGACGACCGGGAATTGGATCGCGAGGAGCGTCGGCGCATCGCCGCGGCGGCGCGTGAACTGGGGGCAGGCGAACTGCTGGTCGAGAGCCTGCCGCGATTTTTAAATCCAGGCGTCATCGATGACGTCGTTGCCACGCTTGGGTCCACATGCAGACTGCGGTTGGGCGTGGGCGTGCAATCGACTGATGCGCTGATCCGCCGTTACGTCACACGCACGCCGATCACCCAGCAGGAATTGCGGGGCTTGCTGGCGTGGCGCGCGCGGGGGCCATTCAATTTGCGCCTCTATCTTTTGGCCGACAAGCCGATGCTGACGGCGATTGAAGACCGTCACGATCTGCGGCGCAGTCTTGGATTCCTCAGCGAGTGGCTCAAAGTCGATGACATCGTCACGATCAACCCGCTATTGCCCACGAATGCCACCGTCCTGGAAAAAATATGGAGCGCGGGCTGTTGGCGGCCGTTGGATTCCGGCGCCGTGCAGGCTCTGCAAGCCGACGTACGATCCGGACATTATCCCTTCCGCGTTGAATTCGGGCCTGCATCCGCCAGCACCTGCAGCGAAATTGATCTTAGGCCACAGACGTTGGGGGCCGGCGACGCCGCCAGCGACTCGGGCCGGGGGCCCGTCGCCTTGACCGACCCGTCGTTGTTGCCGTGGTCGATGCTGGGCGGGTTACGCTTGAGAAGCCGCTGGGTTACCAAGGGCGGCATCTCGCTCGCCTGATGAGTGAATCGCCGTAAATCACGCCGCGGTGAAGTCAGCCGGCAGTTTCTCCGTTATCGCCTGCAGCAGCGAAGGCAAGCCCCGGTACTTTGGATGCAGCATGGATTGCCATCGGAAGATCGATTCCGCATGCGGCTCGCCGAAAATGCGCGGATCGCCGGCCATTGGATTGAGCTTCAACCCATAGGACAGATCCTGCAGCGCCGCGTCCGGCTTGCTGAGTTCGCAAAGCGCAGTCGCGCGGCTGAAGACGGCCTGGGCCGACTCCCAGCGCGTAAGCGACGCCTCGATCCATTCGAGCGCCTTCTCATGCTTGTCATGCAGACTTGCGATATAAGCGAGCCCCAGCGCGCCTTCCGCCGCTGCTCTGACCGCGCCGGTGCGGTAGAGGCGTTCGAACAGCTTTTCGGCGCTGCCGAGTTCGCCGAGTTGCAGCGATAACTGTGCGCGAAGCGTGAGCGGCAAGTCTTCCTTGCCTTCCAGTCGCGAGTGCCGGCTGCGATCGTGGACCAGAGCGATCGCCGCGTCCAAATGCGCAACGGCATAATCGCGTTCGCCGCTCCAAAAGCACTCGACGGCATAGAGACTTTTGAGAAACGCCAGGTCATCGCCGTTCTTCAGCGCGTCGGCGAGCAGCGCCTTATAGCGAGCGCGCTTGCCCGGTACGGGATTGATGAAGTCCAGATGTTGAATGGCGGCGTCGAGATATTGCCATCGCAGGCCATTGCGCAGCAGCGCCGGAGAGATCGTCTCGTGGATTTCGTAAGTGTATTCGATCGGACGGTCGAGGCGAAACAGGCGGAAGCTGTAGGACGTCGTCCATCGTCCGTGACCGACGTAACTGTGGAGCGGAATGAGGAAGGCGGACACGTCCGCCGCCGCAGCGGCTGCCCCGCACATCGAAACCAGAGATTGCGCTTCCAGAAATTCATCGGAATCGATGACGAGCGCCCATGTGCCTCCGGCTGTTTGGCGCGCAAGCGCCAGACTTTCGTTCCTGAGCTTGTCCAGCGTCCGATGCTCGATGTATCTGACCGCGTCGAACCGGCTTGCCTGCTCCGTGTCGAGTGAGCGGAGGCCCGCGCTCTGATCGACGACCGCGACCGTGCAGCCGACATACGGCTCGATCGCCGCCAGAGCATCGTGCAGCGTGTCGGGCCACCGGTTCAGCACTATGGTCAGGGTCAGTGCATTCATGGTCCGAGTGCCCCCACGGCTTGTCCGCAGCCTCGATCGCAGCCGTCCCTGACGACCGCGCACCGGCATCCGGAGGATCGCCACATCCGCGGCGATCAATCACTTGAACTGGCCCCCGGCATTCCCCGAGTTTGCCGCAGCGCCTCGCCGGCCGCCATGGCTGCTGCCAGCGCCACGTTGAGCGAGCGCAGGCCCGGCCGCATCGGAATGAGGAGGCGGGCGTCGGCGCAGTCGTGGACTTCTTGCGGTACGCCGGCCGATTCGCGGCCGAACAGCAGTACGTCGTCCGGCCCGTAGATGTAATCGAGGTAGCTGGCAGACGCGGCGGTTGTAAACAGCAGGAGCCGGTGATTATCGGCTCGCCGCCACGCCTCGAACGCCTGCCACGAAGTATGCCGCACCAGCGCAACGGTATCGAGATAGTCCATTCCGGCGCGGCGAAAGGCGCGATCGGAGGTCGGGAACCCGGCAGGTGCGATGATATGCGCCTCGATCCCGAGGCAAGCGCAGAGCCGCAGAATGGTGCCGGTATTCTGCGGGATGTCGGGCTGGTACAGAGCGATGCGCATTGCCGTTTGTCACAGTGCTGGGGGCGCGGCGAAGCCACACTTGCACTGAGGCGGCAAGGGTGCCAATAGAACCACGCCGGAATGCGTCGTGCTCGGCCTCCCCCAGGCCTGTGCGACCGGATCATTTGCCACCGGAACGTTCGTCACCGGTCCTCTGTCTGCCTTTCCGGTTTGCGTCGGAGGGCGGGGAAGGTGGCGGCCCGCAACGCGGATGGTCGAGCGGCAAGACGTAAAGAGGGTCGGCAGGGTGACTTCAATCTCAACGGCGGAGTCAGCGCGCCGCGACTTCCGTTTCCTCACTTGCGTCATCGGACAGCTTTTTTAAGGTTCGAGAATGAGCGGACATAGCACCTATCAGCCGCAAGGCTCCTTCATGAAATGGATGGAACGGCGGCTGCCTATCGCCAGCCTCGTCTATTCGTCTTTTGTCTCCTACCCGGTACCGCGCAATCTAAACTATTGGTGGACATTCGGCGGCATTCTCGCGTTCATGCTCACTGTGCAGATCGTGACCGGCATTGTGCTGGCGATGCACTACACGCCGAACGTCAATCTCGCCTTCGATTCGGTCGAAGGCATCATGCGCGACGTCAATTACGGCTGGCTGTTGCGCTACGTTCACGCCAACGGCGCCTCGTTCTTCTTCGTCGCGGTCTACATCCATATGGCGCGTGGCATGTATTACGGCTCCTACAAGGAGCCGCGCGAGGTTTTGTGGATTCTCGGCGTCATCCTGTTCCTGCTGATGGTGGCCACGGGATTCATGGGTTACGTGCTGCCCTGGGGTCAGATGAGCTTCTGGGCCGCGACCGTGATCACCAACTTGTTCTCGGCCATCCCGGCGGTCGGCCATGGCGTTGTCACGTGGCTATGGGGCGGCTATGCGGTCGGTAATCCAACCCTCAATCGCTTTTATTCGCTGCACTACCTGTTGCCGTTCGTCATCGCCGGCGTGGTCGTGCTGCACATCTGGGCGCTGCACATGGTCGGACTGAACAATCCGACCGGCGTGGAGGTGAAGGACGAAAAGGACACGGTAGCGTTCACGCCCTACGCGACCGCCAAGGACGCGTTCTTCATCGGCGTGTTCTGCATCGTGTTCGCCTATTTCATCTTCTACATCCCGAACTATCTCGGCCATTCGGATAACTACATCCCCGCGAATCCGAGCCAAACGCCGACGCATATCGTGCCGGAATGGTACTACCTGCCGTTCTACGCGATCCTGCGCGCCATCCCGAGCAAGCTTCTTGGCGTGACCGCGCTCGGCGCTTCTATCGTCGTGCTCGCCTTCATGCCGTGGCTCGACACGTCGCGCGTTCGTTCGGCGAATTACCGTCCGCTATTCCGGCAGTTCCTGCTGATCTTCTTCGCCACGGTGGTAGGGCTCGGCTATCTCGGTTCGCAGGAGCCGGTTGGCGGTTACGTGCTCGCCGCGCGCCTGCTCACGGCTTACTATTTCGGTTTCTTCTTCATCATCCTGCCGCTTCTTGGATTGTTCGAGAGAACGAAGCCGCTGCCGAATTCGATCTCGGAATCGGTACTGGGCAAAAGCGCTCAGGCTGGCACTGGAGGTCGGGCATGAGCAGGCGGAGCAGCATCATAGCGGGGGCTCTGCTGGCGGCGTCGCTGTCCGCCACCGCAGTACCGGCCTCGGCTCAGGAGGGCGCCGCACCGCCGCGGCAGCATTGGTCGTTTGCGGGGCCGTTCGGTCAGTACGATCCGCAACAACTGCAGCGCGGCTTCAAGATCTATCGCGAAGTCTGCTCGACCTGTCACAGCCTCAAGCTCTTGTCGTTCCGTAACCTCGCCGATCCCGGCGGTCCCGGCTTCACCGAAGCTCAGGCTGCGGCCATCGCGGCGACATTCCAGGTCACCGACGGGCCGAACGACCAGGGTCAAATGTTTCAGCGGCCGGGCAAGATCTCCGATTATTTCCCGCCGCCATTCCCCAACGCGCAGGCCGCGGCTGCGGCGCTTGGTGGCAAGGTGCCGCCGGACATGTCCGATCTTGCCAAGGCGCGCGCCTACGAATGGGGCTTCCCGCAATTCATCATCGACGCGTTTATCGACTATCAGGAGGATGGCCCGGATTACATTCATGCCATCATCAACGGCTACACTTCGGCCCCAGCGGGCTTTGCACTGCCGCCCGGCGGCCAATACAACAAATATTTCCCGAGTGGCGCCATCGGCATGCCGCAGCCGCTCAAGGACGGCCAGGTGAAATACACCGACGGCACGCCTGAGACGCTCGATCAATACGGCCGCGACGTCGCAGCGTTCTTGATGTGGGCGGGGGAGCCGACGCTCGACGAGCGCCACCGGCTCGGCTTCCAGGTGATGATCTTCTTGATCGTCCTCACGGGGCTGCTCTACTTCACCAAGAAGAAAGTCTGGCACGACGTCCACCACGACGCCTCTGTTTCGTCATAGCGGGGCGAGCGGCGAGCGAACGGTATTGCGTTCGTTCGCCGGCAGTGCCGGCTCCATCAAATCCAGAATCGTGACAGTCCGTACGGCGAAGGTCCAACAGGGCGCGGCGCTGTATTGATTTGCTGCTGGCGGTTAGCCCGTTGCGCGCGTCGCTGCGGTCCGCCACAGTGCAGAGCACATCTGCCGAGGGAATGAGGCTCGAACGATGACTACCGCCGCGATCGAGAATGACTTGAAGGCCGCGATCCGCTCGATCCCGGACTACCCCAAACCGGGGATCATGTTCCGCGATATCACGACGCTGCTCGGCAACGCGCGCGCGTTTCGCCGTGCGGTGGACGAACTGGTGCAGCCCTGGGCCGGCGGCAAGATCGACAAGGTCGCCGGCATCGAGGCGCGCGGCTTCATCCTCGGCGGCGCGGTGGCGCATCAGGTATCGGCCGGTTTCGTTCCCATTCGCAAGAAGGGTAAGCTGCCGTTCAAGCGCGTGAGCATCGGCTACTCGCTCGAATACGGCATCGACGAAATGGAGATGCACGAAGACGCCATCGAGAAGGGCGAGCGCGTGATCCTGGTGGATGACCTGATCGCGACCGGCGGCACCGCCGAGGCCGCCGTCAAGCTGTTGCAGCAGATCGGCGCCAATGTGCTTGCCGCCTGCTTTGTCATCGACCTGTCGGATCTCGGCGGCGCAAAGAAAATCGAAAAACTCGGCGTACCGGTGCGCACGCTGATCGCCTTCGAGGGGCATTAGCGCGCGATGACGTCGCATCGATTCACTCTATCGTCATTGCGAGGAGCGAAGCGACGAAGCAATCCAGCCTCTTCCGCCGGTGTGGATTACTTCGCTTGCAATGATGAAATAGGCTCGTCGAGCTGAAAATCATTATGCTAAAGCACTCCAAATAGTGTTGGTGCCCGAGATCATTGTGGAGGATAACCGTGCCGGCTGCAATGCAAGGTGAACTGCAGGGGACTGTCTATCGCTTCAAGTTCGGCGAATTCGAAATCGCTACGATTCTCGACAGCAAGGCGATTCGCGAGGGTCTGCATCCGAGCTATGGTTCGGAGCATTCCGCCGAAGAGGCGAGGGCGCTGTGCGCCGCCAACGGCATCGATTCCAACCGTTACGTGCATCCGTTCACGCCCACTGTGGTCAATACCGGCAAACAGGTGGTCCTGTTCGATACCGGCAACGGTTTTCTGCGCCGCGATTTCGAACAGTTGCGCGGCCGCGGCGTCGACGGTCACCTGCGCGAACGGCTCGGGGAGGCCGGTTATCAGCCGGGCGACATCGATATCGTGGTGATCACTCACGGCCATCCCGACCACATCGGCGGTTTGTCGGACGGCGGCAAGCCGGTCTACCCGAATGCCCGCTACGTTTTCGGCGCGGCCGAGTTCGATTTCTGGAAGCGCGGCGAGAATGTGCGCGAGGCGCGCAAGTTCAATCGCGAATTGTTCGTCAAGCTTGCGGTGCCGTTCGGCGAAAAGGCAACATTCATCAAGCCCGGCGACGAAGTGACGCCGGGCATCCACGCCGTCGATACCATGGGCCATTCGCCCGGCATGCTGGCCTTTCACGTCGAAAGCGCCGGCAAGCGTCTCCTGATCTGGGCCGACACCTGCAATCATTATGTCATCGGCGTGCAGCGGCCGGATTGGACCCTCGATGTCGATGACGATAAGGAGAAAGCTGCGGCCACGCGCAAACGCATCCTCGACATGGCGGCGACCGATAAACTCATTGTCGCCGGCTACCACATGCCGTTTCCGGCGTTGGGCATGATCGAGAAGGGGGCGAGCGGCTATCGCTGGGTGCCGGTGAGTTATCAGCTTAGTCTGTAAACTGGAGGCGGAGCGGCGTCATGGCCGATCATGTTGAAGGTCCGTTGTATTACGAGCGCATGGGCCGCACCGGCCCCGTCATGGCGTTCGTCCATCCCAATCCGATGGATCAGTCGTGTTGGATCTTTCAGATGGCGCACCTGTCGACGTGGTACCGGTGCATCGCCATCGATATCCCCGGCTACGGCCGCTCGCCCAAGGCCACGGCGGACTTGAGCATGTCGGACATGGCGCAGGCGTGCTGGGAGGCGATCGACGACGCAATGCCGGGCGAACGCGCCATCCTGGTCGGCTGCTCGGTCGGCGCCGCCATCGTGCCCTACATGCATCACCTGCGGCCGCAGCGCACCGCCGCGCTCGTGCTCTGTGGCACCGGCTACAGTCCGAACAAGGAGCACGCTCCCAAGCGCATCGCCGGTTATACGGCGGGCGGGATCGATTACCGCTGGGACTTCACGTTCGAGGACCTCAGCCCGGCCTTCGGCGCCACGCCACTCGCGCATTATTTCGCGCAGATGTTTACCGAGCGGAACGCGCAAGCCGATCTGCAGTCGATCATCTATCAATTCCAGGCCGCGGCAATTCCCGATGCCGAGGACCATCATTCGCGTATCGCCTGTCCGGCGATCATCCTGACCGGCAGCGAGGATGGCGCGCATCCGCGCGCGGCGGCGCTGAAGGCCCGTATTCCCGGTTGCGAGATGAAGATCCTCCACGGCGCCGGTCACGCCTGCCAGATCGAGCAGCCTTGGCTGTTCGACCGCTACATGATCGAATTTCTCAAGAAGAACAGTCTGTTTCCATTGGAGCGCTGATCGCGCTAGTCTCTAGGTCGCCGGGTCCGTCTCGCTTGCACCGAGGGGCAGACCGTGATCATTCCGCGCCGTCAATTTCTTTGCCTTGTCGCCAGCGCCGGTGCTCTGACCGGCGCGACGGCAGCGCGCGCCGAAACCTATCCGGCTCGTCCAGTCCGCATCATCGTCGCCACCACGGCGGGAGGCGCGACCGACATCGTCGCGCGGCTGATCGCGCAGTGGCTGACCGCAAAACTCGGTCAATCGTTCGTCGTCGAGAACCGCTCCGGCGGCAACAATAACGTCGGCAGCGAATTCGCCGCGCATTCGCCCGCCGACGGTTACACGTTGTTCATGGCTAATTCGGTCAACTCGATCAACACGGTGCTTTACAAAAACCTCAACTACAATTTCGTCAGTGATTTCACGCCGGTCATTCACGTCGTGCGCTCGCCGCTGTTCATGCTGGTGCATCCTGCCGTGCCCGCCAAAACCGTGCCGGAATTCAACGCCTACGCGAAGGCCAATCCGGGCAAGCTCGCCATGGCTTCGGGCGGCAGCGGCTCGACCGGGCACCTCGCCGGCGAACTCTTCATGATGCGCACCGGCGTGCGCATGATTCACGTGCCGTATCGCGGCGAATCGGCGGCGCTCACCGATGTGCTCGCCGGTCAGCCTCAGGTGCTGTTCTCGACCACCGGGTCGGCGATGTCGTTCGTCAAAGCCGGCACGGTACGCGCGCTCGCGGTGACGTCGTCGGAACGCCTCGCCGGCCTGCCGGATATTCCACCCTTGGCGGAATTCGTTTCCGGCTACGAGGTCAACGGCTGGAGCGGCCTGTGCGTACCGAAAGGCACGCCGGGCGGTATCGTCACTTTGCTCAACAAAGAGATCAACGCCGCGCTTGCCGATCCAACCATCCGGGCGCGCATCGCCGACATGGGCGGCGTCGCGCCCGGCGGCTCGCCCGCGGATTTTGGCAAGTACATCGCCGATGAAATCGGCCGATGGCAGAAAGTCGTGGCGTTCGCCCACATTCAGGTGAACTGACCCGTCATGGCCGCGAAGTGTTCGGCTATATCGATCTCACCCGCATCATCTATCCGCACATGTGCAAGCGGGGCAGCGGCGTGATCGTCAACATTGTCGGCACCGCGGCGCGCAATCCGAGCGACGCCTGAGCCGCGGAGAGCACTGCATATTACCGGCGAGGGATGGGCGGCGGGCCGAGCGACACGCCGCCGAGCGCCGATGTCACCTCGCCCATCATGAGCCGCAGTTCAAGGTCGCGAAACGAGTTGAAGATCGTCGCCACCCAATCGTGTATCTCGGTCGGGCCTGACGGTGGTTTAACCAGGTAGCTGCCGAACGAAAAACTCGGCCGGTCGACGACACCGCGGACGATCGGCGACAGGCGCGGTATGCTGATCCTGCGGAACTCGGGACGCGAGGGCGGGAAGTCGTCAGTGTCGAAGCTGACCGACACCGACTCGTTATGCACCGGGACGAAGGGGACGTTGGGCAACCGCCGCCGCAACTCGCCATAGGCACGCACCGTCGCCGGGGCGCGGTCGGAGATGAACAGCACGGTCGTCTCGACACCGCGGCGACGGGCTTCGGCGGCGAAGCCGATTTCACCAAGGACCGAGAAGAATTGCTCGAATGCGCCGTAACCCAGGTCGATCACGGTGCTGGCGGGCTTCTCGGCGATGAGCTGATCGAACAGCTCCATCTGCCCGCGGGTATTGGCAATATCGACGGTAAAGACCCAGCGCGGAAAATAGCCCGCGAAGGTTGGCTCGCGCGGATTGAGATCGTAGCCGAGCAGCGACTTTTTCTCGGAATGAAAGAATTCGAGCAGCAGCCTCGCCAGCAAGGTCTTGCCGACCCGTGGATGCGGCGATGCGACGATGTAGAGCGGCGTCTGTGGCAATTCTCGTAGCCTGATGTCAGGCGCGCCGCGTGGAAGCCGCCGCTAAACTGCCGTCAGCGGACCACTTGCACGCGCGGATTGGCGGGCGTCGCAGAGATGATGTCGTTGAGCTTGATGCGATCATATTCGGCCCAGACGTTGCCGAGCCAGTGGCGGACATAGCCGCGCAGCACGAACGAGTAGTTGGCGGCGTCGTTCTTCGGTCCCTTGTTGGCGACGAAGGTCAGGAAAGGCACGGAAGCCACTTCGACTTGCTCGTAGGCCATCTCGTTGAGCTTCGGAATCGTAATCTCGACGGCGTCCTTGAGCTTCTTGAAATAGTTGGCGTGGGTGGCCTGATCCCATTCGAAGAACGTGGTGTTGTTGAAGTAGTTCTTGACCAGGAAGTATTTGGCGTCGGTGGTGAATTGCGAGGTGTCCTCGATCTCGTTGAGCGAGGCGATCGAGGACCCGAGGATGTGAAACACCAGGAAGGTGAACTGGCCTTTCTTCACCGCATCGAGAAAGCCAATGTCGCGGAGCGCGCGCAGTGTCGGCGACAAAAGGCCGGCGCGCACATCGATGACCGTCACGCTCGCATCGGACAGCGTATCGAAAATCCGCATCTGGTCGGGGATCGACGTGACGTCGACCACATCGGTAACGTCGGGATGGAAGCGCTTGAGCGTGCCCTTGGGCGCTTCGGAGTCGAAAGCGCGGGTCGGGACCTGATGGGCTGTGAAATAATCCAGCAGCGTGCGCGAAACTGTGGTCTTGCCGACGCCGCCTTTGTCCGCGCCGACCACGATTATTGTTGGCTTCGCCATGGCTCTCCCTCGCTGACGCGCCGCTGTGTCACTGCCGCCGCTGCGTTATTGGGAGCCCCGAGCCCCAAACCCCGGGCTTCAACGCGGCCAAACCGGATGCGTCGCGTCCCTGCACCTGTTTGTGTTGTACACATCCGGCACGCCGTTTGGAAGTCTGGCGAAGACGGTCGCGAACATTGTTCGGTGCGTTCGTATCGATCAGGCGCGAATTGTGACGCGATTGCGGCTAGCTGTTGTGGGGTCCCCACGGACCCCGCGATTGACTCGGTGTGGCGGGGCTTTCTTCGTTCGGCGCCGCGCCGGTATCGGACTGCTCCGTCGAGCCCCAGGGCCCTGATGGCGCCGGCTGATCGGCCTCATCGGCGTTAACCATATCCGATTCATTTGACGCCGGCGCTTCTTGCTCCGGCAGCGCGATCGGACCGGGATCGTGGCCGCCCGCGAACTTGACCAGCGCGGCGACGCGGTTTTCCACCGTCGGATGGGTGTCGAACAGTTCGCCGAAGCCTTCGCGCGGATTGTCGATGCAAAGCTCCATGACAGCCGAGGTCGCCCCCGGCAGTTCGCCGCGGCCCTCGATCTTGCGCAGCGCCGAAATCATGGCGTCGGGATTTTTCGTGAGCTCGACGGAACCGGCATCGGCCAGGTACTCGCGCTCGCGCGACAAGGCGAGCCGAATGAGAAACGACAGCACGTAGGCGACGACCAGCAGCGCAACGGCGATCAGGATGGCAAAGCCCGCGCCGCTGCCGCCGCCCTCGCGATCGCGCGAACGGCCGAAGCCGAAGCCGTTGTAGAACCAAAGCCGCGCCACCAGTTCGGCAAAAAACGCAATGGCGCCCGCAATGATGACCGCAATGATCATCATGCGCACATCGCCGTTGCGGATATGCGTGAGCTCGTGGCCGAGAACCGCTTCGAGTTCCGCATCATCGAGCAGCGCCAGCAACCCTGTCGTCACAGTGATGGAGTACTGCTTCTCGTTCATGCCGGACGCGAAGGCATTGAGTGCGTCGCTGTCCATGACCTTGAGCTTCGGCATGGTGATACCGCGCGAGATGCAGAGATTTTCCAGGAGATTGTAGAGCCGCGGCTGCTCGGTGCGCGTCACTTCGCGGCCGCCGGTCAGCGCGTCGATCATGCTCTGGTGAAAGTAGTAGGCGATGGCGATCCAGGCCACGGTTCCGACTGTCGCCACCGGGAGCGCGCGGATCAGATCGTGCCAGGCGAGCTGCAGCAGCGTATCGAGGTCGGCATTGACCGACAGCGCCTCGGCGACGAGCGCGCCCGCATAAACCATGACGTAGACGAGCACGAACAAGCCGACCAGCAGCGCGATCGACCGGCGCCGGTTCGACTGGATGTGCGTGTAGAGACCGTAGGAGGCCATGGCTATCGCGTCATTACCATTGCGTCATTCCGGAGCGAGGTCGAGGTCCGCGCGGGTTCGCCGCTGCGCGGCGCCCCGGTATGACGATCAGAACTTCACCTGCGGCGCCTGCAACTCGGTCTGGCGGTCGGGGCCGAGGTCGAAGAAATCCTTTGGCGCGAAGCCAAATGAAGCGGCAAACAAAGCCGCGGGGAAACGCTGAATGCCGGTGTTGTATTCCTGTACGGCGCTGTTGAAGAACCGCCGCGACGCCGCGATTTTGTTTTCAAGATCGCTCAGCTCGTTCTGCAATTGCTGGAATTGGGTATTTGCTTTCAGGTCCGGATAGGCTTCCGAGACGGCCAGCAATTGCCGCAGCGCGCCGGTGAGCATGTTCTCGGCCGCCGCCTGCTGCGCCGGCCCCTGCGCCGAGACCGCGGCACCGCGCGCCTTGATCACTTCATCGAGCGTGCCACGCTCGTGCGCGGCGTACCCTTTGACTGTCTCGACCAGGTTGGGGACGAGGTCGTGCCGCTGGCGCAATTGCACGTCGATGTCGGCGAACGCCTGATTGACCCGTTGCCGCATGGTGACGAGGCCGTTGAAGACGCCGATCGCCCACAGCACAAGCACGACGATCACGACGAGGATGACGATTGCCGAGGTACTCATAGGGGGCTCCTTGGGGTACGTTTGCGGCCGTGAGGTCAAAACATAGGGTCTAACTATGACGGCGGCGGGCGTGTTCGAAAACCCTTATTTCCGTGTGGAACGGGGATAATGGCGCCACCCATATAGGAGCGCGGATGGCCGCCGTTAAGGTTATCGCCCGATCAATATCGCGCCGCGTCGCCTGGCCGTTTAGGACTTTAACGAACGACCAACAGGTGACGCCATGCCGAATGACCTCGGCGACCAGCCGTCCGGCGGCTTGGACGGCGACGACGCTCTGAGCGAAATCCGCGCCTTCGAAATTGCCCTGCGTGGAGGCCTGGGCGAGGCGTACGATTCCGCCGCGCCAGGAGCGCCCGATCGGCTGGCCCGCGATCTGGCCGACATCGAGCGCGCGTCCGAAGTGCTGCGCCGCGCCCAGCCGGCGCTTGAGGACTGGAGCCGCCCGAGGGCCGACGATCGTCCTGCGGTCGCGATGCGCAAGCCGCGTCCGGTGTGGCTCCTGATCGGGCTATTGTGGATTTCGACGGCTCTGGTGACGGTCGGCGCCGTCGCCGCCATCGCCAGGCTCGCCGGCTAACGCGTTATCGCCGTGTCCGAGGATAGATCTCAATAAGAGGATAGATCTCAATAAGCGTTGCGGTACGCGGTCGGCGACAGCACGGTGCGGGCGATGATTTTCAGGTCGAGCCACAGCGACCAGTTGTCGATATAGAACAGGTCGTGATCGAGGCGCTTGCGCATCTTGTCGTCGGTGTCGGTCGCGCCGCGAAAGCCGTTGATCTGCGCCCAGCCGGTGATGCCGGGCTTGACGTTGTGGCGGCGCGCGTAGAGCGAAATGCGCTGCTCGTAGTCGCGATCATGCGATAGCGCGTGCGGTCGCGGCCCGACCAGCGACATGTCACCGGTCAGCACGTTGAACAGCTGCGGGATCTCGTCGATGTTCCAGCGCCGCAGCCAAGCGCCGATGCGCGTGAGCCGCGGATCGTTGCGCACCGCCTGCGGCACCACCGCGCCGTCGTCGAGCGTGCGCATGGTGCGAAATTTGATGATGCGAAACGGCTGTTGATTAAAGCCGAAGCGACGCTGCACGAAGAACACCGGCCCCGGGCTGTCGAGGCTGATCAGCACCGCGACCGCGATCAGCAGGGGCGTCAGCGCCAACAACGCGATGGCCGCGAACACCAGATCGAACAACCGCTTCTGCACGACTTCGAATGTCGTCAGCGGCCTGCGGGTGAGCTGCAGGCTCGCGAGCGGGCCGACCTTCGATAGTTCGACGTCCTCGAATTTGTGCAGGATCTGCTCGGGGCCGAGATGGATTTCGACCGGCAGTGTCAGGAACGCGTCGGCGCAGCGCTCGATGGTGGCGGTCGCCGCCCACGGCAGCAGCAGGAAGATCGCATCGGGTTGGACACCGCGAACGCTCGCGGTCGCCTCGGCGAGGTCCTGATCGAGGGCCGTGCGCCGCTCGGAGTTAGTCGCGGTGCCAGCGACCGGTGTGATGAAGCGGCAGCCGACGATATTGATGCCGAGCGTCCACGGCTCATAATAGTTGATGAAGGCGCCGATATGGGCGCCGGTTCCGATCAGGAAAATGCGCTGTGCCGAAACCAGGCCCGCCGCGCGCGCGTGCGCGGTGATGCGCACGACCAGAAAGCGCTCGAAGATCAGCACGGCGAGCGTCGTGGCATAAAACAGCACGATCCAGGCGCGCGAATACTGGGCGCTGATCTGGCTCAGGAAGCCGAGCAGCAGGAGGCCGATCAGCGTCACGTTCCACAACTGGATGGTGCGCCGGGCGTGCGGCTTGACGGCAAAGAAATTCGGCAGCCGGTATTCGCCGCGGAACACGTTGGAAATCGCAAAGATACTCGCCGCCAGTACCCCGACCTGGACGAATGAGAACACGTCGCCCGTATTGCGATAGGCGGCGAGCGAATAGGCAAGCCCGGTGGCGCACGACATCGACACGATGAGCACCACGTCGAGCAGGAAGATCGTGCTGGAGAACGTGCCGCGCAGCAGCACGGCCCATAGCCGCAGAAAGCGGCCGGTCCGAGCTGGCGATGCCAGCGTATAGCTCGATAGCGTGTTCATCGTCCGCCTGGCAAACTCGCTCGATCGCGAACAGGCACGCCGCCGCTGCCCCAAATCGGGACATCGGCTGGCCTCAAGCCGTGAGGTCGCGAGAAGCGTGCCAGCGGGGTGCCGCGAAGAAACCGGCACGTGGCGCGCAGGTGACGGCGTGTTAAGATTAATCCGCGGGTAGATGCGCCCGCGGGGAGGAACGATGCAGGGCAAGATTGCGCTTGAAGAACACTTTGCGATCCCGGAAACCGCCGCGGATTCGTTGGGCTATTTTCCCGAGCCAGTGCAGGCAGAGGTCGCTGCGCGCAACGCCGACATCCATGGCCGGCGGCTGTCGCTGATGGATCAGTACGGCATCGAGATGATGCTGCTGTCGCTCAACGCGCCGGCCGTCCAGGCGATCACCGACACGGCGAAGGCGAGTGATATCGCGCGCAAGGCCAACGACTTTCTCGCCGAAGAGGTGCAGAAGCGCCCGGGCCGGTTTCAGGGACTCGCGGCGCTTGCCATGCAGGACCCGGACGGCGCGGCGCGCGAGCTCGAGCGCTGCGTCAAGGACCTCGGCTTTCGCGGCGCGCTGGTGAATGGCTTTTCGCAAGGCAACAATGCCGACACCATTCTTTACTACGACCTGCCGCAATACCGGCCGTTCTGGGCAACGGCCGAGCAGCTCGACGTGCCGTTCTATCTGCACCCGCGCAATCCGCTGCCGCGCGATGCGCGCATCTACGACGGCCATCCGTGGCTGTTGGGCCCGATCTGGGCATTCGGCCAGGAGACGGCGGTGCATGCGCTCCGCCTGATGGCGTCGGGTCTGTTCGACGCGTATCCGCGGCTGCAGATCATCCTCGGTCATATGGGCGAGAACCTGCCTTACGGCATGTGGCGGGTCGATAATTCCAACGCCTGGATACCGAACCGCAACAAATGGCCGGCGAAAAAGCTGCTCGGCGAGTATTTCTCGGCCAACTTTCATCTCACGACGTCGGGCAATTTCCGTACCCAGGCGCTGATGAATGCCATGCTGGAAATCGGCGCCGACCGCATCATGTTCTCCACCGACTGGCCGTTCGAGAATATCGATCACGCCGCCAACTGGTTCGACGCCTGCGCCATCAGCGAGAACGACCGAATCAAGATCGGCCGCACCAACGCGCGGCGGCTGTTCAAGCTGGGGAACGATTGAGCAAGCCTTAGAAAACGATTGAGCAAGCCTTGGCGAACATTGAGTAAGCCTTGGACCTGTGACTCGCATTCCGAAGTTCGTTGTCTTGGGTTTGATCGTTGTCTTGGGTTTGATCGATGAAAACCTACACAATTGCGGCAATCCCCGGCGACGGCATCGGCCCGGAAGTCATAACGGCAGGCGTCGAGGTGTTGAACGCGCTCGCCAAACGCGTCGGCGCCTTTACGTTCAAGTTCGATCACTTCGACTGGGGTGGCGAATACTACAAGAAGCACGGCCGCATGATGCCGGAGAATGGTCGTGATCTGATCCGAAATCACGATGCCATTCTGTTCGGTTCGGCCGGCCATCCCGAAATTCCTGATCACATCACGCTCTGGGGATTGCGGCTCAATATCTGTCAGCCTTTCGATCAATACGCCAATGTCCGTCCGACGCGCATTTTGCCGGGGATCACCTCTCCGCTTCGCAACGTGACGGCTAGAGAACTCGATTGGGTCATTGTGCGTGAGAACTCGGAAGGCGAATACGCAGGCGTCGGCGGCCGCGTGCACCAAGGCTCGCCCCTCGAAGCCGCGACCGACGTTGCGATGTTTACCCGCGCCGGTGTCGAGCGGGTGATGAGATTCGCTTTTCGCCTCGCCGGCTCGCGGCCGCGCAAGCTCCTGACCGTCGTAACCAAGTCGAACGCGCAGCGTCACGCCATGGTCATGTGGGATGAGATCGCCGCCGAGATCGCGCGTGAGTTCCCGGACGTGACCTGGGACAAGATGCTGGTCGACGCGATGACCGTACGGATGGTGATGCGGCCGCAAACGCTCGATACTATCGTCGCGACCAACCTGCATGCCGATATCCTGTCGGATTTGGCAGCAGCGCTCGCCGGCTCACTGGGCATCGCGCCCACCGGCAACATCAACCCGGAGCGGACATTTCCATCGATGTTCGAACCGATCCACGGCTCGGCCTTTGACATCACGGGCAAGGGCATCGCCAATCCGGTCGGGACTTTGTGGTCGGCCGTGATGCTCCTTGAACACCTTGGCGAGAAGCCCGCGGCGGATCGGTTAATGAACGCAGTCGAACGGGTCACGGCCGATCCCCGTTTTCACACGCCCGATCTTGGCGGCAAGGCGCGCACGGTCGAGGTAACCTCCGCTGTCATCGACGCCATTGCGGGGGCCAACCGGTGAGTGTCGGTTGGACGGGACTGAGTTAATTCGCGGTGCAAGGCAGATCGCCGAGCGCAGCCTGCGGCGGCGCGATGGTAAATAAGTTCTTCTGCGGCGCTTCGCACGGCGTGCGTTTTTATCGAAAATGCTCCGAGAATTTTGCCGGTCGGGTTAGGCCGGGCGCAATGGCATCCCTGTACCTATGAGCGGAGTATGGCCGCAGGTTCCGCCGTGCGCGGGCCTGGTGCAAATCGGAGCATGCTTATGAGTTCGCTCGAGACCGGAACGAATTCGCTCGCTAGCGCAGCAGGAACGAGTTCGCCGGCTACAGACGAGCGTCGGCGGGCGCCGCGCGCGCGCCTGGGGCGGCTCGCCACGATCAAGCTTGGGATCGGCATGGAGCCGCGCTACGTCCTGGTCACGAATGCCTCAGAGGAAGGCGTGCGACTGCAGCTCAACGGCATCGAGCCCCACGACGAATTCGTGCTCCTGTTCCACGGCAACGGCGGTCCGGCCCGGGACGGCACCTACAAATTGATCTGGCGACACGGGCAGGACGTGGGCGCAAAGTATGTGAGTGACGTGACGCAGAACGTGTAGCGGATTAGGATCGAACGTTCGTCATGCCCGCGCTTGCCGCGGGCAGCCACGTCTTAGAGCCAGTCCCGATCAAGGCGTGGATGGCCGGAAAAGTTCGGCCATGATAAAGTGAGTGAGAGCGACCAGCCCGATATCAGCTCGCCTCGCGTATTTTCACCGCACCTTCGAGATCGACCGAGACGAGTTGCGACACGCCGCGCTCGGCCAGAGTGACCGTGGAAGCGGTTCGAGGTCGAAAAGGAGCCAAGTAGCCGCTAAAACGAGCCGCCGCCCGGCCTGCCCGCCCAGACGGACTGACGCGCCCGCAAACGGTCAAGCCGTTTTTCCAATAAGAGGATTTGTTCCTTGATCTCAGGATCTCTGTAGCCGAGCTTTCCTTGCTCGATGCACTTCATCAGATATAGACTTTGGAAATCTCCATCCGAATGGGCAAGCGAGCGCTGGGCAGAAATTCGCCTTACTGCGTCCTGTGAGAATAACCCCAACTCAGTCAATCTCTTATGAATCGCAGCTAACTCGATCACTTCTTCGTTGGCATAGAATTCGTCGTCTGTGGAAAGGGATATTAGCTGATACAGAATTGTTTGTCGTTTGTTCAAAGAATGAAGCGCCCCAGCGATTATGTCGATAATTTGACTGTCGGCGGCGATTAACGAGAAGAGTTTTTTTAGCTTGAAATCGATGTCTTCCATGTGCCGAGTTAATCGCTTGGCACCGTCAAATTTCCAGGCGCTAATTACTGCAAAGACAACCGCGCCGATCGCGACGACAATAGAGAATATTGCGATTATGTCTGAGGTTTTCATTTGTTTACGAAGCTGTTATCCTTTAGCCACTGGATGAATTGCGTGGCTTTTAGATCGTTGCTTTTTCGAAGATATTTGATTCTGTTGCGCGAAGCGTAGTTTTCAATTTGCACGACGATTGTCGGATCGCTCGCTCGGCTGAAAATGAGAAGCTTATTGTGCCAGGGGTAGCGTGAGGCGTCATTCAGTAACTTATCTACTAAAATCAAACCAGTGATGACACCATTGCGGGTCATTTGGTCGGAAAACGTGACCTTGTCTTCACCCTGAGTCAGCATGACGTCGACTATTGCAAAGTCCATGCCCTCCCTAGATTTAGAAAGTATGCTGTGAAGGCCATCGGTCGCATTTGCGACCAACTCAATCTGATAATCCATTTTCCTTAGCAATAGTTGGGATGGAAAGGTCGTACGTTCGTCTTCGTCGACCCAGATTATCATTGGGCACCTGCCTTCTTCATTCTGACGATGAAACGCGTTCCTTCCGGGGCGCGTTTATAGATTAGATCGCCCTCAAAAAATTTCATTAGGTCACGACAGTAACTTAGCCCGATACCTGCGCCACGGAAGCTTCGCTGGCGTGCAGCCAGCGAGCGAAATCCTTCAACAAAAAGGTATTTTTCGTCCATTTCAGCTAGGCCAATACCAAAATCTCGAAAGGAAATTTCGAAGTAGTCTCCATCATCACGGAAAGAGACGGCGACTCTGGGCTCTTTCCCGGGCTTGCTATATTTAATGCTGTTCTCGAGTAAGTTCCGAAATACGGATATATACCCGGATTTGCTTCCCATCACGGGCGGAATGACCAACGAGCCCGCCTCGGTCAATTGGTTTATATTAAGGGGCAAAGATGAGTTGGCGACAACCATTGCCCGTTGCATTTTTATAGCAGGTACCAGCACGTCTCGGTGAAAATGAGAAACGATCTCATTTTTGCTGTGAGCTAAGGACCTTGCTTTCTCGATTTGAAATGCTAGGTCATCGAGAAAGGCTACGCCATCATCGAATAGCCGCTTCAGCTCCTGCTCGCTAAAGATTTCGCTAGAGATATTTATTTGAGGTGCTTCTTGAGTCTCTGGACTGCCGAACAGAAGAGCGCCCAATGTATGAATATGATCAGTGCCGCTTTCGAGATCTGACCTAAAGCCGTGAATTGTTCGTTCTAGGTTTGTCTCTGCTTCGAGCGCTCTGACATAATTGTGAGAAAGAACGCTTACAAGCTCGCTAACATAGGAGATTTCCATGAGATCGACGCAGTGAAACAACGATTTCGGACCTGTCATAGAGCCCGAGTGTGGGTTAATTATCTTGATTACTCCGAAGGACTTATCGCTGTGCTGAGCATTAGCAGCCATTCTTCGGATAGGAGCGTAAAGCAAGGAATACACAATGGCAGACTGCATCTTTTCCCGAAAGAAGCTGTCGTCGCCTACCTTTTGTGATTGAAAGAGATGGATATCATGAGATTGCAAGGTCGCCATCGCTTGGTTTTTTCTATCAGGTTCATAAAATACGTCCTTCTTCTCGATGCTTGATACCAATCCTGATGTTGAGGCTAATCGCAGGAATTGATTTCGAGGGTCTAAGCCGAATATCGAGCATGCTTCCGCTTTGAAGTGGGGCCTGATCAAATTCTGAATTATTCTGTAGCCAAAGCTATTGTAGTCGGACGAGGCATACGAGATCTCTACAACTTTGTTGCGTAAATGCGCTTGGCGGCTTGTCAGAACAAAGGAGATCAAATTGCGAATTGTCACCTTGGCTGTTGAGTGCGCACCAAGTTCGACATGTTCGTTTGACAGTATCCAGAGCTTTTCGTGTATTATTGTCTTTTCGTACAGGTATTTTGAGGCATTGAATCGAAACAGCGTAAGTAAATTGTTGGGGTCGATAATATTTTTCGCTGGGGAGTCGCCGTTCGAAAGAATACAGAGCTGCTCGGACTGAGGGATGGAAGCTGCAATGTAAATCCTAGCGCGACCCCCGCTATCGCAGCTGGTCTCGATGATTTTCGCCAGCTGAGCGAAAGTCTCTATCTTTTCGCGCGCAATGATCGACGCAAATTGGTCGTCAGAAAATTGGAAAATCAAAGTGCTTCACCCGGCTTTCTCACGTCGACAGCCGGACTATACTGATACGTGCAATGCGTTTCAACTACAATTTCTGGGGAGAACGCGCGGTTGGACTTTCCTTGATTGGGGTGCTGCCAAGCGCATCCGCGGCCATGGCAGTACTGTGAGGCTATACCGCTTCTCTGAGTTTCACCGCACCTTCGAGATCGACCGAGACGAGTTGCGACACGCCGCGCTCGGCCATGGTGACGCCGTACAGGCGATTCATCCGCGCCATGGTGATCGGGTTGTGGGTGATGATGATGAAGCGGGTCTCGGTCGATC
>JBAQJL010000003.1:0-51157 GCA_049300295.1 Xanthobacteraceae bacterium
TGGGTGTAAAGTTCAAGGACGGAATCGAGATCGTCAGATTGCACGCTCAAACCGCTGCCGCCTGACCCCGTCCGTCACCAAGATTCGGCGATAGCTCGTGGCGCGCGGGGGAAGTCAACGGCTATGATATGCCTGAGCTAATCAAAGCGCTTCTCTTTGTGAATTTCGAAAAAGTGGCATCGGGGGCGACTCGCTTCGCTAACGGCGACTGGTCACAGATAGACAAAGTAATGCCGATTATTGATCGTATAATAACGCAAATTGGGTGGTCAGCGTTCGTTATGGGAAGGTTTCTAGAACTCTGCCAAAGGTCGGGTCGGGCTTATCCGATTGATATGTTTGGTCAGCAAGCGAATACCGCTCTGTTGGCTGTCGGCAACTCCGAGGACGGATGGATCGGCACAATGCTGTCAGCACGAATGGCTGGTGTTATTCAGCGGCAGGCTGACTGGAATTTTCCGTTGCGGCTCGACGATGCGCAAGCGCTCTTGAAGGTTTTGGATGCGCTGATCGACCTTGGAGATCGACGGAGTGCAGCCCTAGAGCAGACAGAAGCGTTCAGAGGGATTCAGGCATAAAACAAGTGCCGCTTGAACCTTTGCGCTAACGGAAATTCCTCGCGCGAATTTTCAAGCTGTCGATGTGCAAATCCGGCTCATACATGTCGCGGGGCTTTGGTACTGGCACCTTCGGTTCGCAGCTATCGCGGTCACTTCCTTGGCGGTCAACTTCAATAGAAGCTCGTGCCATTGGGGATGTCCCCGTTGATGCCCCGGAGTAATGGAACCAACGTAGGTTTTCAATATGCTCGGGCGCTACATGGCACATGGTCCGGGTTGCGGTCCGGCAGTCGAGGAGCTAAGTCATTGATTCAGCAGTTGACGCGGGGTGGAGCAGCCCGGTAGCTCGTCAGGCTCATAACCTGAAGGTCATAGGTTCAAATCCTATCCCCGCAACCAAGTAAGCCCGCTAGATCAGAGCGTTAGCTCTGCCCTGGCGGGCTTTTTCATGTCGTCTGTATTGTATATTTAAATGGACATTAACGTATATCTTGTATAAAAAAATATACATTAAGCGATAACTCGCTATGCGCAAAACACCGCCTTTGCCACTCCCTGTCAAACGAGCGCTCACCAAGCTTGGGGAGGATATTCGCAGCGCTCGCCTTCGCCGTCGCATTCCCACGGCGGTCATGGCTCAGCGCGCCTTCATCACGCGCATGACGCTCGCCAAGGTCGAGCGCGGCGATCCCAGCGTCTCGCTCGGCATCTATGCCGTCGTGCTGTTCGTGCTCGGCCTGACCGCGCGGCTTGCCGAGCTTGCCGACGTCCGCTCCGACGAAGTCGGCTTGCAGCTCGAAGGCGAACGCCTGCCTAAGCGCATCCGCGCCTCGGGTGCTTCCGCCCGGAGCGGGAAATGACCGACCGCCACGTTCTTGTTTACATCGATCTCGACGGCAGGCCGCAGCTGGTCGGACGCCTCTGGGGCCGCGTGCGCAACGGCCGCGAAAGCGCAACCTTCGAATATGATAATGCCTGGCTCAAGCATCCCCAAAGGTTTCCGCTTGAGCCGGCGCTTGCGCTCGGCAAGGGCCCTCTTCATACGGTGGTAGCCCGCCGGATCTTTGGAGCGATCGGCGATTCCGCACCCGACCGCTGGGGACGCGTGCTTATCCAGCGCGACGAACGCCGCAAGGCCCGCGAGGAAAACCGGGCTCCCCACACCCTCGGCGAAATCGACTATCTGCTCGCGGTCGGAGATACCGCCCGGCAGGGCGCGTTGCGTTTCGCGGCAAAGGAGGGCGGTCCTTTTTTGGCCGATGGGGTGCAAATTCCGCCCCTTATTCGCCTCTCCGCTTTGCTCAATGCCGCGTTGCGCGTGACAGCCGATAAGGACACCGACGAAGACCTCAAGCTGCTGTTAGCACCGGGATCGTCGCTCGGCGGGGCGCGGCCCAAGGTTTCTGTGATCGACCGCGACGGAAACCTTTCGATCGCCAAGTTTCCCCAAAAGAACGATCTTGTTAGGGTCTCGGCATGGGAAGCCGTGGCCCTCACCCTTGCCGCGAAGGCGGGCCTGCCGACGCCCGACTGGCGATTGGAAAAAGTGGGCGACCGAGCCGTTCTCTTGCTGCGCCGCTTCGACCGGCAAGTTGGCCAGCGCATCCCGTTCCTCTCCGCCATGAGCATGCTGGATGCATTCGACGGCGATCCGCGCAGCTACCTCGAAATCGCGGACGCGATCCGCCAATACGGAGCCAGCGCCGAAGAAGACTGCTCGCAACTCTGGCGCCGCGTTGTGTTCAACATTCTTATTTCGAACAGCGACGATCATCTGCGCAATCATGGTTTTCTCTATGGGCCTGGCGGCTGGCGCCTCGCGCCCGCTTATGACCTCAATCCCGTGCCGCTCGACATCAAGCCACGCGTGCTTACTACCGCGATCGATGAAGTGGACGGTACCGCTTCGCTCGACCTCGCCCTGGAAACGGCCGCGCATTACAAGCTGACGCCAGATCAGGCGAGAGCGATAGCGCGCGAAGTAGGCACGGCCGTAGCGCGGTGGCGCGACACGGCAAAATCGGTTGGCTTATCGTCCGCCGAAATCGACCGGATGGCCTCGGCCTTCGAGCACGAAGACCTGAAACGCGCGATCGAATAGGACCGGTCCGACGGCAAGTGGACGAGCATGATAATTTGGCGCACCACACTTTGGCGACTTCGCGCGCGAAAGCATCTCGGTGCCGCTGTTGCTGTTTCACGGAGAAGGTCATATGAGTGCCGCCGGTACAACACAAGCGAGGGATGCGCGTGGCTACTAAAGCACGGAAGACTAAGGGCAAGGCTCAACATTCGTGGCGCGTGAGCCGAAGCAATAGTCAGTCGGTGACTGTTACTGCGGATGGCTTGAGCGTGGTGGACGGGGAGTTGGTATTCACGACAGGCGGTTTGCCGGTCCGAATTATGGCCGCTGATACCTATACGGATGTGGAACTCGTGGAGTCCGCTGCCGACTAACTAGTCTCGCAGCTTGATGTTCGCGAACAGGTGCGCCCGCGGAGATCAACTGCGCACTTGCTCAGCCAGCCTTCTTCGCCGTCGCCTTCATCCTTGGACGGTCATCGCTCGCCGGGCGCATTTAAGCTTTGGTGGCGAATCCAAGACATATTATGACATCGCATTCGCGGGCGGATGGCTGTATCTAAGGCGTTGAAGGAAACGCCTTTGTATTTTGATCTTCGCCTTTGGCAGCTGACCCGCGGCATGCGGTGGCGCATCGTCGCCACGGTGCTGATGGGGCTCGTTGCGGCCATCGTCGGCGTCGCGCGGTTCGTGTTTCTCGGCACGCTCATTGCACTGGTCTATCGCGGCGCGCCGGGCACGGCGCTCATACTGCCGGCGGCGGTGGTGGCGGCCGTGGTGCTCGTTCGCGCCTTTTTAGAGCATGAGCGCACCATGGTGGCGCACCGCACCGCGGCGCGCGTGCAGGAAGTGCTGCGGCTCAAGCTCTACGACAAGGTCGCCGAACTCGGGCCGGCCTGGTTCGCCGGCGAGCGCACCGGCGGCGTCATGCTGTCGGTGGTCGACGGCGTCGAGCAGCTGCAGAGCTTTTTCGGCCAGTACGTGCCGCAGCTCGTCATCGCGGCGCTACCCCGCTCGCCATGTTCGCCATCATCGGCTGGTGGGATGTGCCGGTCGCGGCGCTGATGTTGTGCTTCGCTCTGGTTTGTCTGGTGCTGCCGGCGGTGTTCAGCCGGCTCAATCAAAAAGTCAGCATCGCGCACCGCGCCTCGCTGAAAAGTTTCGGCGCCGAGTTTCTCGACGCCATCCAGGGTTTGGCGACGCTCAAGGCATTCGGCCAGAGCACGGCTTATGGCCGGATGCTTGGCGGCAAGGCGCGCGAACTATCCGCGGCGACGATGCGGATGCTCGCCACCAATCTGATCACGCGCGGCATCATCGATGTCGGCATTGGCGTCGGCGCCGCGGCGGCGATTGCGCTCGGCGCCTACCGTGTCACCCACGGCATGATGACGCTGCAGGCGCTGCTCATCGTGCTGATGGCGGGCACCGAGATTTTTCGTCCGTTGCGCGATTTCCGGACCGTGCTGAACGACGGCATGGTCGGGCAGGCGGCGGCGCTCGGCATCAACGCGTTGCTGCAGGCGAAGGCGCCGATGCCGAAGGGCGGCGCGCGGCCCTCGGCGCCACTCGCCCCGACTATCGGTTTCGACAACGTTCATTTCTCCTATCCGGGCGGGCGCGGCGAGGCGCTCGGCGGGTTGTCGCTCGATGTCAGAGCGGGCGAGCGCGTCGGCATCGTCGGCCCGAGCGGCAGTGGTAAATCGACCGTCGCGGCGCTGCTGCTGAGGCTTTACGATCCGCAATCCGGCAGCGTGTGGATCGGCGGCGCCGATCTCGCCTCGCTCGATCCGGACGCGGCGCGCGATCAGATCGCCGTGGTGCGGCAGGACACGTATCTGTTCTACGGCACGGTCGAGGACAATCTGCGGCTCGGCAAGCCGGATGCGACGCCGGCGCAGATCGCCGCGGCGGCGCGCGCCGCCAATGCGCACGACTTCATCGCCGCGCTGCCGCAGGGCTACGCCACTCTCATCGGCGAGCGCGGCCTGCGGCTCTCGGGTGGACAGCGCCAGCGGCTTGCGATCGCGCGGGCGCTGCTGCGCGACGCGCCGATCCTTATTCTCGACGAGGCTTTGTCCTCGGTCGATGCCGAGAACGAGGCCATCATTCAGAGCGCGCTCGACCGCCTGATGGCCGGGCGCACGACCTTGATCCTGGCGCACCGGCTCTCCAGTGTCATCGATGCCGACCGCATCCTGGTGCTGGACCACGGCCGCGTCGTCGAAAGCGGCACGCATCGCGACTTGATGCAGATTGGCGGCGCCTACCGGCAACTGATGGGCGCGCAGGCCGAGGAGCGCGGCGACATGACGCTGCCGTTTTCGCCGCCGGCCGCCGCGCCTGCCGAGGCGACTGGAGACGCGGTGCCGGCGGAGCAGGGCGCAACCGCCGACGATTCCATCCTGCGCGTCGAGCGTATGGATTGGGGCCGCACCACGCGCGCGCTGCTGAGCTTCATTGCACCGTGGTGGCGACGGCTCATGTTCGTCATTGTCTCTGGGACAGCTCGCGTCGCTGCCTACGTCGGCGTCGCCATCGTCAGCGCGCTCATCGTTGCTGCGTTGAAGACCGGGCGGCCGTATGGCGATCTTCTGATCTGGCTTGCGGTGGTTGCGCCGCTTGCCGGTATCCTGCACTGGGCCGAGTCCTGGCAGGCTCACGCCATGGCTTATCACCTGCTGGCCGACATGCGCATCGCGCTGTTCCGCAAGCTCGATGCGCTGGCGCCCGGCTATCTGTTGCGTCGTCGCTCCGGCGATCTGGTGGCGCTGGCGACGCAGGACGTGGAAACGGTCGAATATTTTTATGCCCACACGGTCGGTCCGGCGATCGTTGCGATCATCGTGCCTGCGGCGGTGCTGGTGACGCTGACCGTATTCGCCTGGCCAGCCGCGCTGGCCCTCGTGCCGTTCCTGTTGTTCGCGGCCTTGGCGCCAGTGCTGCTGCGGCAACGGATCGACGGGCTTGGCGCCGCCGCGCGCGAGGCCCTCGGCATGCTGAATGCGCACGTTGCCGACACCATCCAGGGACTTGCCGAACTCACCGCCTTCCAGGCGCTCGGCCGACGGCGCGGCGAATTCCAGAAGCTTGTGCGCAATTGCACCATGCTGCGGCTCAACGTGCTGCACGACATTTCGCTGCAGGACGTGCAGCTCGAAACCGCAACCGCGTTCGGCGGGCTCGCGGTGGCGTTGACCGGCGGGCTGCTGGCGGCGGGCGGCAATTTCAACGGCGTGTTTTTGCCGTTGCTCACTTTGCTCGCCACCGCGGCTTTCCTGCCGATTTCCGAGATTGCCCATGTCAGCCGCCAGCTCGCCGATACGTTTGCCTCGGCGCATCGGCTGCGCGCGGTGCATGAGGAGCCCGTTCAGGTGACGGACGGCCCGGGAGTGCCGGCCGTGGCGCTGGCGACGGCGCATAACACCGGCGCCGCAATCCAGATCATGCATGTGGATTTCAACTATCCGGGGACGGAGCGCGCGGTGCTGCGCGGCGTCGAACTCGCTATTCGCCCCGGTGCGACGCTCGCCATCGTCGGCCCATCGGGTTCGGGCAAGACCACGCTCGCCAATCTCCTGCTGCGCTTCTGGGACCCGACGCACGGCGTCATCACGCTCGACGGCGCCGATCTGCCCCAATACCGGCTCGACGATCTGCGCGGCAGCATCGCGCTGGTCGCGCAGGACACCTATCTGTTCAACGATACGCTGCGCGCCAACGTGGCGCTGGCGAAGCCTGGCGCCGGCGAAGCCGAGATCATGCAGGCGCTGGAGCGCGCGGCTTTGCGCGAGTTCGTCGCCGCCTTGCCGGCGCGGCTCGACACCAAAGTCGGCGAGCGCGGTGTCCAGCTTTCCGGCGGCCAGCGCCAGCGCGTCG
The DNA here is from genome assembly GCA_049300295.1 of Xanthobacteraceae bacterium. GTDB lineage: Bacteria > Pseudomonadota > Alphaproteobacteria > Rhizobiales > Xanthobacteraceae > BOG-931. Next base: position 6,522 of record JBAQJL010000003.1, read on the forward strand.
CCATTGCGCGCGCGTTTCTGAAAAACGCGCCGGTGCTGATTCTCGACGAGGCGACCTCGCATCTCGATGCCATCAGCGAGGCGCAGGTGCGCCAGGCCCTGACCGCCCTGATGCGCGACCGTACCACCATCGTGATCGCCCACCGCCTCTCGACGGTACGCGATGCCGAGATGATCGCCGTGCTCGATGCCGGGCGCCTGGTCGAAGCCGGCACCCACGCCGAACTGCTGGCGCGCGGCGGCCTCTACGCCGAACTTGTCAGCCGCCAGCTCGCGTTCGGCCGCGCCGCCGAGTAGCTGCGCGATTTATTGCTATTTCTCGTCTGGAAGTTTCTGAAGCGGATCGACGACAGGCACGCCTAGCGGCGCGAAATGCCGCGTGTTGCCGGTCAAGAGGGTCAGATGATGCCGCTGTGCCGTAGCGGCGATGGCGATGTCCGCAAAGCCCGGCGATTGCCCGCGGCCGCGCGCGCGATCGGATAACGCTCCGGCAATCTCGGCGGTCGCAATGTCGAACGTCAGCACCCGATCACCGTAAAGATGCAGCAATGTCTGCAGCCATGCTGAAAGCTCAGCTGCCCTGCGTCTTGCTCCTTCGCGTTTGACTTTGGCGATGCCGCTCGCGAGTTCCGCGATGGTCACGGCCGATACGAAGAGATCCGATGAATGCGAATCCATCCACGCTGCCAAGTCGGGGCGAGGCAGCGCCCTGGCCGGCGACGTTGCCGAGATGATGTCGGTATCGACCAGATATTGCGTCACAGATTGGAATCGCGAAGCGGCGCGGTGCCGCGTTCGGGTAGGTCGTCGTCAATGAGCGGCGCCGACATCAACAGCCGACCGAACGACGGCACATTGGACAGTCTTTGCCAATCGTCAAAGCCCAGCACGACCGCTTCTGGCTTGCCGTGACGGGTGATGACGGACGGCTTGCCGCGCGTGGCTTGATCGACCACCGACGACAGGTTTGCTTTGGCGTCCCGTAGTTGGATTTTGCGCATGGTTTCCTGCCCGTGACCATTGTGGTCATATTAGCCGGAAAAGACAAGATCCGCAAGAAGCGATGCCGGCGCGCGATCCTGCCGCAGGCGAATGCGCCTCAACGCGTATGTCTACGCCGCTTGCTGGGCGAGGCGGTTCATCTCGCGCTGCACCAGTGCGCGGTAGAGGCCATCGCGGCGCATGAGCTGATCGGGAGCGCCGTCCTGGATGACCCGGCCGGTCTGCAGCACGACAATGCGGTCGAAATTCCGCACGGTCGAAAGCCGGTGGGCGATGGCGATCACGGTGCGATGATGCATCAGACGGCTTAGAGCGTCGCGGATCATCTCCTCGGAATCGCTGTCGAGCGCCGATGTCGCCTCATCGAGCAGGAGCAGCGGCGCGTCTTTGAGGAAGGCGCGTGCGATGGCGATACGCTGGCGCTGACCGCCCGACAGCTTCAGGCCGCGCTCGCCGACGATGGTGCGCATGCCTTCGGGCAGCTTTTCAACAAAATCACAGCGCGCGGCGATCGCCGCGTCCATCACTTCGTCATCGGAGGCATCCGGCCGGCCGTAGCGGATGTTGTCCAACACGGAGCGTTGGAACAGGGAGATGTCCTGCGGCACGATCCCGATGGCCTCGCGCAAGCTCGCCTGCGTGACGCGCGCGATATCCTGGCCGTCAATCAGAATGCGCCCGCGCTGCACATCGTAGAAGCGCTGCAGCAGCGCGAACAGGGTCGACTTGCCGCCGCCGGACTGGCCGACCAGGCCGATGCGTTCGCCCGGTTTGAACGACAGCGAAAAATCTTCCAGGATCTGCTGGCCGTCGCCATAGCGGAAAGTGACGTGCTGGAACTTGACGCTGGCGCCGCGGCGCACCAGCGGCTGCGCCTCGGGATGGTCGCGCAATTCATGCGGCACCAGGAGCGTCGATAGCGCCTCGGCAAGGCGTGCGAAATGCTGGGTGATGTCGACCAGCCCCACGGCAAGATCGCGGGTCGCGCTGAGCACCGAAATCGACAGAGTGCAGGCCAGCACCACGTCGCCGGTCGTCGCGGCTCCCTCGTTCCACAGCACAATCGCCCAGGCGACCAAGCCGAGCGTGAGGACGATCGTCACGATGGCATGAAAGATGCGCAGCTTTTCGAGATAGAACAGACTGCGCCGGCGCGCGTCGAGCTCGCGGTCGACGGTGGCATCGAAGCGGCGGTGTTCGCGCAGCAGGCCGCCGAAGGCGCGCACCAACGGCATGTTGCTGACCACGTCGACCATTTCGCCGTCCACGGCGGCAGCCTTGCTGGCGAAATCATGATGCAACGGCCGGCCCGCCGCGGCCAAACGGAACATCACGCACACCATGATGCCGCCGAACAGCGCCAGTGTGCCGGCCATTGGCAGGCTGATCGTGCAGACCAGCGTTATCGCCGCGACGGTGGCCGCGCAGGGCGGCAGCACGTTCCAGATGAACATGTTCTCGGCGGTAAATATCGCGTTCGAGGTCGCGGTGACGCGGCTCGTCAGCATGCCGGGCAGCCGGTCGGCGAAGTAGCCGGGTGAATGTCCGGTGAGATGACGGAACAGATCGCGCCGCAAATCGCCGGTCACGCCGACGAAAGCGCAATTCGCGATCCAGCTCGCTATCCGCCACAACAGATTATCGCAGGCGATCAGCGACACGAGCAGAAGAAATGCCTCCCACACGTCCGCGCCGACGCCTTGCGACAGGGTGTCGACCAGGAACTTCACGCCGTATTGCGTGCCGACCGAGCAGGTCACGGCGCCGAGCACGGCGGCCAAAATGGCGAAATGCGAGAACGGCCGCAGCCGTAGATAACGGAAGATGAAAGCAAGAGGGCGGCTTGCGTAGCTGCAAAGGTCGTCCATGTTGTTTTGGTCTCCGCCAGCGAACAAGCGGGCCCCACCCGTGAGGTTCCCACAGCATCTCAACGCGAATGGCGGGAAATCGACGCCGGTGTGCCGGTAAAAATTCATTTCAATCGTGCGGTGGGTGCGCCGTGGAACCGCGGCGGTGGCGCGGCAACTCCGTGTCAGTTTTTGGATGCGTGAACTTTAAGCGCGCAAGCAGAATCCGGCCGGGAAATTTTTTTAGTATGTTTTGGTGCGTTGATGATTACGCTTCAACATTGTTCAAAGTTCCAAGTTCCAAAAAAAATATGTTCCGTCGCGTTTTTGAGCGAATTTTGCCGTTCGCAGTTGTTGCAGTGCCGGGGAACAAATACCGTCACGGGAAGTCCTAACAAGAAAGGTCAATCCGATGCATATCGCGCAAATCGCCCCCCTTACGGAGGCGATCCCGCCGAAGCTTTATGGTGGAACCGAACGCGTTGTGTCGTGGCTCACCGAAGAGCTGATCGCGCTCGGCCATGAAGTGACGCTCTACGCGAGCGGCGATTCCGAGACTTCGGCACGGCTTGACGCGGTGTGGCCGCGAGCGCTGCGGCTCGATGGCGCGGTGCGCGATCCGAACGCACTGCATATGCTGATGCTGGAGCGCGTCTATCGGCACGCTTCGGAATACGACTTCCTGCATTTTCACCTCGATTACTATCCGTTTTCGTTGTTCTCCCGCCAGCCGACGCCGTTCGCCACGACGCTGCATGGCCGGCTCGACCTGCCGGAACATCAGCCGCTGTTCGATACGTTTTCGTCAGTACCGGTGGTGTCGATTTCCAACGCACAGCGGCGGCCCCTGCCGCAGGCGCACTGGGTGCGCACCGTGCATCATGGCTTGCCCGAGCGGCTGTTGACGCCGAAACCGGTCAAACCGTCATATTTTGCGTTTCTCGGCCGGATCGCCCCCGAGAAGGGCTGCGACCGGGCCATTCGTATTGCGCAACATTGCGGCGTGCCGCTCAAGATCGCCGCGAAAGTCGATCGCGCCGACCGCGAATATTTCGACGAACAGATCAATCCGATGATCAAGGAATCGCACAGCGAATATATCGGCGAGATCAGCGATAAAGATAAGTCGGAATTTCTGAGCGGCGCGATTGCGCTGCTGGTTCCGATCGACTGGCCGGAGCCGTTCGGTCTGGTGATGATCGAGGCGATGGCGTGCGGCACCCCGGTGATCGCGTATAATCGTGGTTCGGTGCCGGAAGTCATCGATGACGGCCTTACCGGCTTCATCGTCGAGGATGAAAATGGCGCCATCGGCGCGGTTGATCGTCTGGGTCTGCTGTCGCGCAATAAGATTCGCAAACAGTTCGAGGCGCGCTTTACGGCGCGTCGCATGGCGCAGGACTATCTCTCGGTCTACCGCAATCTCGCCGATCGCATCGCCCCGCGGCTGCGGCTCGTCGCGGACGACGCGCCGGCTTTGTGAGCTTGCCGCGCGCAGGGGTGGGGCGAACGCACGCGAAACCCACCCCGGTGCGAGCGATTGCTCGCGTTTCGCTCAACCCGTCTGGTTGGTCTTCGCGGACTCTTCCACGGGTCGCGTCTCCGGCATCAGCAGCAGAACCGCCAAGAACCCTGCGAGCGCCATGCTGGCCAATCCGGCAAATGCCCAGGGGCTGCCGAAGCGATCGCTGAGATAGCCGGCGAGCGTCGAACTGATCGACGCGCCGATGCCGATGAACGTACCGACAATCCCCTGGCCGAGATTGAAATGACCGGTGTCGCGCGTCAGGTCGGCAATCACGAGCGGCACCATCACGGCAAAGACGGCTGCGGTCACGCCGTCGAGCAGTTGTACGAAGACCAGCGGCACCGGGCTCGACAGGAGTGCAAACAATAGACCGCGCAGCGGCAACGCCGCGAACCCAACCAGCAGCAGCGGCCGCCGGCCCCATCGCTGCGCGAGAATACCGACCCGGGGCGCGGCCGCGGCCACCAGCATCTGGGGTACGACGATGCAGGCGGCGATCAGCGGCGTCGCCCACTGGCTCGACCGCATGGTGAGTACGCTGCCCATCAGCGGCAGCATGGCGGCGTTGCCGAGATGGAACAAAAGCAAGCAACCGGCGAAAATCAGCAGCGTCTTGTTCTGCATCAGCGCGCCCGGCCTGATCGGCGCGCGTTTGCGGCCGCCCCGAGCGCGCTGGGCGCGTGCGTCGTCGGTCGGCGGTGGAGCACTATGCGCGCGTTCCGGATCGACCTCGGCCGGCGATATCATGCGCAACGCGACGAGCGCCGGGCCGAGCAGCAACACGGTGACAACAAATACCGCGCGCGCCGAAAGCAAATAGCCGCAGGCGCCCATCGCCGCCGCCGCCAGGCCATTGCCCACCGAGGCGAACCGAGCATTGCGTCCGAACCGCGCGCTGATCGCGGCGTGGCCAACGAGACCGAGGCTGATCGCCGCCATCGCCGGACCGAGCACGCAACTTGCCAGCGCGTGCAGGATCGACGCCGACAGCACCATGGGAAAGATCGGCAGGACCGCATAGCCGAGCGCGCTGATGCAGATCGCCACGATGGCGATCGCGGCGACCGTGCGTTCCGAGCGCGCCGCGTCGACCAGCGCGCCACCCGGCATTTGCCCGATCAGCGCGACGAATCCACCGGCGGACAGCACGAGGCCGATGTCGATCTGAGTCCAATGCTGTGTGGTAAGATAGACTGACACGAACGGGCCGAAACCGGTCTGCACGTCGGCGACGAAGAAGATGAACCAATCGAGACCGCGCAGGCTGCGCTGCGACGGCCGCAGTGGCGGCGTGCCCTGCTCAGGCTGTTGCGGGGCCGGCATCTGCTCGCGGGGGATGGCGCCGGGCGGATCCGGCTGGCCGCTTGCTCGGCGTGGCAGGTTCGCAGGCAGTGTCCTTCTCCATGATTCCAAACGTAACCGCCAAGCGCCACAAAAGCCGGGGAGGGCTCTTCGCCACTTTTCGTGCTATTCTGGAAGGGGTTCGAGTTTGCCGAGTGCACCGAGAACGACGACAGGCTTGCCGTCTTGGTATTGCGGCGCGGCTTTCACCTGGTCGCGCGTGAGTTCGAGCGAGACAAAGGCGTCGGGCTTGCCGGGGGGCGGAAAGTGCAGCGCGCCCCAATCGACCGCGATCTTGCGGCTGCCGACGCCGAGGAAACCGCCGAAGTCGATAATCGCGGCGCGGACCTGGCCGTTGGGATCGACGAGTACGTCAACGATCCGCCCCATATTCTCGTTGGTCGCGCTACGCACTTCACGGCCGAGAATGCCTTCGACTTCGTGCTTGTTGAGGACGGTGATTTCAGGGGTCGCTTTAGGCGTGACTTGTGGGCTCGCTTGCGGGGCCGCTTTTGGAGCGGCGCCCGTCCCCGTGGTGGCGCTGGAATCATCCGCGCGAAGCGCGGTCGCGCCGATGCAGAGCGCCAAGAATACGACCGCGGTCGTAGCCACGGTGTTGGCCGTCGTTCGCCGATCTCCGCGCATAGCTCCTCCAGCAGGCTGATGAAGTTCCCAAATGGACTAAATCGGAACCGGGCCGGCCGGTTCCACGTGGCCATCGTGCGCAAGAGCGCCGATCAGGAGCTAAAAATCACCGAAACCCGGATGTCGCCGCTGATGCGCGGGGTATCGAGCGAAACGGTGTTGCGATGGCGGCGCACGCGCAGATCGACGCTCCCGGCGCCGAGCTGCAGATTGCGCAGCATCACTTCATCCAGGAACGGCGGCAGCATTGGATTGCACAGACGGATCTCGTTGTTGAACGGATCGAACTGTAATCCCAATGACGCTTCCAGGAGCGTAAATGGCGTAGCGCTGGCCCACGCCTGCGGCGCGCAGGCGACCGGATAGAGCGTCGGGCCGTGGCCCTGCTGGCGGCGAAAACCGCAGAACAATTCCGGCAACCGGCGAAGATCCATATAAGTACCCGCCATGGACAGGCCGGCAAACAGGTCGGCGATCGCCTGCTTCTCGCCGTAGCGCGCCAAGCCAAGCGCGATCAGCGCATTGTCGTGCGGCCAGATCGAACCGTTGTGATACGACATTGGATTGTAGCGTGCTTCGCCGACGGCGATGGTGCGGATGCCCCAACCGGAAAAGAAACGTGGGTGAAACAGTCCGGCCGCAACGCGCGTCGCCCGGTCCGGCGCCGCAATGCCGGTGAACAGCGCCTGTCCGGCATTCGAGGAGCGTACCTGGCAAGGCTTTTTGTCGCCATCTAGCGCCAGCGCGTAGGTCTCAATCTGCGGGCACCAGAACGCCGCTTCGAAACGTTCGGCAAGCTTTTGCGCCTCATCATCGAGTTTTTCTGCGCCGGCGTCGCGCCCCAGCCGGCGGGCGCAGCGCGCCGCCATCCGCTTGGCGGCGTAGACGTAGGCTTGCACCTCTACGAGCGCGATCGCGCCCTCGGCCAGCCGTCCGTCGGCATGGAAGATGGCATCCTGCGAGTCCTTCCAGCCCTGATTGGAGAGACCCTGTTCGCTCGCTCGCAGATATTCAACGAAGCCGTCGCCGTCTGGATCGCCGGGGCCGTCGATCCAAGCCAGGGCCGCTTCGATGTTGGGCCACAGCTCGGCGATCGTCTCGCGGTCGCCGGTACGCTCGAGATACAGCCCGGCAAGAAGTACAAACAACGGCGTCGAGTCGACACTGCCGTAATAAAGGCCGAACGGAACTTCATGCAGCGCGGCCATTTCGCCGCCGCGCATCTCGTGCAGGATTTTTCCGGGTTCGGAATCGGCGCGCGGATCGGTAGTCTTCGCCTGGTAGTATGCAAGCCGGTGCAGCACGCCTTTTGCGACGAGCGGACTCCACCACAGCATCTGCAGCGCTGTGATCAACCCGTCGCGGCCAAACGTCGTCGAGAACCATGGGATTCCGGCGTAAGGGTAGCGGCCTTGCGGCGTGTCGGTCATGAGGATCGAGAGGTCGGCGGCCGACCGGCACAGCATTTCGTTGAAGCGCGTATTGGACGTCTCGACCGCCGTGCGGTCGTGCGCCGTATCGCGCAGTTCGCGTCGCGCGGCGATCAGGCCGCGCAAAAACGGCAGCGGCCTGGGCTGCGTCGGATCGCAACTCACGGCGATAAAGATCGGTAGCTTTTCGCCGGGTTTGAGCCGGACCTCGTAGAGGGCGCTGTCGACCGTCAGGTGCGCCGGCGGCGGATCGAATGTCAGCGCCGTACGCCGCAGCTTGCCGTCGAGCCCGCGATAGCTGAGCACGACCTCGTCGTTGCCGTGCAGCTTGGCGGAGGCGGTGCCGCGCCGCGCACGGTGCGCACCGCGCACCTCGAACAAGTCGGCGAAATCATTTTCGAACCGAAACAATAGCCGCAGGTCGACGGCCCGCTCGCCGTAATTCCGCAGCCGCAGACGCTGGTAGGCGGTGCCGCGCCAGAGAAATACCGTGCGCAGAATGTGCACGCTGTCCCGCTCCAGGACGATGTGCTGGTCCGACATGATGTCGGGATTGGTCAGATCGACGAACAGCGCCGAGTTGTCGTCGCGCAGATTTGAACCGAGCAGCAGCGGCGGGGTGTCGTTGACGAACAGTTCGAGGCGCGACAGGTAGCGGGTATCGAGGTGGAACAGTCCAGCGGAGCGGCCAGATGCCGCCGCGATGTCGCCGCGGCTATCGATAACGACGAACGTATCGCCGTATTTCAGCGTTCGCGGTGCCCCGCCGGCGGCTCGCGTCGCCGCGATGTAGAACGGCGTCTCCTCAGGCGCTTCGAGTGGAACTATCTGGACGGCGCTCTTTTGCGGATTCATGGCTGGCGGCCTGATCGTCCTGCGTTCTTATCAAAATGCCCGGGACTGAACGCAACGCTGAAACGTTCGACGCCGTGCCGGCGATGTCAGAACGACCGCGGGCTCGGCGCGAGCGCGATTGGCGCGACGTGCCGCTTACGGACCCGCCCCGGAATGGATGACGTCGATAACGCGCATGCGGATCGGATCGACGACCACAACGTCTCTCTCCACCGTGGCGTATTTGAGGACATCGGCATCGTCGCCGAGCACAGGTACGTAGGGCAGATCGCCCAATGCTAGTGACGGTGGCACCAACGCACCGGTCGCGGCGATTATGTCGCTGCGACCGGCCCGAACGCGCTGCCGGGTCACGGCGTTATAGAGCGTGTTCTGCTGAACTGGCGTGAGACCCATCGGCTGGGTGACAGCGCCGTCCGGCCCGATGGTTTCGACCGGGCCGGTCGACTGGGCCGATGCACCCGTAACGCCAAGGAGAACAACGATAATTATTAGCGCCGGAAAGCTTGGATTAGCAGTCATGAAATTGCTCCTCGCCGAGCAAACGCATGAGCGCCGGGTTAGGTCCGGGAGAATATTATTTTGCAGCGCACACTTATGTGTGAAGAAGCCTGGGCATTATGGGCAAAGAGTTCGCGCCGACTCTTGCATTAATTTTCCATATCCAGGCACTGAATCGAATTATTCGTATCGATCTGACCGTTGGGTTGCATCCGGTGGGTTGCGACTATTCGCCGTCAGCCGCACTGTGCTATTTCATTTCCCATGCAACATGAAAATGATCTAAATTTGCTGCAAAGGCGACACAAAACTACATCGGTACAAAACGACATAGGGCGGAAAGCATGACAAGCGCTTCCACAATGGCCGAGTCCCGGGCGGTGGCCGGTTCGGAGACACGGTGGTCCCAGCTCATTTTCTGCATCATCTGCATGGTGCTGATTGCCAATCTGCAATACGGCTGGACGCTTTTCGTCAATCCGATCCACAAAGCGCATGGTTGGTCGCTGGCATCGATCCAGTTTGCCTTTTCGATCTTCATCGCGCTGGAAACATGGCTGACGCCGATCGAGGGCTGGATCGTCGACAGTCTCGGCGTCCGCCGCGGGCCTAAGCTGGTCATCGCCTTTGGCGGCATCATGGTGGGGCTGGGCTGGATCATCAATTCCTACGCTCAATCGCTGGGCATGCTTTATCTTGGTGCAGTCGTCGGCGGCACCGGAGGCGGCGCGGTCTACGCCACCTGCGTTGGCCAGGCTGTGAAGTGGTTTCCGGACCGGCGCGGTCTCGCTGTCGGCTTGACCGCGGCGGGGTATGGCGCCGGGGCGGCGCTCTCGGTCATTCCGATCCGTGCGGTCATCGCCTCTGCCGGTTACGAGGCTGCTTTTTTCTGGTTCGGTCTGATCCAAGGCGGCATCGTATTCCTCGTGGCATGGCTCGTTCGCGCTCCCGATCCGGGCGAAATGGCGGGCGTCGCCGCGCCAAAGGTGGCGCAGAGTTCGCGCAGCTACTCGCCGCTGGAGGCTCTGAGCACGCCGGTGTTCTGGCTGCTCTATATCATGTTCATCATGGTATCGGCGTCCGGCCTGATGGCGACCGCGCAGATCGCACCCATCGCCAAGGACTTCAACGTCGGCAATGTCGTGCTGCTGTTCGGCGCGTCGACACTGAGCTTCGCGCTTATCGTTGACAGCGTCTGTAACGGCGGGGCGCGGCCGCTGTTTGGTTGGGTGTCGGATAACATTGGCCGCGAGAACACCATGGCGCTGGCCTTCGGCCTGGGCGGCGTCGCCTACTGGCTGCTCGGTTCGCTTGGCTACGTACCATGGGCATTCGTGCTGTTTGCCGCGTTGATCTTCCTGACCTGGGGCGAAATTTTCAGCCTGTTCCCGTCGACCTGCACCGATACGTTCGGCACCAAGTTCGCGACAGTCAATCTCAGTCTGCTCTACACCGCCAAGGGTGCGTCCGCGTTCCTGGTCCCGGTCGCCAACCTGATCAAGTCTCACACCGGCAGTTGGCACATGGTGTTCGTCATTACCGCGATCATTAACTTCGTCGTCGTGGCACTGGCATTGTTCGTGCTCAAGCCGATGCGCAATCGTTTCCTGGCGAAAGGTTAGGGCGGAATCAGCCTGACGGCTGATTCCCGGCGAGACTCCCGACCATTGAAATTTGGGCCTGCCAGTTTCGTCGACTGGCGGGCCTAAAAGTTGTGGCCACTCGGGGCCCTTGCACCGTCCGGCGCGCTGGAATAATGTATACCACAATGAGTTCAAGCCTGTCCGTGCTCCATCGTGCCCAGAGTGCCAGCGAGACTTCCGATGACGCCTCCCGAGCCGGAGAGCGGCGTGTCGCCGTCGATCCGCTCACCAGCCCGGCAAGTTTCAAGCAGCAAGCCTACACGGCGCTGAAAAACGCCATTGCCGCCATGGATATCTACGGCAGCCGCGCCGAGATCAGGCTCGACGAGCGGCGGCTCGCTGTCGATTTCGGCATCAGCCGCACGCCGGTGCGTGAGGCGATAGCCCAGCTCGAGCGCGAGGGCTTCGTGCGCTCCGAGCCGCGGCGCGGCGTCTATGTGGTGCGCAAGAACCGGCGCGAGGTGATCGAGCTGATCACCGCCTGGGCGGCGCTCGAAAGCATGGCGGCGCGGCTGATCACCCAGATCGCAACCGACGACGAGATTGCTTTGCTGCGGCGCATGTTCGCGACTTTTCACATCGGCGAGCACCGTGCACATCTCGACGAGTATTCCGACGTCAACATCGAGTTTCACCAGACCATCATTCGCATGAGCCGCAACGATGCGCTCATCAATCTCGCAGAAAACCTGTTCACGCACATGCGCATGATCCGCCGTAAGACCATCGGCGAGCAGGATCGCGCCGACCGCTCGATCCGCGATCACATGCACATCATCGAAGCGCTGGAAGCGCGCGACACCGCGCGTGCCGAGAGCCTGGTGCGCGACCATGCGCTTGGCCTCGCCGAACACGTGGCGAAATACGCCGAATATTTGGATTGAACGTCAACGAGAGACGCAAAGTTCAGGGAGAGTTTCATGGCCGAAGCGGCGGTAAAAACCAAAGATGCAAACGCAGCCGACGCGCAGCCGGAGCAGACGGACGGCTTTCATCTTGTTATCGACGCACTCAAGCTCAACGGCCTCGATACCATTTACGGTGTGCCCGGCATCCCGATCACCGATTTCGGCCGCATGGCGCAGGCTTCGGGCATCCGCGTCATCTCATTCCGCCACGAACAGAACGCAGGCTATGCCGCAGCCATCGCGGGCTTCCTGACCAAGAAGCCGGGCGTCTGTCTGACGGTATCGGCTCCGGGCTTTCTCAACGGGCTCACCGCGCTCGCGCACGCGACGACGAATTGCTTTCCGATGATCCTGATCTCGGGCTCCTCCGAGCGCGAGGTTGTCGACCTGCAGCAGGGCGACTACGAAGAGATGGATCAACTCGCCATCGCCAAACCGCTATGCAAGGCGGCGTTCCGTGTGCTGCACGCACAGGACATTGGCATTGGGCTCGCACGCGCGATTCGCGCGGCGGTTTCGGGCCGGCCGGGCGGTGTCTATCTCGACCTGCCGGCCAAACTGTTCGGTCAAGCGGTGGACGCGGCCGCCGGCGAACGCTCCCTGGTCAAAGTCATCGATCCGGCGCCGGCGCAGATTCCTGCGCCCGAGGCGATCAAGCGCGCACTCGACGTGCTCAAAGGCGCCGAGCGCCCGCTCATCATCCTCGGCAAGGGCGCGGCTTATGCGCAGGCCGATGCAGCGATCCGCAGTTTTGTTGAAAAGAGCGGCGCGCCATTCCTGCCGATGAGCATGGCCAAGGGCCTGCTGCCCGACACGCATCCGCAATGCGCGGGCGCGGCGCGTTCGACGGTGTTGAAGGATTCCGATGTGGTGCTCTTGATCGGGGCGCGACTGAACTGGCTGTTGTCGCACGGCAAAGGCAAGGCCTGGGGCGATGCGCCGAAGAAATTCGTGCAAATCGACATCGAACCGAAAGAAATGGATTCGAATGTGGAAATCGCCGCCCCGGTGGTGGGCGATATCGGCTCGGCCGTCGCCGCGCTGCTCGACGGCATGGGCGGCCATTGGCCGGCGCCGCCCGCGGACTGGATCAAGACTGTGACGTCGAAGCGCGACGAGAACATCGCCAAGATGGCGCCGCGGCTCATGAACAACAACTCGCCGATGGACTATCACGGAGCGCTCGGTGTGCTGCGCACGATCGTCAAGGAGCGGCCGGACGCAATACTGGTCAACGAGGGCGCCAATACGCTCGATCTCGCTCGCGGCATCATCGATGTCTATCAGCCGCGCAAGCGCATCGATGTCGGCACCTGGGGCGTGATGGGCATCGGCATGGGCTACGCCATCGGCGCGGCGATCGAGACCGGCAAGCCCGTGTTGGCGATCGAGGGCGATTCGGCGTTCGGCTTCTCCGGCATGGAGATAGAGACGATCTGCCGCTACCAGCTGCCGGTCTGTGTCGTCATCTTCAACAACGACGGCATTTATCGCGGCACCGACGTCAACAGCGCCAACGCCGATCCGGCGACCACGGTGTTCGTCAAAGGCGCGCGCTACGACAAGCTGATCGAGGCGTTCGGCGGCACCGGCGTCAATGCTACGTCGCCGGACGAACTGCGGCGCGCCGTTAATGCGGCCATGGATTCCGGCAAGCCGACGCTGATCAACGCCGTAATCGATCCGGCAGCCGGCAGCGAAAGCGGCCGCATCGGCAACCTCAATCCAAAGAGTGCCGTCCGCAAGAAATAACCGGTGAAAATCCGCCGGACGAGTCAGCGACTCATAGCCGCCCAGAGTGGAATAGGAGAGGACAGTGATGGCCAAGAGAAAGAAACCCGCCAAGGCAAAAGCAAAGGGCGCGGTGAAAAAATCACCCAGGAAAGTCGTGAAGCTCAAGGCGGTCAAGAAACCGGCCGCGAAAGCCGCCAAGGCTACAAACGGCAACGGGTCGGCGCGGCCCTCGACAAAGCCGTGGGGCGAGGCGGGCAGGGCGCTGCAAGGCGTCAAAATCCTCGACTTCACCCACGTGCAGTCGGGGCCGACCTGCACGCAGCTGCTCGCCTATATGGGCGCCGACGTGATCAAGGTGGAGCGGCCTGGCGCCGGTGATGTCACGCGCGGCCAGCTGCGCGACGTCAAAGGCGCGGACAGTCTCTATTTCACCATGCTCAACGGTTCGAAGCGCTCGATCACGATCGACAGCAAACACCCCAAGGGCAAGGAAATCCTGGCGCGGCTGATCAAGCGCTGCGACATCCTCGTTGAAAATTTCGCGCCCGGTGCGCTCGACCGCATGGGCCTGACCTGGGATTACATCCACAAGACCAACCCGCGCATGATCGTCGCCTCGGTGAAGGGATTCGGCCCCGGCCCGTATGAAGACTGCAAGGTTTACGAGAACATCGCGCAATGCGCCGGCGGCTCGGCTTCGACCACCGGGTTCCGCGACGGGCCGCCGCTCGTCACCGGCGCGCAGATCGGCGATTCCGGCACCGGCCTGCACCTCGCTTTCGGCATCGTCACCGCGCTCTATCAGCGCGTTCGTACCGGCCGCGGCCAGAAGGTGCTGGCGGCCATGCAGGATGGCGTGCTCAATCTCGCGCGCGTGAAGCTGCGCGATCAGCAACGGCTCAAACACGGCCCGCTCACCGAATACAGCCAGTACGGCGAGAACATTCCGTTCGGCAATGCGACGCCGCGCGCAGGCAACGATTCCGGCGGCGGCCAGCCTGGCTGGATCCTCAAATGCAAGGGTTGGGAGAACGATCCCGACGCCTACGTCTATTTCATCACCCAGGCGCCGGTGTGGGGCGCGATCTGCGATCTGATCGGCAAGCCCGAGTGGAAGACCGATCCGGATTACGCCACGCCACTGGCGCGGCTGCCCCGGCTGCGCCACATCTTCGATACGATCGAGGAGTGGACCAAGACCATGACCAAGTTCGAGGTCATGGAAACTTGCAACAAACACGACATTCCGGTCGGTCCGATTTTGTCGATGAAAGAGATCGCCGAGGAGCCGTCGCTGCGTGCGACCGGGACAGTGGTCGAAGTCGATCATCCGATCCGCGGCAAATATCTGACGGTGGGCAATCCGGTGAAGTTGTCGGACTCACCCGCCGATGTGCGGCGCTCGCCGCTCCTGGGCGAACACACCGAGGAAATTCTGCGCAAAGAACTCGGCTACACCGCCAAGGAAGTCGGTGAGATTCAGGTGTCGGGCGCCATCACGGCGCCGGAAAAGCCGGCGAAAGCGGCCGCGGCGTAACGGTTTCTCCCTCTCCCCGCACAGCGGGGAGAGGTTGTTTTCAGGGAGAGGAAGACGAATGCGTATTGTTGTTCACGGCCAGCAGGCATTCGGCAAGGCGGTGCTTGAGGCGCTGCTCAAGCGCGGGGATGATGTCGTCGCCGTGTACGTCGCGCCGGAAAAGCCCGGCGCCAAGGCCGATCCGCTGAAGGAAGCGGCGCTGGCCGCCAAACTTCCGGTGCACCAGCCGGACTCCTACAAGAAGCCCGAAGTGTGGGAAGAATTTCGAGCGCTCAAGCCCGATCTTCAGGTCATGGCATTCGTCACGCTGTTCGTGCCGGAAGAGTTTCTCAACATGCCGACGCACGGCTCAATCCAGTATCATCCATCGCTCTTGCCGGCCTATCGCGGCGCCAGCGCCATCAACTGGCCGATCATCAAGGGTGAGACGGAAACCGGCCTGTCGATCTTCTGGCCCGACAACGGGCTCGATACCGGCGCTGTGCTTTTGCAGAAGAAAACACCGATCGGTCCCAATGATACGCTCGGCACCGTCTATTTCGATCGGCTGTTTCCGATGGGCGTCGATGCGATGCTGGAGTCGGTCGATCTGGTCAAAGCCGGCAAGGCGCCGCGCATCAAACAGGACGAATCGAAGGCGACTTACGAGGGCCGGTGTGGCGCGGACAACGCCAAGATCGACTGGGGTAAGCCTTGGCAGCAGATCGATCGGCTCATCCGTGGTTGCAATCCGGCGCCGGGCGCGTGGACGACGCTCGAAGGCAAGCCATTGAAAATTTTCGACGCCACGCCGCTGCCGGCGAAAGACCCCAAAGGCATCGGCGGCAAGCTGGGCGAGATCGCTGCGGTGGATGCGGATGGCTTCACCGTGGTGTGCGCCGATGGGCGCTTTAAGATAACGCGCGTTCAGCCCACCGACGGCAAGAAGATCGAAGCCGGCGAGTGGGCGAAATCAGCAAACCTTCAGGTCAAGGCGAGATTCACATGACCCACCGCTGTCGTCCCCGCGCAAGCGGGGACCCAGTAATCACCAGCAAATGGGTGGTTACTGGATGCCCGCCTTCGCGGGCATGACAATTTGAAAGACCGAAAATTCGTTCACTCAAGCTTGTCAGGATTGTCCATGCCCGCCTCACAGCACCAGTCGCCCAAATCAGATATTGAAATCTCGCAGGCCGCCAAGAAGCGGCCGATCGTCGACATCGCGCGCGAAAAACTCGGCATCGGGCCGGAGAATCTTGAACCCTACGGCCACTACAAGGCCAAGGTATCGATGGATTTCATCCAATCGATCCAGAACCGGCCGAACGGCAAGCTCATTCTCGTCACTGCCGTCAATCCGACGCCGGCAGGCGAGGGCAAGACCACCACCACGGTGGGATTGACTGATGCCCTGAACCACATCGGCAAGAAGGCGATGCTGTGCATCCGCGAGCCGTCGCTCGGCCCGTCATTCGGCATGAAGGGCGGCGCCGCCGGCGGCGGTTATGCGCAGGTCGTGCCGATGGAAGACATCAATTTGCACTTCACCGGCGATTTCCACGCCATTACGTCGGCGAATAATCTGCTTGCCGCCCTGCTCGACAACCACATCTATTGGGGCAATGCACTTGGCATCGATGCGCGCCGCGTTGCATGGCGGCGCGTGCTCGACATGAACGACCGCGCGTTGCGCTCGATCGTCAATTCTCTCGGTGGCGTCGCCAACGGTTTTCCGCGCGAGGATGGTTTCGATATCACGGTCGCCTCCGAAGTGATGGCGATCTTCTGCCTTGCCCGCAATCTCGAGGATCTCAAGAAGCGGCTGGGCAATATCGTCGTCGCCTATACGCGCGACCGCAAACCGGTGCGCGCCAGCGACCTCAAGGCGCACGGCGCCATGACGGTGCTGCTCAAGGACGCGCTGTCGCCGAACCTGGTGCAGACCATGGAAGGCACGCCCGCCTTCATCCATGGCGGCCCGTTCGCCAACATCGCGCACGGCTGCAATTCGGTGCTGGCGACGACGACCGCGCTCAAGCTCGCCGACTACGTGGTGACGGAAGCGGGCTTCGGCGCCGATCTGGGCGCCGAGAAGTTCATGGACATCAAGTGCCGTAAGGCCGGCATCGCGCCCGATTGCGTCGTGCTGGTGGCGACCATTCGCGCCTTGAAGATGCATGGAGGCGTCAAAAAGGAAGACCTTAAGGCCGAAAACCTCAAGGCGCTCGAGGCCGGCATGAGCAATCTGCAGCGTCACATCGAGAACATGCAGAAGTTCGGCGTCCAGCCGGTGGTGTCGATCAACCGCTTCTCGGCCGACACCGACGCCGAAATCAAGCTGGTCGAGGAGAAATGCAAGGCGCTCGGCGTCGAAGCGCTGATGGCCGATCATTGGGCCTTGGGCGGCGCGGGCGCGGCCGATGTCGCACGCGCGGTCGTCAAGATCGCCGATAGCGGCAAGAGCAAGCTGAAATTTCTCTATCCGGACGATATGCCGCTGGTCGAGAAGATCCGCACCATCTGCCGCGAGGTCTATCGCGCCAAGGACATTTCGATCGACAAGCCGGTGCGCGACCTGCTCGCCTCGTACGAGGCGATGGGCTACGGCAAGTTCCCGATCTGCATGGCTAAAACGCAATACAGCTTCACCACCAACCCGGATGCGAAAGGCGCGCCGAGCGACCACATCATCCCGGTGCGCGAGGTGCGGTTGTCCGCGGGCGCCGAGTTCGTGGTTGCGATCTGCGGCGAGATTCTCA
The DNA here is from genome assembly GCA_049300295.1 of Xanthobacteraceae bacterium. Classification (GTDB taxonomy): domain Bacteria; phylum Pseudomonadota; class Alphaproteobacteria; order Rhizobiales; family Xanthobacteraceae; genus BOG-931. The sequence continues at coordinate 24,233 of JBAQJL010000003.1, forward strand.
CCATGCCGGGCCTGCCGCGCGTGCCATCCGCGGACTCGATCGACATCGGGCCGGACGGAAAGATTGTTGGCTTGTTCTGATCGTCATTGCGAGCGAAGCGATCCAGATGGTCTTGTAGTCTGGATTACTTCGTCGCTTCGCTCCTCGCAATGACGCAACACATGGAGTGAACGATGCTCAAATTCTACTATAGCGGCGCGCCCAATCCGACCAAAGTCGCGCTGTTCCTGGAAGAGACCGGTACGCCCTACGACGCCATTCCGGTCGACACCCGCAAGGGCGAGCAGCACAAGCCGGAATTTCTCGCGATCAATCCGAATGCCAAGTTGCCGGCCATTGTCGACGGCGACGTCACCGTATTCGATTCGAGCGCGATCCTGCTCTATCTCGCCGAGAAGACCGGAAAGTTTCTGCCGGCGAAAACCGACAAGGCGCGCGGTGAACTATTGTCGTGGATGTTCTTCGTGTCTTCGGGCGTCGGTCCGTATTTCGGCCAGGCGGTGCACTTCCGCAACTACGCGCCGGAGAAGCTGCCCTACGCCATCAATCGTTATGTGTTCGAAGGCCAGCGCCATGCCGCCATCCTCGACGCGCGGCTTGGCAAGCACAAATACATGCTCGGCGATACTTATACGATCGCCGACATGAATGTGTGGGGCTGGGTGCGGATGCTGCCCAATGTGGTCGGCGAGGACGCCTGGGATAAGTACAAGAACGTCAAGCGGCTGGTCGACGAGATCAACGCGCGACCCGCGGCGCAAAAGGCCTCGACGCTCAAGGACCGTCACAAATTCAAGACCGAGATGGACCAGGAAGCGCTCCACGCCATGTTCCCGCATCTGAAGGAGAAGGTGGCGTAGTCTCGCGGTTGCTCTGTCGATGCAATAGAAACGGCGCGGCATTTCGACCGCGCCGTTTCAGCTATGGCGATAAGCGAGTTACGACAGCACGCGGATCAAATGCAGCGCCGCGATAAGACCGGCGATCGAAAGAATTACTGAACTGGCGATGTAGAACCCGGCAGTTGCCAGTTGGCCGCGTTCGATCAGATAATAGCTGTCGAGCGAGAAGGTCGAGAATGTGGTGAAGCCGCCGCAGACGCCGACTGTCAGGAATATCCGCACCGCCTGCGGCAAATCCCATTTGAACGCAAATAGTCCGGCGAACGCCCCGATCAGCATCGAACCCGCAATGTTGATGATCAGCGTGCCCCATGGAAAGTTAAACCCGAATAGTTTTCCAGACCCGATGCCGATGAGATAACGCGCTACGGAGCCGACCGCGCCGCCAAGCGCGACGGCCAAAATAAATAGCCAATTCAAGGGATCTCCCTCCTGGTCAAATGGCGAACCCGCGGCCGCGCAGAACGGCCGGAGCACGCAGTTAAATTCTTGACAGGCTTGGCGGAGGAAATAGCCCCTACCGACGCCTGACGCGTCCGGTAGGAGTCATCAGCCTTGCGGCGGTTATCGGGGGACCCCATCCCCATCAACTTAGAGCAAAATAGCCGTCGTGACCCGCCTGTCAAGATTTCCAAATAAATAACGGCGCGGCTTTTGGAAGCCGCGCCGTTGGCATTCGCAGTGGTGAAGCGATTACTGGAACAGCTTCATCGCGTTGATCAGGGTCTGGATCACGCCCAATGTCAGCGGAATGCCGACAAACAGCCAGGCGAGCGCGAGCTGCCAGCCCTGTGTGCCTTGTTGAGTCTCGTTAGCCATGACCTTCCTCCTCAGGCGCCTGCGGGTTCGCCGGCCGCGTCGACGGCCATCTGGCCCATTGTTGCTTCACGAGCGGGCTTCATGTGGAATCGGTGATGCACCGCCTTGATCATCGCGTTTGCGATGAAGCCGATCACAAACAGTCCGGCCATGATGTACATGGTGACATTATAAGCCTGCGCTTTCGGCACGCCGTGCGCGACATTGTACTGGCGAATATAGTTCACCAGCACCGGGCCGAAAATTCCGGCCATCGACCATGCCGTGATCAGCCAGCCATGGATCGCGCCGACATAGCGCGTGCCGAACATATCCTTGAGGTATGCCGGCACCGTGGCGAAGCCGCCGCCATACATGCTGATGATCACCAGGAAGCAGAGCACGAAACCGAGAACGCTGCCGATCGATCCGGTATAGGGCACGGTGCAATACAGCAGAAGGCCGAGCACCATGAACACGAAGTACGTGTTCTTGCGGCCGATATAGTCCGACGTGGACGCCCAGAAGAAGCGGCCGCCCATGTTGAACAAGCTCATCAGACCGACAAAGCCCGCCGCCGCAACCGCCGTTATCTTGCCCGGGAACATTTCCTGACTCATGGCGGATGCTTGGCCGATCACGCCGATGCCGGCGGTGACGTTGATGCACAGGACCAGCCAAATGCACCAGAACTGCGGAGTCTTCAGCGCGTCATAGACGTAGACGTCGCTGGTCGTGATCAGTTTCGACGCTTGCAGCGGCGGTGTGTACCCCTCCGGTTTCCATCCGGGCGCCGGTATGCGCACGATCGCGGCACCGACCCACATGAAGACGAGGTAGATCGCGCCGAGACAGAGGAAGGTCTCGGCGACGCCGACATGGGTCGCAGTCGAAAACTTGCCCGTGAGCCAGACGGACAGCGGTGCGGCGATGAAGGCGGCGCCGCCGAAGCCCATGATGGCCATGCCCGTCGCCATGCCCGGCCGGTCGGGAAACCATTTGATCAGCGTCGACACCGGCGAGATGTAGCCGAGGCCGAGACCGATGCCGCCGATAAGGCCATAGCCAAGATACACGACCCACAAGTTGTGGATGTAGACGCCGAACGCCGAAACCAAAAATCCAATCGCCCAGCACAGGCCGGCGGTGAACATCGCCTTTCGAGGACCGCCTTCTTCGACCCAACGGCCGAAAATCGCAGCCGAGAAGCCGAGCACGAAAATCGCGATGGAGAAGATCCACCCGAGTTCGGCGAGACTCCAGTCACCCGGCGCGGATTTGCTGATGCCGATCAGCTTGGTCATCGGCAGGTTGAATACACTGAATGCATAGGCCTGACCGATGCAGAGGTGAATGCACAGCGCTGCCGGCGGCACCATCCATCGGTTGAAGCCAGGCCCGGCAATCGTGTTGCCCCTATCGAGAAAGCTCATCGTGCGGTTCCTCCTTCATTGCCCCCAAAAAGGCATGCGCTTTGCGCGCATTTTTGCTTGTGGCGCCGGTGACCGGCGCCACTCGGGCACTCAATCACAGGTTCCGCATCAATAGAAGATGTCTATGTAACGATTGACAGATTAAACCGCGCGCGATCGGATGGCTTTCGTAGGAATATTATCCGAAATCGGTGTCGGGTTATCTTCGGTTGGATGTGCACACCGAAAAGAAAGGCGCCGCCTTCCGGGAGGAAGGCAGCGCCCGTTCCGAAGACGTTTCTTTTTGTTCTACTGGAACAGCTTCATCGAGTTGATGAGTGTTTGGATGACGCCCAGAGTGAGCGGAATACCGACGAACAGCCAAGCGAGCGCAAGCTGCCACGCGGGGGTGCCTTCCTGTTGATGCGAGTCTGCCATGACAGTTCTCCTCTATGCACGAGACAGGTTGGCGGCCACACCTGCGGTATCCAACGCCGTGTCGCGATCCGGTTGCATGTGGTACCGCTTGTCCACGGCCTTCACGAGCAGGTTACAGATAAAGCCGATCACCAAGAGGCCAGCCATGATGTACATGGTGACGTTGTAGGCCTGGGCCTTCGGGACGCCGTGAGCGACGTTGTAGGCCCGGATGTAGTTGACGAGCACCGGGCCGAAGATGCCGGCCATCGACCATGCGGTCAGCAGCAGGCCGTGGATGGCGCCGACATAACGGGTGCCGAACATATCTCTGAGGTATGCTGGCACAGTGGAAAAGCCGCCGCCATACATGCTGATGATCACCAGGAAGCAGCAGACGAATCCGACGACGCTGCCGATACTGCCGGTGTAAGGCACCGTGCAGTACAACAGGAAGCCGAGCACCATGAACACGAAGTAGGTGTTCTTGCGCCCGATATAGTCTGACACCGACGCCCAGCAGAACCGGCCGCCCATGTTGAACAGGCTCATCAGGCCGACAAAGCCAGCCGCCGCCACCGGCGTGATATGGCCGGGGAACATTTCCTGGCTCATCGCGGATGCCTGACCGAGCACGCCGATGCCGGCGGTCACGTTCAGACACAGCACCCACCAGATCAGCCAGAATTGCGGAGTTTTGAGCGCGTCATAGACAAACACGTCGCTGGTCGTGATCAGCTTCGTCGCCTGCACCGGCGGGGTGTAGCCTTCCGGCTTCCAGCCCGGCGCCGGTACCCGGACGATGATCGAGCCGGCCACCATGAAGATGAAATAGACGATCCCGAGTACGATGAAGGTCTCGGCGACACCGATGTGGCTTGCAGAGTTGAACTTGCCCATCAGCCAGACCGACAGCGGTGAGGCGATGAAGGCGCCGCCGCCAAAGCCCATGATGGCCATGCCGGTCGCCATGCCGGGGCGATCGGGGAACCATTTGATCAGCGTCGACACCGGCGAAATGTAGCCGATGCCGAGCCCGCAGCCGCCGAGCACGCCATAGCCGAGGTAGATGAGCCAGAGATTGTGGACGTACACGCCGATGGCGGAAAGAAAGAAGCCGCCGGCCCAGCAGCACGCCGCCGTGAACATGGCGCGGCGCGGTCCGCCTTCCTCGACCCAACGGCCGAACACGGCGGACGAGACCCCGAGGAAGAAGATCGCCAGCGAGAAGATCCAGCCCAGTTCGGTGAGTTTCCAGTCGGCCGGGGCAGACTTCGAGATGCCAATGAGTTTGGTCATCGGCAGGTTGAACACGCTGAATGCGTAGGCCTGGCCGATGCACAGGTGCACGCACAGCGCTGCCGGCGGAACCATCCACCGGCTGAAGCCGGGCCCGGCAACAGTATTGCTCCGATCGAAAAAGCTCATAATGCGCTCCTCCCCCTGGCTCGTAGGCCCGGTTTTTGTTGTCTGCGGACAGTGGTTAGCCGCTCTTTCTGCGTGAAGGGCGTGCTATCCCGTCCGTTGCAGAGTGCGGACGGCGATTTGTTGAATCAATAAGCGGTCTTCTATCGTCCGATAGAAAATACAGATGATATGATCGTAGGCGGTCACGCGCGAACTGCCTGGTCGTGGGCGATGGCCCAGAGCAAAGACGGGGCGGACGCTGGCTTCGGGCGCGCGACAGCCGCCCATGCGGCGGCCGAGCGCATCACGGGTGCAGGCAATAGACGCTCGGAGAGCCGGTTTCTTTCAGTCGGCTAAGAGCTGGGCCGCGCGGCGGCTCTCGGCCACGAGTGCCGCCGTCAGGGGCTTCATCGGCTGTCTGGATGGGACGAGGAGCGCGATCATGTGGCTGGCGTCCGGTTCGACGATGGGAATTGCCCGCAGCACCTCGGTGAGGCCTAGTGTCGCGGCCAGGCGGAACGGCATCACGCTGGCCCAGCGTCCGGTGCGGACATGGGAATACAGTACGATCATCGAATTCGATTCGAGACTGGGTCGCGGATCGCCGCCCGCGTCGCGCAACAGGCCGTCAATGACGCGGCGCAGCTGCGTGTCGGGTGTCATCAGGCACAGCGGGATCTGCGCGACCTCCGCCCATTTCACCTTGCTGCGGTTGCCGAGTGGCGCGTCGGCCGCGGTCAGCAGGCAGTATCGCTCGCGGTAAAGCGGGATACCGGTAATTCGCCCGGCCGGCTCCTGGTCGAGATAAGAGACGCCGGCGTCGATCTCGAGATTTTCCAGACGCTGGAAAATCTCCTCGGCAGTCGCGGATAAAACAGTGAATTGCACCTCCGGGTGCCGCTCGCGATAAAGCGTCGTCAGAGTTTCGATCATGGCCAGCGTGGTCTGAATTGCGGCGATGCGCAGGCGTCCGCTCAGGCCGTGCTTGAGCGCGTGGATCTCTTCGCGCATGGCCCGGCTGTCACCGACGATGCGCCGCGCCCACTCGAGGACCCGTTCGCCTTCCGGTGTGAAGTTTTGAAAACGGGAGCCGCGATTGACGAGCAGAACGCCGAAACTACCCTCCAACTGCTTGACGCCGGCCGAGAGTGTCGGCTGGGTTACGCCACAAGACTCGGCGGCGCGGCCGAAATGGCCCTCGCGCGCCAACGCCAGCAGGAACTCGAGTTTGTCGATCACCACCCGTCTCGCCTCGAAATCATGGATTTGGTTGGAATATCCGGGCCAAACGCCTATCTTGGTAATATACGAATGATCGGTTATTCCAAAGGATAGTCAGTATTTCAATAGACAATCTCTATTGATCTGCCCGAGTTTGGATTGATAGCCCAGCCCTCTCTTGTTGGCTTCGAGACGACAATGAGCCTGACTGAACCGCCGACATCGCTAGAGTCACGCCAAGATCGAGGCGGGGGCGGCCGCCGCCGCCCGCCACGCACCCCGAAGGGCCGTCAGGTCGATCCGGAGGCGTTGGCCGACATCCAGGCGCTGCTGATCGACCGGCCGCGCCGGCGCGATCTCCTGATCGAGCATCTTCATCTGATTCAAGATCACTACGGGCATTTGTCGGCTGCGCATCTCGCGGCGCTGGCCAATGAGATGAAACTCGCACTCACCGAAGTGTATGAGGTGGCGACGTTCTACGCCCATTTCGACGTGGTGAAGGAAGGCGAGACGCCGCCGCCAGCCGTCACCGTGCGGGTCTGCGATTCGCTGTCCTGCGCGCTCGCTGGGTCGGAGCGCCTGCTCGAACAAATCTCGAAACGGCTCGGACCGGGCGTGCGTGTCGTGCGCGCACCATGCATGGGCGCATGCGATCGGGCGCCGGCCAGTGCGGTCGGTCATGTGCAGGTGCTCAACGCCGACGTTGAAAAGATTACCGCCGCGGCGGCCAAGCCCACACACGCACATGTCTATCCGACGCCGAACGCATTCGACACGTATGTGAAGAATGGCGGCTATCAGTTACTCAAAGCCTGCAGGGGCGGCTCGCGCACGCGCGACGACATCATCAAGATCGTCAGCGACGCCGGCCTGCGCGGCCTCGGCGGCGCCGGTTTTCCGACGGGGCGCAAATGGTCGCTGGTGCGGGCCGAACCGGCGCCGCGTCTGTTTGCGGTCAATTGCGATGAAGGCGAGCCGGGAACCTTCAAGGACCGCTACTATCTGGAGCGCGATCCGCATCGCTTCATCGAAGGGATGCTGATCGCGGCCTGGATTGTCGAAGCCGCGGACACGTATCTGTATGTTCGCGACGAATATCCGGAGATCGTTCTGCTGCTGCAGCAGGAGATCGCCAAGGCCGAGCAAGCCGGCCTTTCCGAGCATACCGAAATCCATCTCCGCCGCGGCGCCGGCGCCTACATCTGCGGCGAAGAATCGGCGATGATCGAATCGATCGAGGGTAAGCGCGGTCTGCCGCGGCATCGGCCGCCCTATGTGGCGCAAGTCGGCCTGTTTGGCCGGCCGACGCTTGAACAGAATGTCGAAACGCTGTTCTGGGTGCGCGACATCGTCGAAAAGGGCGTCGAGTGGTTCACCTCTCAGGGCCGCCACGAGCGAAAAGGCTTCCGCAGCTTCTCGGTATCCGGCCGTGTCAAAAATCCCGGCGTCAAGCTCGCGCCCGCGGGCGTCACCACGCGTGAGCTGATCGATGAATTCTGCGGCGGCATGGCCGATGGCCACACCTTCAAGGGTTATCTGCCAGGCGGCGCGTCCGGCGGCATCCTGCCGGCATCGATGGCCGACATCCCGCTTGATTTCGGCACGCTGGAAAAATACGGCTGCTTCGTAGGCTCCCACGCGGTTGTCATCCTGTCCGACAAGGACGACATGAAAGCCGTGGCGCTGAACCTCATCAGATTTTTTGAGGATGAGAGCTGCGGCCAGTGCACGCCGTGCCGCGTCGGTACCGAGAAGGCGGCGCAGCTCATGGCTAATGGGCCGTGGGACCCGGCCCTGCTCGACGAACTGTCGGCGCTGATGCGCGATGCCTCGATTTGCGGCCTCGGCCAGGCGGCGCCAAATCCGCTCTTGTGTGTGCTAAAATATTTTCCCGAAGAACTGACCAAGCCGCTGGGACGTTGGTGACCAAAGGTTTTGCGCGATGAGCGACAGCAAACAGGATAAACCCGTCGGCTACGGCCACGACAAGAAAGGCTCCGCCGGCGGTGCGGCTTACGGCGAAGGAAAGCCGGGGGTGGCCCATACCGCGCCAGCCGACAAATCCGCCGGTGAGGGCCACGGTGCGACCGGCAAGACCTTCACCATCGACGGACGCGATGTCGATATTCGCGAAGGCGAGACAATCTTCCGCGCCGCGGAGCGGTTCGGCATCGCGTTGCCGCACCTGTGCTACTCGCCGGAACCGGGCTATCGCCCGGACGGAAATTGCCGCGTCTGCATGGTCGAGATCGAGGGCGAGCGCGTGCTGGCGGCAAGCTGTATCCGCACGCCATCGCCTGGCATGACGGTCAAGACGCAGACCGATCGCGCCAAGACCGCACGCCGCATGGTGGCCGAACTTCTGGTCACCGATCAGCCCGATCAGGCGCATGCCCACGACCCGGCGTCCCAGCTGTGGCAGGTGGTGACCAGCATGCAGCTCAAGCAGGGACGCTTGCCACGCCGGCATTCGCCCGCGCCGGACCGCAGTCATCCGGCGATGGCCGTCAATCTCGACGCCTGCATCCACTGCAACCTCTGCGTCCGCGCCTGCCGCGAAGTGCAGGTCAATGACGTGATAGGCATGGCCGGGCGCGGTCATGGCGAAAAGATCGTGTTCGACTTCGACGATCCGATGGGCGCCTCGACCTGCGTGGCCTGCGGCGAGTGCGTGCAGGCATGCCCGACCGGCGCGCTGATGCCGGCGACGCTGGTCGACGCCAATAACATTTTCAAGGGCAACGCTGACCGCACCGTCGACAGCGTCTGTCCGTATTGCGGCGTCGGCTGCCAACTCACCTATCACGTCAAGGACGACAAGCTGCTTTACGTCACCGGCAAGAACGGGCCGGCCAACGAGCAGCGGCTGTGCGTGAAGGGCCGCTTCGGCTTCGACTACGTCTCCAATCCGCAGCGGCTGCTAAAGCCGATGATCCGCAAGGAGGGCGTGCCGAAAGTCCCGCACGAAGCTATCGACCCGTCGAATCCGTGGACGCATTTCCGTGAAGCGACCTGGGACGAGGCGCTCGACCGTGCGGCTGCGGGGTTGAAGAAAATTCGTGATCGTGACGGCCCGCAAGGACTGGCCGGTTTCGGCTCGGCCAAAGGGTCGAACGAGGAGGCGTATCTCTTTCAGAAACTGGTTCGCACCGGCTTCGGTACCAACAACGTCGATCACTGCACGCGGCTGTGCCATGCCTCCTCGGTTGCAGCGCTGATGGAGGGCGTCGGCTCAGGCGCCGTCTCCGCCACCTTCAACGAGTGCAAGAACTCGGAAGTGATCTTCGTCATCGGCTGCAACCCAACCGAAAATCACCCGGTCGCCGCCACGTTCTTCAAACAGGCGAAGAAGCGCGGTGCGACGATGATCGTTGCCGATCCACGCGGTCAGGCGCTCAAGCGCCACGCCACGCACATGCTGCAGTTCAAGAACGGCACTGACGTGGCAATGCTCAACGGGATGCTCAACACGATCGTGTCTGAGAAGCTGTACGACGAGCAGTATGTCCAGACCTATGTCGAGGGCTTCAAGCCGTTCTGCGAGAGCATCAGGGATTACACGCCGGAAGAAATGGCGCCGATCTGCGGCATCGAGGCCGATGTCATCCGCACCGTGGCGCGCAAGTTCGCCCGCGCCAAGTCGGCGATCATCTTCTGGGGCATGGGTATCTCCCAACACACCCACGGCACCGACAATGCGCGTTGCCTGATCGCGCTGTCGCTGATCACCGGCCAGATCGGCCGCCCGGGTACCGGACTGCATCCGCTGCGCGGCCAGAACAACGTACAGGGCGCCTCCGACGCCGGCCTCGTGCCGATGTTCTTCCCGGACTACAAGTCGGTCGACGATCCGCAAATCCGCGCCCGCTACGAGGACGCGTGGGGCACCAAGCTCGATCCGAACAAGGGGCTGACCGTCGTCGAGATCATGGACGCGGTGCACCATGACGTCGTCAAGGGCATGTACATCATGGGTGAGAACCCGGCGATGTCCGATCCCGACCTCAACCATGCGCGTGAGGCGCTGGCGCACCTCGAACATCTCGTGGTGCAGGATCTGTTCCTCACCGAAACCGCGATGTATGCCGATGTCGTGTTGCCGGCCTCGGCCTGGCCGGAGAAGGACGGCACCGTCACCAACACCAATCGTCAGGTGCAGATGGGCCGGCACGCGCTGCCGCTGCCGGGCGATACGCGCCAGGACATCTGGATCATTCAGCAGATCGCCAACCGCATCGGCTGCAACTGGAACTACGCCGATGTCGGCGAGGTCTATACCGAGATGGCATCGTTGATGCCGTCGCTCGACAACATCTCCTGGGAACGGGTCCTGCGCGAGAGCGCGGTGACCTATCCGGCTGACGCTCCCGATAAGCCTGGCCGTGACGTGGTGTTCGACAAGGGTTTTCCGCGACCCGGCGGCTTCGGCAAGCTCGTTGCGGCCAAGCTGGCGCCGCCGGACGAGACGCCGGACCACGAATATCCCTTCATTCTCACGACCGGGCGCGAGCTCGAACATTGGCACACTGGCGCCATGACGCGCCGTGCGACGGTGCTCAATGCGCTCGAGCCCGCCGCTGTTGCGTCGGTGTCACGCGGCACCATCGCCAAGCTTGGCATCAAGCCGGGCGATATGATCCGTGTCTCGACGCGACGCGGCGTGGTGGAGCTCGATTCGCGCCAGGATGACGCCATTCCCGACGGCGTGGTGTTCATCCCGTTCGCGTTCGTGGAGGCGGCGGCAAATCTGCTCACCAATCCGAAGCTCGACCCGTTCGGCAAGATTCCGGAATTCAAGTTCTGCGCCGCCAAGGTCGAGGCTATCACACCCCGGCTTGAAGCAGCGGAGTAATCAGAGCGCCGCGGACCGAGTCGCATGTGACGGCGGGGCCGATACTACGGGCGCCGGTCCCAGCGAAAACGCCAGCACAATATCGTCCGGCGCTTGCTTGAACTCCTTCGTGACCGTCTGCCGAACCGTCTCGGCCAGTTCGGCGAGAGGTTTGTCGCGGTAGAGCCGCGGAAACGTGACAGTCACCTTGTTCAGCCGGCCATTGTGCCAATTGAAGCCGACTTCCGGCTTCATGCCAGTCGCAGCCTTCAAATCGTTTCGGACGTCGCTGACGTGCTGGAAACCGTCAAATAGCGTGTCGACGGCGCCGCAGGAAGCGAGGGTGAGCGCTAGGACGAGCAAGACTGCAATCTTCGACATCTAAGACCCCCGAGTACGCCGGCCGGCGCGGTTTCTATTGGACAGTCGAGACCGCATCCCGGTTCAATGGCGCGTGACGATTTGGGCTTTCGGCCTCTCGGATGGCAATTCGTCTGTTCCTCAACGGGTGCACCCGTCGTGTATGCTGTACGCATGACCGATGAGGATGCGCGCGAGGACGACCCACGCGGTGAGATCGAGCGCCTTGAGACGCAGATCGACGAACTTTCCGCCAAGCTCGAGAGCTGCCGCAAGTTCATCCTGGTCGCGCGCATTGCCGTCCTGGCGGGCGCCATTTTGCTCGCCGCGGTGTTGCTTGGCATCTTGTCTTTCGATCCGCGGCTATTGCTGGCCGCGATTACCGCATTGCTTGCGGGCATCGTCGTGTGGGGCTCGAACCACTCGACCGCGGATGAAGCCGCGCAAGAACTTAGCGCTGCCGAGGCGGAGCGCGCCAGCCTGATCGAGACGATCACGCTGCGTGTCGTGACCGAGCGGCCGACGCTGCATTGAATCGGCATTGTCGCGCAATCGCAGCCGCCATATTGTTGGCAAAACTTTCGGGAGGACACGCCATGGCCCAATCCTATGTGTACGCCGGCGTCGGCGGCTATTACGGCGGCAACGAAGGCAATCTCGCCGGTGTGTTCCGCCGCGACGCCGAGGGCTCAGAATGGACACACGTTTTGACGGAGCCTGAGGCCTACACGGTGTTTGTGCATCCGCGCGATCCAAATCTCGTTCTCGCCGGCACCAAGAACGGCATCTACCGCAGCACCGATCGCGGTGCGACATTCCGGCGGGCCAACTTTCCCGACAGCGGCGTACAAATCTGGTCGTTCCTGCCCGATCCTGACGATCCGCGGCGCGTGCTCGCCGGCGGCTCGCCGGTTTCGATTTATCGCAGCAGTGACGCCGGCGAGACGTGGGCGCGCCAAGCTGAGCCGCACCTGCCGGACCGCGGCAAAGCGCCGTTCGCGGCCCGCGTCATGCGGTTTGCTCGCCATCCGGCGAAGGCGAACGAAATCTACGCCGCGCTCGAAATCGGCGGCGTGATGCGCTCGACGGACGGCGGCGAAACCTGGGGAGACTCCAGCGACAACCTGATCCGTCTTTCGGTCGACGAGCCGCGGCTGCGTTCCAGGATCGTCAGCGACACCGAAGCGGAAGGAATGCTTGACGGTCACGCCATCTGCATGAGCGCTGCCGATCCGGACAGCGTTATCCTCGCCGTGCGCATGGGGCTGTTCCGCAGCCGCGACCGGGGCAACAGCTGGGAGGATTTGCGGGTCGACCGCTTCTCGCCGTTCACTTACGGGCGCGACGTGAAGGTGTCGCCGCAGGACGCGAGCACGCTTTATGCCTGCCTATCCGTTGCGGCTTCATCGAAAGATGGCGCGCTCTACCGCAGCCATGATCTCGGCGGCAGCTGGCAGCGCTTCGACAAGGTCAAGCCGCACGGCACGCTGATGTCGGTTGCGCTGCATCACGGCGACGCCAAGCAAGTCTATATCGCCGCTCGCTACGGCGAGGTTTTTGGCACCGCCGACGGCGGCGACAGCTGGCGCGAAACGCCGCTGCCGGCCGGCGTGCAGCACATCTACGCGCTGGCGTGCGGATAGTTAGGCTTCCGCATCTTTGAAATATGGCTCGACGGTGCCGGAGAGCTTGATAGTCAGCGGATTGCCGTAGCGGTCCTTGGCCTTGCCGGCAGGCACGCGGATCCAGCCTTCGCTCACGCAATACTCCTCGACATTGGTCTTCTCCGCGCCCTTGAAGCGGATACCGACGTCGCGTTTGAGCGCTTCGGCGTCGTAATACGGACTGCGCGGATCGTTGCAGAGACGGTCGGGCGGCGTATCGGTCATCGTGGTTTTGGCCCCTCAATCGGTCGGCTGGAGATGCGCATCTTTGGCGAGTTTCAGCGTCGCCGCCATATCGTCGCTGACGAACTTGTCGAATTGCGCCACGGTCAGGAACTGCTCTTCGACGCCGAGCTTTTTCAATTTTTCCTGGACTTCGGGTGCTTGAAGCGCCTTTTCGATCTCGTCGTGAAGCTTGGTGACGATGGCGCTTGGCGTCTTGGCGGGTGCCGCGACGCCGCCCCAGAACACGTATTCGGCTTCGGGATAACCTGCCTCGGCGACGGTCGGAACGTTTGGCAGCAGTGTTGCACGCTTGGCGGTGCTGACGGCCAGCACCGTGACCTTGCCGGCAGTGATCAGCGGCACCGCCGGCGCAGCTGGGACGCAATAGAAGTCGATCCGTCCGGCCATCACCTCAGTCACACCCTCGGCGCCACGAAACGGAATATGGCGTGCATCGATGTGAGCGGCGACAAGCAGGCGCTCGGCGGCCATATGCGAGGCCGAGCCCACTCCGGCCGATGCAAACGTCAAGGCGCCGGGCTTTGCCTTGGCGGCGGCGATCAGATCGGCAAGCGTCTTGAAATTATGTTTTGGCGCGGCGACCACCACGGTCGGCTGAATCCCGATCAGGCTGACCGGCTGAAAGGCGCGTATTGCGTCGTACGGCATGGTCTTGTGGAACACGACCTGCGAACTGAGCGAGGCCGAACTCAGAAGCAGCGTGTAGCCGTCGGGGTCGGCTTTGGCGACAAAGTCACCGGCGAGCGTGCCGCCCGCGCCGGGTTTGTTTTCGATAAGCAGCGCCTGGCCGATCTGCTGCGAAACGCGATCGAACACGATGCGCGCTACGGTATCGCCGGCATTCCCCGCGGTGAACGGGCTGATCACCCTGATGGGCCTGCTCGGCCAGGTTTGGGCATCCGCCGTTATGGCGGTCGCAAGCATAGCGGCCGCGGCCATCGCGATGACCATGGCGGCCCATGTTCGAGGGGGTGTCATTGTCGCCTCCCAGATTCGGTAATGACGGTTCTAACGCGAATTTATTCGATCGACATTCCCGCGGCCCTGAGCGGCGCTCCGTTCTTCTCGATTTCGGGACCGATAATACTCTGCAAATAGGCCGTAGTCTGATGATCGGGCGGCACCACAAAAGTGCCGGTCGCCGCAAGTTGCTCCTGGACCGCGGGCGTATTGATTGCGGTGGCTGTCGCGTCGTGCAGTTCCTTGACGATCGCGGCCGGCGCACCCTTGGGCAGGAAAAAGCCGAACCAGGTCGAGGCTTCGAAGTTCATGCCTTGCTCGTAGGTGGTGGGCAGGTCTAGCAGTGACGACAACCGTTTGCGGCTGAGCATTGCGATGGGCTTGACCAGGCCGGCTTTCACCGGGGGCACCGCCGTCGGGCTCAGCGTGCAAAAATAATCGAATTGCTGGCCAATCAGATCGACCAGCGCGGGGCCGCCGCCGCGGTAGGGGATGTCCTGTACCTTGACCCCGATCGCCTGGTTGAACAGCGCGCAATCCACATAGCCGGTCGAGCCGATGCCTGCCGAGCCGGAGTGCACGCTGGCCTGATTCTTCTTCACGTAAGCGATGAATTGCTGCAGTCCGTCGACCGGCAGGCCCTTGCGCGCGATCAGGATCATCGGCTGATCGGCGATCAGGATCACTGGCTCCAGGTCTTTTTCCAAATTGTAGAGCGGGTGCTTATAGAGTGTCTGATTGATGGCGTCGGCCCTGCTGCCGAGCACGAATTGGTAGCCGTCGGGTGGCGCGTGGACGACACGGTTCGAACCGATCATTCCGCCGGCGCCGCCGATGTTCTCGATGACGACCTGCTGGCGCAGGACCTCGGAGAGGCGCTTGCCAACGATGCGGCCCAGCACGTCGGTGCCGCCGCCGGGCGGGAACGGTACCACCATCGTCACCGGTCGCGTCGGGTAGTCCTGCGCGGATGCCGCCTGCATCGTGGCGGCAATCGCGAAAATGGCGAAGGCAGCGGCAAATCTGCGTCCCAAGATCATGCATCCCTCATGCCCAACGACGCAGTGTAGCCGATTTTGCTGCGATGCAATCCGGGTTACACTGCGTCCATGTCACTCACCGCTGAAACTACCTCCCGTTCGCGGGCTGCCACAGAACTCCGCCGCGACTGGACACGTGCCGAGGTGCGCGCCCTGTTCGATCTGCCATTCCCGGACCTGATGTTTCGGGCGCAGACCGTCCACCGCGCGCATTTCGATCCTGCCGAAGTGCAGATCTCCACGCTGTTGTCGATCAAGACCGGCGGCTGTCCGGAGGATTGCGCCTATTGCCCGCAGAGCGCGCGCTATGACACTGGCGTTCGGGCCGAAAAGCTGATGGCGCTTGACGCCGTGCTCGCCGAGGCGCGCGCCGCGAAGGCCGCGGGCGCGAGCCGCTTCTGCATGGGCGCGGCGTGGCGGGAGCCGAAGGACCGCGACCTCGATACGGTCTGCGCCATGGTGGAGGGCGTCAAGGCTCTCGGCATGCAGACGTGCGCCACGCTCGGTATGCTGACCGCCGCGCAGGCGCAGCGGCTCAAGGATTCGGGTCTCGACTACTACAACCACAATCTCGATACTTCGCCGGAGTTTTATCGAGAGATCATCACCACGCGCACCTATGGGGACCGGCTGCAGACGCTTGACCACGTGCGCGACGCCGGCATCCATGTCTGCTGCGGTGGCATCGTCGGCATGGGCGAGACGCGCGACGACCGCGTCGGCATGATCGCGACGCTGGCCTGCCTGCCGGAGCACCCGGAATCGGTGCCGATCAACATGCTGGTGCGAGTAGCCGGTACGCCGTTGGCGGACAAAACAAAATTCGATCCGCTCGAATTCGTGCGCACCATCGCGGTTGCGCGCATCACCATGCCGCGCTCGGTGGTGCGCCTGTCGGCCGGACGTGAGGACATGAGTGAAGAGACGCAGGCGCTGTGTTTTTTGGCCGGCGCAAACTCGGTATTTTACGGGCCGAAACTTCTGACTACGCCGAATCCTGAGCGTGACCGCGACCGCGAGTTGATGGAGCGGCTGGGAATTATTCCGATGGAGCGGTAATTGACCGTATACCTGATTTGATGGTGCCGCCGTCGAATCGACTCGAAAAGCTTTCGGGAGATCTGAAGGAGTTTTACTCGATCCGCCTCGACCGACAGTGGCGAGTGATATTCAAATGGATTAATGGCGAGCCGCACGAGGTCAGGATCGTGGATTACCCTTGAGGACGAGCGCGATGGCAAAGAACGAATTCGCACCCGTGACGCCTGGCGAAATGCTGAAGGAAGAATTTCTTGCCGAGTATGGCTTGTCACAGAGCCAGCTCGCTAAAGCCGTAGGGATTTTGCCGAACCGGATTGCCGAGATCGTTAATAACCGGCGTCGCATCACGGCCGATACGGCGCTTCGGCTGGGCCTTTATTTCGGCAATAGTCCGGAATTCTGGATGAACCTTCAGAGTCATTATGATCTGAAGGTGGCGCGGCGGAATCTAAAGCCGGAAGACGCTAAACGCATCAAAGCACTTCGGGCAGCGTGACAGTCGTGGCTCGTGTCGCAGAGTGGTCGGAGCGGGTTCCCGGATACCGCTCAATCCGCGCTACATTCTAAACTCCTGCCGCTCCGCCGTCCGCGCGGGGATCGTGCGCGCCCTCCAAGCTGCCGCCCGGGTGCAGTACCACAGCGCCGGCGTGACCCATGACGTCGGAATAAGCTTCGTCCAACACCTCGATGTCATGGCCGGCCGTGGCAAGCTGTTCGATCATTGCGTCGTCGAAGCGCGGCTCGATCCGTAGATTCGCCAACGAGGCGCCCCAGGTGCGGCCCAGGACCCAGCGCGGCCGATCAATCGACTGTTCGAGCGGCTCGCCAAACAACACATGGCGCGTGAACAGCGCGGCCTGCGTCTGCGGCTGGCCATCGCCGCCCATGCAGCCGTAGGCGATGATGCGTCCGTCCGAAAGCACAGCGAGCGCGGGATTGAGCGTATGGAACGGCAAGCGCCCGGGCGCCAGGAGATTGAGCGCGCCGGCTTCGAGCGAGAAACTCGCGCCCCGATTCTGCATCAGCACGCCGGTGCGCGGCAGAACCAAGCCTGAGCCGAATTCCCAATACAAAGACTGAATGTAGGACACGACGAAGCCGTCGGCGTCGGCCGCGCCCATCCATACCGTGTCGCCGTCGGCGCGCGACCGCCACGGCGCGGCTTTGCGGCGATCGATTTTCATCGCCTCGCCGGAGATGAAGCGCTCATCGAGATAGCGCTCGAGCGGATGCGACAGATGGCTCGGGTCGGTGACCGCGCGGTCACGCACCAGCAGCGCCCGCTTGGTCGCTTCGATCAGCAGGTGAATGTGGTCGAAGCTCTCGGCTTGCTTGACATCGAAGCGATCGAACAAGGCAAGGATCATCAGAGAAACGACGCCTTGCGTCGGTGCGTCGGTGTTGTAGATCACGCCCACGGGCAGATTGAGCTGGAGCGGGTCGCGCAGGGTGGCGCGGTAGCGAACCATGTCCTCGCGCGTGACCGGGCTGCCGAGCCGTTCGAGATCGACGGCCAGTTCGTGCCCGACATCGCCGCGATAGAAATCGTCAAGGCCGGCAGCGGCGAGGTGCGCGAGCGTATCGGCGAATTTCTCCTGTTTGAGAGTGGCGCCTAGATCGGGGACCTTGCCGTCGAGCAGGAACGTTGCGGCAAAGCCCGGCACGCTGCCGAGGTCGTCAAGGTGCTGCTGAGTAAGCCGCCGTTGGCTGCGCGTGACCGTATAGCCATTGCGGGCATGAGCGATGGCGGAAGTGAGCAGAACATCGAGCGGCAGCCTGGCGCCGAGCGCCTGGGCGACTTCGTGCGCCAGTATCCAGCCGCCGACCGCGCCCGGCACAGTGAGCGCCGCGAGCGGTCCGCGCGGCGGTATCGTTTCGTACTCGCGATAAAGCTCGCGCCGCGCGTTGCGGCCTGCCGGTCCGGCCGCCATGATTGCACGGACGCGGCCGCCCGGCTCGCGGATCAGCCAAAATCCGTCGCCGCCGACGTGGTTCATGTGCGGGTAGACCACCGCGATCGTTCCCGCCATGGCGAGCATGGCCTCGATCGCGTTGCCGCCCTCGGCGAGAATGGCGCGGCCGGCTTCGACAGCTGCGGCGTGTGGCGCGCAGACGACGCCGCGGCGATGACCGGCGGTATGTAAATCCATGATGTGACGCTTTCAGGCAGCCGCTTGCGCGGAGTGTGCGATGATAGCAGCGGTGCGGGGCCCGTCTAGCGCGTTAGGCAGTGGTGGTGGGCTCGGCGAAACCACGCTTGCGCAGCAGCGCATCCGCGCTCGGCAATCGGCCGCGAAACGCCTTGTAGGCCTCGGCCGGATCGCGCGCGCCACCGGCCGCGTAGATGTAGTCGTGCAGCCGTTTCGCCGTCGCCGGATCGAAAATGTCGCCGGTTTCCTCGAACGCTTCAAACGCATCGGCATCCAGCACTTCCGACCACATGTAGCTGTAATAGCCGGCCGCGTAGCCGCCGCCGGAAAAGACATGGGCGAAATGCGGTGGTCGGTGCCGCATGGCGATTTCATCGGGCATGCCGATCTGTGCCAGCGCGTTGGTTTCAAATGACCCGGGCTCGATCGCGGCCGGCGGCGGCAAGGAGTGAAAGTCGAGATCGACGAGGGCGCACGCCACGTACTCGACCGTGGCAAAGCCGCGATTGAAATTGCGTGCCGCGATGAGCCGGGCCAGCAGATCCTCCGGCATTGGTTCGCCGGTGCGGTAATGCAACGCGAAGCGGCGCAGCACGTTGGGCTGCTCCAGCCAATGCTCATAAAGCTGCGACGGTAGCTCGACGAAATCGGTGGCGACACTCGTGCCCGAAATTTCCGGATAGGTGACGTTGGACAGAAGTCCGTGCAGTGCGTGGCCGAACTCGTGAAACAGCGTGCGGGCATCGTCAAAACTCAAGAGTGTCGGCTCGCCATCCGGCGCCTTGGAAAAATTGCAGACGTTGACGATCAGCGGCCGCACATCGCCGGCGAGCTTTTCCTGATCGCGCAGCGACGTCATCCAGGCGCCGCTGCGTTTCGACGGCCGCGCAAAATAGTCGCCGAAGAACAACCCGACCGGCTTGTCGTCGCGGCCGCGTACTTCCCAGACGTGCACATCCGGATGCCAGACCGGAACATCGCTGCGCGGCCGGAAGGTCAGGCCGAACAGCCGCCCGGCGGTGTAGAATACCGCCTCGATCATCCGTTCCAGAGAGAGATACGGCTTGATGCCGGCTTCGTCGAAGTCGCACTGCTTTTGCCGCAGCTTTTCAGCGTAGTACCGCCAGTCCCACGGTTCGAGCTTGAAGTTGCCGCCGTCCTCCTGGATCAGCGCCTGCAGCTCATCGCGATCGGCCAGCGTCTTCTTGCGGGCCCGCGACCAAACGGTGTCGAGCAGGCCGCGCACGGCCTCGGGCGTCTTCGCCATGGCGTCATCGAGCCGGTAATGGGCGAAATCGGCAAAGCCTAGCAGTCGCGCCCGCTCGGCACGCAGCCGTACCGTCTCGGCAATGATTGCCTTGTTGTCGGTCGGCCCGCCATTGTCGCCGCGCATGATGAACGCGCGAAAGACTTTTTCGCGCAGATCGCGGCGATCGGAGAACTGCAGGAATGGTTCGGCGCTCGAACGCGACAGCGTGACCGCATAGCCGGCGAGGCCGCGTTCGGTCGCATTGGATTTCATCGCCTCGCGCATAAAACCAGGCAGGCCGGCCAGCTCCGCCCCGTCATGCAGCGCCAGCGCAAACGCCTGCTCGTCAGCCAGCACATTCTGGCTGAACGAGGTGCCCAGCGCGGCGAGCCGTTCGATGATTTCAGCCAGGCGCTTCTTGGCCGCAGCATCGAGGCCTGCGCCGGCGCGGCGGAAGCTGATGTGATAGCGCTCGAGCACGCGCTTCTGCTCGGCCGACAGCCCGAGTTTGTCTGCGCCTTTGGCCAGCGTGTCGATGCGCTGGAACAGCGCGGCGTTGGTATGAATCTTGTTCCAGTGGCGGGCGATCTGCGGCGCAATCTCGCGCTCGATCGCAAGCAGCGCGTCGTTGCTGTGGGCGCTCGCCAGCACATGGAAAACGTTGCTGACACGCGTGAGTGCCCGCCCGCTGCCCTCGAGCGCCGCGATGGTGTTGTCGAACGTCGGCTGGGTCGGATCGGCCGTAATGGCCGAGATCTCGGTCTCGTGCTCGGCAAGCGCCCGCTCATAGGCCTGCCGGAAATGCTGCGGCTCGATGTGCGCAAACGGCGGTACCGCGTCAGGGGTGTTCCAGGCCGAGAAAAACGGGTTTTCCGGCATTTTGGTCGGGGTCATGTCAGGGGCCTTAGCAAAGGATAGCGCTGGCGTGATATAGGTCGTGCAGCCGATAGTCCCCACCCCGCGGTGGGAAGGAGAGCCAAAAAATGCCTCGTCATCCCCATTTCGTGCCGAATGGCGTCATTCCGGCCGTCATCCTGCCGTTCAACGACGACTTGTCGATCGACGAGAAGGGTTTCCGCAAGCACTTGCAGGATGTCGCGGCGGTCAAGGGCCTCTCCGCCATCACCATCAACGCTCACTCGACGGAGGTCGCCTCCTGTACTTTCGACGAGCAGCGCCGCGTACTCGGCATTGCGCAGGATGAGATCGGCGGCAAGCTGCCGATCGTCAACGGCATCTGGGCCGACGGCAGCCTGGAGGCCGCACGCATCGCCCGCATGGCGGAAGACGGCGGCGCGTCGGCGCTGCTGGTATTCCCGCCGGCGCCGTTCACGCTCGGGCAATCGCCCGCGATGGCGGTCGAGCATTTCCGCCGCATTGCCGATGCGTCGAGCCTGCCGCTGATCGTGTTCCAGTATCCGCTGGCGACCGGGCAGGGTTATCCGCGCGACACGCTTCTGAAGATGTGCGACGAGGTGCCGACCATCCGCGCCA
The DNA here is from genome assembly GCA_049300295.1 of Xanthobacteraceae bacterium. Taxonomy (GTDB): domain Bacteria; phylum Pseudomonadota; class Alphaproteobacteria; order Rhizobiales; family Xanthobacteraceae; genus BOG-931. The sequence continues at coordinate 45,428 of JBAQJL010000003.1, forward strand.
TCAAGGACTGGGCCGGCAATGTCGTGCAGCATGAAATGCATGTGCGTGAGCTGCAGAGCCGCAAGCCGGCCGTCAACGTACTCACCACCCATAGCTCCTGGCTGTTCAGTTCGCTGGTGCTTGGCTGCAACGGGCTGCTGTCAGGCTCGGGCAGCGTCATCGCCGATTTGCAGTCGGCGCTGTTTCACGCCGTCAAGGCTAACGATCTCGCCGAGGCGCGGCGCATCAACGACCGCATCTACCCGCTGGCGCGCGTGTTTTATTCCGATCCGTGGATCGATATGCATAATCGCATGAAGGAAGCGCTGGTGCTGCTCGGTCGCCTGCCGCGCGCCGTGGTGCGGCCGCCGCTGGTCAAGATCACGCGTGGCGAAATCGAGCGCATCCGCGCCGCTCTGGTTGACGCCGGGATGTTGACGCACAAGGCGCGCGACGCCGCCTGAAATCTGCACGTCATTTAAGGCTGGCGCAGGCGGTCGAGCACTTCGCTCGAGGCGAAGCCGTCGGGGATTTGCCCGATCGATTGCTGGAAGCTGCGGATCGCAAGCCGCGTGTGCGGGCCGATGAAGCCGTCGGGCGCGCCGATAGGGTAGCCGTGCTGCGCCAAGAGTTGCTGCAGCTCGTAACGCTCCTGGGCCGTGAGCATCCGCTCATCGCGCGGCCAGGGGTGCAGCACCGGGCTGCCGCCGCGCATGCGGTTGGCCAGATAGCCGGTGCCCAGCGCGTAAGCTTCCGCGGGGTTGTATTTCATGATCACGCGGAAATTCTGCAGAATCAAAAAAGCCGGGCCGCGCGCGCCGGCCGGCAGGATGACGCTGCCGCGGTCCTCGGTGCGTGCGAATGGCTTGCCGTCGGCGCGGCGGACGCCAAGGCGCTCCCACTCGCGCACGCTCATCTCGCGCAACGACCCGGTCAGCAGATAATTGAATTTGGCGGGCAGGGTGACCTCGTAGCCCCAGCTCTGACCTCTGACCCAGCCGTCCAGTTTCAGATTGTTGGCGGTCGAAGCGACCATGTCGGGAATCGAGTCGATGACGTCGCGATGGCCGTCGCCGGTAAAGTCGACCGCATAGCGCAGAAACGTCGTCGGCATGAATTGGGTCGGCCCGAATGCTCCCGCCCACGAGCCGATGAAGCGTTCGGGCGGGATGTCGCCACGCTGCAAGATTTCGAGCGCTGCCAGGAATTCGCCGCGAAAGTACTCGCGGCGGCGGCCGACGCAGGCGAGCGTCGCCGTCGAGCGCAGCACCGGGCGGTCGCCGCTCCGGGAGCCGAAGTTCGACTCCACGCCCCAGATCGCCGCGATGATCGAGCCGTCGACCCCATAGGCGCGCGCGACCGCGGCGAATGTCGGCGCGTATTGCGTCAGCAATTGCTGGCCGTGGGCAACGCGTTCGTCGCTGACCAGCAAGTCGAGATAATCCCAGGTCGCCCTGTTGAATTCCGGCTGCGCATCGAGCTTGTCCATGATGCTCAGATCGGGCGTGAGACCCGCGGTAAATCGCTCGTAACTGGCCCGCGTGATGCCGCGCCGCTCGGCGTCCGGCCACAGGCCGGCAAGGCAATTGCCGAACTCGGCCGCGGCCGCGCGGATGGCGTCGGCAGTCATGCGCGGATCGCCGGACGCGCCGGATTGTCCGCTCCACTGCGATGCTGCGTCGGACGGCGCCGGAACCGGGGCGGTAGCCGAGGGTTGAACCAAGTGGGTGAACCAATCGGCCGCACTGTTCTGCGCATGGGCCGGATGACTGAGGACTGCGGCGACGGTAACGGCCACCGCAAGACTGAAGACGGTAAGACTCAGGATTGGCTTGGAGAGGACCATGGCAGGCGGTCTCGGCATTCTTCGCTGGCGGTGCGCGGTTCGAGGTGTGGCGGAGACCGCTTAATACACGGTTCGTTCAGCCTCGACGGGAATTTTGCGTGGCATTTGCAGCACATTCACACTGCGGCAAGGCAAGGCGGCTAATGCTATCGCAATCGATACTGGACGGCCGCCGACTTCGATTTCTCCTTGCACCGGCATTCAGGCGAGAGTTTGGACAAGCAGCGGCCGAAGATTTGGCCGATATCTTTGTGATATAACGCAGCCGATGCGACGTGGATCGCCCACTTCGCGCCACGCCTTCTTATGGAAAAAATGAACAAATCAGTCCGCAAAGCGGTCTTTCCGGTCGCCGGCCTCGGCACCCGCTTTCTGCCCGCCACCAAGGCAATGCCCAAGGAGATGCTGCCGGTGGTCGATCGGCCGTTGATCCAGCACGTCGTCGATGAGGCGCGCGAAGCCGGCATCGAACATTTCATCTTCGTCACCGGGCGTAACAAGGGCGTCATCGAAGACCATTTCGACCGGCAGTTCGAACTGGAGATGACGCTGCTGGAGCGGCAGAAGCACGCGGCGCTTGAATTCATGACTCACGACCTGCCGATCCCGGGCTCGACCAGCTTTACGCGCCAGCAGGAGCCGCTCGGCCTCGGACATGCGGTGTGGTGCGCGCGCGAACTGATCGGGCGCGAACCGTTCGCGTTGTTGCTGCCGGACGTGCTCGTGCAGCACCCGCGCGGCTGTCTCGCCCAGATGATCGACGCAGCGCAGGAGTTGAACGAGAAGGCCAATGTGGTCGCTGTCGAGGAGGTGCCGCACGAGCGCGTCGATCAATATGGCGTGGTCGGCGTCGGTCCACAGAAGGGCAGACTGTTCTCGATCACGACGATGGTAGAGAAGCCGCGAATCGACAAAGCGCCCTCGAACCTCATCCTCACCGGCCGCTACATCCTGCAGCCGGAAATTCTCGATGCCTTGCAAACACAGGAGCGCGGCGCCGGCGGCGAGATTCAGCTCACCGATGCCATGATCCAGCTGGCGCGGAGTCAAAGCTTTTACGGCTTGCAGTTTGAAGGCCGCAGTTTCGACTGCGGCTCGAAGATCGGCTTTCTCGCCGCCAATGTGTCTTACGCGCTGCAGCGCAAGGATATCGCCCCCGGTTTCCGGGCCGAGATCAAAAAGATACTCGGCGAACAGCCCGAAGGCGAGTGACGCGCGCCGCCAGGCGTGCGCCGATAACGGACGTGTGCACTATCGGTCCTGTCCTGTCCGCCGTCAGCGTTGCAGATGCATGCCGACGAGCACGGATGTCGCCGTGAACCCGAAGCCCGGCTGGGTGGCGAACTGCCAATCTTGTCGCACCTGGGTTCGAACTTGGACCTCGCGGGTCAGTTTGTAGGTCAGGCCGGCCGACACGAAATAGCGCGTGTCACGCAGCGGCGAGCCGACATAGTTATCCGTGCCATAGCCGGTTTGCAGGATACCGATGATCCAGGGCACGAACGCGTGGTCGACTTCGAGATTGAGGTCGCGGGTGAACTGGCCCGAGGCGCCCGCGACGGTGGTTTCGTAGACTTCGGAAGCCGCACCGAGTTTCGCGGTGGTCAGCGGGGTCGCCTGCCATATCAGTTGGCCGTTGGCGATAAAGCCGCTGATATTCTGCATTGCCGGATCGTCATAGGAGCGGACCAGCCAGCCGCCGGCCATTTCGCCGGTCAGTGAACCGAACAGGTCGATGTCACCGCCGACCTGTACGCTGGTCCCTGTCGAATTGCGCTGCGGATCCAGGCTGTGGACGCGCTGGTCTTCCTGGACCTGCAGGAACGGTTTGAGACCGGGATCGATGTCATAGGAGAGGCGCAGAATGCCGGCTGTCTGGTCAAAGTTGCGCGTGGCGTTGCTCACCTGCTGGCCGTTGGTCAGCAGCGAATTGTCATACTGGGCGCTATCGAATGTTCCCAACAGCGCGAATGACAGCCGATTGAATTCGTGAGCGATGCCGAGCGTGCCGCCGAGATCGGTGTTGATCGGCAGCCGCGCAAGCTGAGCCTGCAAGTTGGGGCTGCCCGGATTGTCGGTGTTGAGCAAATAACGATTTTCGACGACGATCTGCGTGTCGTGCGTAACGTCGACGCGGCCGTCGACCGTGGAACTGAAATACGGGACGTTCAGCGACGGCACCTGGTTCTCGCCATACTGGGTCCAGGAGCCGACGATGTCGGCGGTCAGCGAGTGACGGTCCCAATCGGAAACCGCCTGCAGTTCCGGCATGACGACGCCCGACATTGCGGCGCTCGGTCCGGTCGCGGCGCTCGGTCCGGTGGCTGAATGCTGCGGATTGGTATTGTAAGTGCCGGCGAGATCGAGTGACGGCAGCAGCACGAACGAACCGGCGCGCATGCCGAGCGGCGCATATGGATCGCCCTCGGCGAGCGGCAACAGCCGTTGCGGCACCATGTTGAAGGGCAGCACGTTGGGCGGCAGTGCCGTCGGCGGCGCCGGAGCCAGCGCCGGGGCTTTTGGCAGAGGCGGCGGCGCGGTTGCGTTCAGTTGAGTGATGTCGGTCGGCTGCGGGACGGGGACGGTAGCGCCAGGACGATTTGCGGCCGTCAGCGGATGCACTTCGGCCGGCGGATTGCTTACCGGCAATGTGTCGGGCAACGGCGGCAGCACGGCGCCGCGGCGGCTGGCGGCTTTCGCGGGCTGCACGTCCGCCGGCACGGGTGGCGGCGGGGCCGGAGGCTTAGGCGGCGGTGCCGGGAAGGTGAACGTCGGGACCGGATCGAACGTCGAGTCGGGTACATCCTGGCTGGGGAATGCCGATTGTTGAGGTGCTGGCGCGCGCTTTTTGGTCCGTCCCGTGTTGGTGGAGTCGTAGCCTGTTTGGCCGGCGCCGAATGCCGGCGGTGAGCCGTAAACCGGCGTGGCGCCGATGCGCGAAGGCGTCGCGAACGTGTTGGTGGGCGGCGTCTGGTCTTGGGCAAGCACCGTGGCGGAGCCGGGCCGTCGCAAGCGCTGCGGCGTGTAGGAGCCTGTCTCGGGCGATGGCGCCAGCAGATCGGTGGTCGTATCGATCGGCGGCGTTTGGGCAACGGCGACGGCCGAACTGAGCGCAAGCGCCGCAACGGCCGAGACGGCCAAGCCGGTCACGCTGAGCGTTCGGCGACGACGCGGCACCTGCGACCTCCTCGTCCCGATCGTGCGCGCCGCCCCTGCCGTCCGCCGGGCCACGCGACGACCAGCACCGGCCGCCGAGCCGCGGTCCGATGGTTAACGGAGTTAAAACGGATATGGTTAACGGGAGGTTGCTGCTTCATCCCGCCCCGCGTAGCGGGGAGGGGGGACCGCGCTGCGTTGGCAACGCGGTGGGAGGGGCGCGGGCCGTGACGAAAACTGTTTAGACGAAAGCGAAGCGTCGAGTCAGAGGCCCCCTCCACCACACTTTGCGTGGTCTCCCTCCCCCGCGTAGCGGGAGCGGAGGCAAGCAATCCCGTTCTCGCGGCGCGCCTTGTTGCGCCCGAGGTTTGTCAAACAGCGAAGCAAAGACCTCCCAAACAACGAAAGGGAGGCGGAGCGCCGAAAGGCGCATACCAGAGGCCGCTCCGCGCAATCGCAGCGTCGCCGCTGGGCGGGTTCGCGGCGCGCGCTCCTTTTGGGAGACGCGCTCGCCTTCCGGCGCTCTACCGCGGCTCTCGCCAAAACCTTTCGGCCTTGGCTCAGTCCGGTCCCGCGCTTCATGGCAGCGCCAACGGATCACTCCGTCCGCCACCCGGGCAGCGAGCTCCTCGCAGACCGGCGTCGGGGCCGGCCGGGCGGGTTTCCGAACCGCCCGCAAATGGAGTTACGAACCCCATCCCGGGCACCGCTCCCGCTCGCATCAATCGGCCGTCACCGGTTGACGTCCC
>JBAQJL010000004.1:0-142967 GCA_049300295.1 Xanthobacteraceae bacterium
CCGAAAGGCGCGGTGGTAGATACCGCGGGCCCGCCGACAAGCGTTGCCGCCTGCCTTTGCGCTCACGGCGCGCGCCGCTTTTGGCGGACGCGCTCGCCTTCCGGCGCTCTACCGCGGCTCTCGCCAAGTTTTCAGGCTTGGCTCAGTCCGGTCCCGCGCTTCATGGCAGCGCCAACGGATGTGACTCCGTCCGCCACCCGGGCAGCGAGCTCCTCGCAGACCGGCGTCGGGGCCGGCCGGGCGGGTTTCCGAACCGCCCGCGAATGGAGTTACGAACCCCATCCCGGGCACCGCTCCCGCTCGCATCAATCGGCCGTCACCGGTTGACGTCCCTAGAACGAGCAGGATGGATGGGCTTATAGTCCTTGTCTCTGGATTTGTCAAGAAATTGTCGCTCTCAACGCGACCATCCTTTGATTTCGCTGAGTTTTTTGTGGGCGAGCGTTTGCCGCTGCTAACGCTGCGTCACGTTACGAAACGATGATTCGCAAACCGATAGCCGATAGCCGCCGCGCGGTTCGACCTTCATTACTTTAACAAAAACGATCGATTGGCCCTCGGCCGACATGTCACACCTGAAACACCTTCTGCACTTCGTCGCCGAAGTGATTGATGACTTTGACGCAGATGCGGCCGTGTTTGGGACGCGGGAACGGGCGTGAAATTGTGGAATTCAGTTCTGCCCATGCCGTTTCATCGATCTCGGCTTTGAGCGCACGCTTAAGGCCCTCGTACGGATCGTCGCCGACGAAGTAGGCTTGGCGGACGAAGAAGCTGTCTTCGTCATAGTCGTTGTCAATGAACCATGCGGCCACGTCGTTGAGCAAATCCTTGCCGCCGGAGGAGCGCACTTCGCCGGTGGTCGGGTCGAAAATATCCATGCCGCGGATTTCGACCTTGAGCATATCGTCTTTCAGCTTGTGAATGACGATGTCCGGCTCGCCGAAGACGACGAACAAATTGCCGGCGCCGGTGGCCTTGAGCTTGTCGGCCATGCGCAGGTCCTGGTTCATGCGCGCCTTCAGTACGGTAAGCTGACCGAAATTAAGCCGCGTGTCGTCGACCTCCGGGGCGAAGGCGAAGCCGCAAACAATCAGCGTATCGAACAGATCGGCAGCCTCCTTCGCGGCGGTGCGGACCAGATCGTAGCCGACGGTGTCGTATTCCGGGCCGATGCAGACCGCAGCGCGCTTGCTGACGCCTTTCTCCTGATAGCGGCCCTCGAATTGGATCAGGCCGGAGCGCGACGCGAACGGTTTGAGCCATTCGAATTTCAGCGTCTCGGCTTTCTTGGTGTTCTGCACGCAGGCGGCTTTGAGGTTGTCGAAGACCACCGGAGCAACGTCGGTGATGACCATGCCGCTCTTTTCCCCTCCCCCTTGTGGGGAGGGGTTAGGGGTGGGGGTCGTGAGGCGGCGCGCGGACGGAGATGGGTGCTAAGCAGCCGTCACCGCGGGGTGCGTGACCTCCCGACCCCCCTCCCTACCCTCCCCCACAAGGGGGGAGGGATCACCCTCGCCCGCCCCAAGAATTCCCTCCAGATAGGGGTCCTCGCCCATCGGCAGCACACGATGCGGCGACAGGCTCTCGACGGTGAACGGACCGGCGACGCGCACGACGCCGCGCGCCTTGTAGGGCCTGTCGTAGAGGTATTCGACCTTGGCGTTACGCGCGATCGAGTCGTCGATCTCCTTCTGGCGCGCGCGGCGCGCTTCCCACCAGGCGGCGTGAATCTCTTTTGCCGCCGGGGACCATTTCTCGTCGGCCTCACGCGGAACTTCCCACTCCTGCCAATTCTTCTTGAGCGCCTTGCTCAACTTCTCGCGGAGCGGATCCAGCGCTTTCTGCCAGCGCTCCCAGATCGCGTCGATCCCGGCGTCATCAGCGATCGTTTTTAACATCACATGCGGAGCACGCTCATAGACGAAGCCATGCCGGATGTTGTTGGTGAAAGGCCCATCCGCCGGCGGCTTGCCGATAATTTCGCCTTCCTTTTCCGCGCCTTCCTGGCTGTCTTTGAGTAGATAGTAATCGTACGTGGCCCCCATCAAACGGGTGCGAGCAAGGGTAAGTGCGACGCGGCTGGTGTCGATAGTGATCCAACGACGGCCCCATCGCTCGGCAACGTACGCCGTTGTGCCCGAACCACAGGTCGGATCGAGAACCAGATCGCCGGGGTCTGTAGCCATCAGCAGGCACCGCTCGATGACCGCAGGACTCGTCTGAACTACGTAAATTTTTCCGGGGCTTCCCGCCGTGTCTAGCCAGCTATTGGTGATCTCGTATGCCGGAAAATCATCAATGAATCTTTGGTATCTCAGTGTCCGACCGGCCAGTTTGACACGGTCAGCTTTTATCAACCGGCGAAATCCGATCTCACCCGTTTTCCAAAATCCACCGGTCGGCCCATATTGCTCGCCCTCAAACACCACCGGGAATGAACCCGGCGGTCGATTGGACGTAAGACTCGTCAGTTGAAAGGCTCGCCCTTGTTCGTCTACTTGGTCGTAACGAACGCCCGAGCCATGCCCAACTCCTAGCTCCTTCTTATGATACGGTTGTCGATATTTCAGCGTATCAATATTCTTCGCAAACCAAATCAGATAGTCACTTACGCTAGAGAGCAGTTCGCTCGACTGGCCACCTGTTTTCTGGAATGTGACAACAGAGACGAGGTTGGAGGGGCCAAAAATCTCATCCATTAAACCGTGCAAGATATGGAGATTTTCCAATCCAATTTGAACGAAAATAGAGCCGGTGTCGTTCAGCAACTCGCGACATGTGACAAGGCGATCTCTAAGATACTCAAGGTATGAATGGATGCCGTCATTCCATGTATCTCGAAATGCCCGGATGACTTCCGGTTCGCGGGACACACTTTCCAGCTTCGTATCTTCGACCCGGCGGCTTTTCGTTGTCGGCTGCCAATTGGAGTTGAAACGGATTCCATACGGCGGATCGAAGTAGACACACTGAACCTTACCGCGTAAGCCCTCGCGCTCGGCGAGCGAGGCCATCACGAGCAACGAGTCACCGAGAATCATCCGGTTCGACCAGTTGCCCTCATCGTGGTAATAGCTCTGCGTCGCGTCTTCCTTCCAGCCCTCGGGCAGACCGTTGAAGTCGTGGAAGAAGTCGAATTGCGGCGCAGTGTCCTTGCTCCGCTCCTTGGTCTGCCGGCGCAAATCCTCGATGATGGCCTGCGGCTTGATCTTTTCCTGGATGTAGATCGGCGGCGCGTCGACTTCGAGCGAGTCGGGCTCCGAGTCCTTGCCGCGCCACACAAGCTGCGGATCGAGATCGGGATTGCGCTGCCAGCGCAGTTTCTTCACCGCCTTGTCGTCGTCGGCGATCAGTTTCTGGTTCTCGGCGGTTGGAATGTTCTTCCGCTTGGCTTCTTTGTGCTTGTAGGTCTCGACGTCGGCTTTGGCGCCGGTCTTTGATTTCGCGCGTTTGGCCATTAGCTATCCTCGGCGTTTCAACACGTCATGCCCGCGCTTGTCGCGGGCATCCACGTCTTCCTCGTGCTCGGCAAGCAAGACGTGGATGGCCGGAACAAGTCCGGCCATGACGATGGATGAGTTTGCTGCGCGCATATCAAGCCGCCGTTAGCTCGCGCACTCGTGCCCGGATCGCCTTATCCACGTCATACGGTGCGTCGGTGAACTCCATGAAATCCCAGCGGCCGAATTGCCTGGCCGCATTGACGGCCGGCAACCAGGCCTTGCGCATGGTGTCGGCTTTCGCCGCGTCGGCCTCGTCGCGCGCGCCCTTGATCTCGACCACGAGATTGAGCGGTTCGCCACCGCCGTTGGCGACGCGCACGATGTAGTCGGGACGATATTTTCGGGTGCTGCCTTTGTAGTCGTAAGGGACTTCGAAGTTGAGACTATGGTTCTTCACGTAAGCCAGCACTTCGGGCATGCCCTCGATGCGTTCGGCAAAGCCGGCCTCCCAATCGCGATCATAGACGACATAATTGAGCTGGCACTTGTCGGGGCGCGTCTTGAAGATCGTCATCTTCGAGGTGGTGAAATCGACGTGGCGCGTCGTGCCTTCCGGGTTGTAGGCATTGAGCACCGGCAGCAGACCATTGGCGGCCTCCTCGGCCGGCGGCAGAATGGCGCGCGCGATTTTCTCGACGGCGCGGACGGCGAGCGAATGCCATTTGAGGAATTGCGGGCGAAAGTCGCCCTTGCATTCCAGGCACTGCGCAAACCACTGTTCGGTGATGCGGACGACTTCGGGATAGCGCCAGACTTCCAGGTTGCCGTCGGCGTCCTTCATGCGCTCGCGCAGCAGCAGACCGGCCACGTCGAAGATCACGGATTTGAGACGGAGCTTGTCGGCGTCCTGGCGCAGATCGAAAGTAATGCCTTCGCCGATCAACGGCTCGTTGTGCGTCACCATCGGAATATCATCCGGGGTTAACACGAGACGACTGTCGGCGGTGAAGACCGGCTTGAGCGGGTTGCGCGGGAAGACGACACGATAACCTTCGACGTTCGGGAAGCGGATTTCGCGGTCACCGCGATCCTCCATGGCGCGCACGCGGGTGACGCGCGGCGGCGGCTTCGGCGCGGTGGCGGTGCCTTGCTGGGCGAAGGAGAAGGGGACGCCGAGAACGTCGGCATATTCCACCGGGAAGTGCCCCGTCTTGGGATCGACTTCGTACGAGACCCGGCGCAGGCCGCGGCCGACCACCTGCTCGCACAGAAGCTGGGTGCCGAAGGCGCGCACGCCCATGATGTGCGTCACGGTGTTGGCGTCCCAGCCCTCGGTGAGCATCGACACCGAAACGACGCAGCGGATGTCGGCGCCAAGGCGGTTCGGCCGGCCGACGGTGTTCATGACTTCGCGGAGAATATCGGCGTCGGTCAGATCGTCGGGATCGCGCGGATCGTTGCGCAGCCGCAGTTCGCGCTTGAACTCGTCGAGCTCGCGGACGGCGAGCTTGCGGAAGTCGTCGGACAGCGCCTCGCCGGATTCCAACTGTTCGCTGTCGATCAGCAGCGTGCGGAAGAGCGGCAGCCAGCGGTTATCGTCATCGACGTTGGAGAACAGCCGTAACGCGCCCTTCACCGTGCGCGTCTGCTTGTCGTCGCCCTCGCCTTCGTCGATGTCGTAGCCCGAAATCCAGTCATAAACGAGCTTGGATGTCGCCGTGTTGTTGCAGACGACGATGAACACCGGCGGGCGGCCGAGCTCCGGTTCGTTTTCCCACAGGCCGTAAACCTCCTCATAGTTCTTGTAGAGCGCGCCGATGGCCTCGCCGAGCAGCGCCGGCAGGTTCTGCGGGTCCATCGCGCTCTTGGCCTGCTTGCCGCGGCCTTTGGCCGGCAGCGCGCGCGGATTGTCCTTGCGGATGTAGTTATAGATATCGCGGAACTTCGGCAGCTCACCCTGGATGGCGTCGTCCAGCACCGGAATGCGCGGCACCTTGACGATGCCGCTTTCGATCGCGTCCATCAGGCTGAAATCGGATACCACCCAGGGGAAGAGCAGATTTTCCCGATAGCCGGAGCCGCGCAGGAAGAACGGCGTGGCGGAAAGGTCATAGACCGCGTCGATGCCGAGCTTGCGCTCGAAGGCTTCGAGTCCGCTGATCCACACGCGCGCGGCCTCGTCGTTTTTCTTGGCCTCCTCGCGATCCTCGGCGGTCAAATCCGCTTCGTGTTCGCCGCCAATCTTGCGCCGGTAGCAATGGTGCGCCTCATCGTTGAGCACGATGATGTTCTTGCGACTCATCAATTCGGGCGCGACACGCGCAATCATCTCGCCTTCGGTTTCGGTGAATTTTTTCTCGCCGCCGCGGCCACCGAGGATTTGCCGATTGAGCTTCGAGACGTGTTCCTTCTCGCGCAGCATGAAGGCGTGATAGTTGGTGATGACGATGCGCGCACGGCGCACCGAGTCCATCAAATCGGTCGGCACGAGATCGAAATACTCGTAGCTGTTGCTCGGGTCGCCCGGATTGAGCACGCGCAGCCGGTCGCGAATGGTAATGCCGGGCGCGACGATCAGGAATGCATCGGAAAATTTCTTCGAATCCGGGTGGCGCGCCTTATTGACCGCCTGCCAAGCGATGATCATCGCCATGACGCTGGTCTTGCCGGCGCCGGTCGCCATCTTGCAGGCGAGACGGTACAGGCCGGGGTTGGCCTCGGCGTTGGCGTTCTTGATGTCTTCGCTGAATTTCTTCGGCGCAACTTCGGTGAGCCAGATCAAGGTTTCGATGGCTTCGCGCTGACAGAAGAACTGCTTGCGCTCGCGGCTCGGGTCGCGCCAATGCAGCAAAAGCCGCTGCGTTTCTGGCGTAACGCCCCATTGGGTCGGCGGCAGGTCGCGCCACTGATCGACTTCGATGCGGATGGCGTTGACGAGCGTGTTGCTCGTTGTCTCTTCCTCAAGCGCCAGCTCGCGCTGGCGCGGACCGCGCCGACGCGCTGCCGGAACCGGAACGACCTGAACGCTCTCGCGGCGGCCGGGCAGCTTTTTGCCAGTCGGCTGGCCTTCATCGTCCAGTTCGAAATGGCTTTGCGGCTTGTCGAACGGCGAATTGATGATCGGATTGTCGGCGAACGCCATTTTTTCCATCGCGGACAGCGAAGCGAGTCTGAATCGCAACCTATAGCTGATTGGCCCGGATTGGGAATAGCAGGCGATGCCGCATAGGACCCAACACGCCGCGCGTATAATAAGCTTGTCCAGCGCTCGCTACAGCCACCTCCCAGGAGTTCTCCCATGCCAATGCTCGACGAGGCGCGCGCACAGGTCGCGCTTGCCAACCGTATTCTCGCCCATGAGGGCGTGCTCGATGCCTTCGGTCACGTCAGCGTGCGGCATCCATCCGATCCGTCGCGCTATCTGCTGGCGCGCTCGCGCAGCCCGGAGCTGATCGAGCCGGCTGACGTTATCGAGTTCACGCTCGACTCGCAGCCGGCGTCGCCGACCAGCGCGGTGCTTTACGGCGAGCGCGTGATCCACGGCGAGATCTACCGCAGCCGGCCCGATGTGAGCGCGGTCTGCCATCATCATTCGCGCGCCGTCATGCCGTTTTGCATTTCCGGCGTGCCGCTGCTGCCGGTCGATCATTTGGGCGCCACGATGGGTGCGGTCATTCCGTTCTGGGATCAGCGCGACGAATTTGGCGACACTGACCTGATCGTCGCCAAGCCGGAGGAGGGCCGCTCGCTGGCGCGCGCGCTCGGGCCGCACTGGGTCGTGCTGATGCGCCGGCACGGTGCGACCGTGGCCGGAACGACACTCGAGGAACTGGTGTTCCGCTCGGTGTTCTCCTGCCGCAACGCTGAGATGCAGCGCGAGGCGCAGATGCTCGGCGGCGTCAGTCCGTTGACGAAGGTGGAAATCGCCAAGGCCGGCGCTTTCAATCTCGAGCCGCGCCCGATAGGACGGGCATGGGAGTATTGGACCACCCGGCTGCGCAAGGCCGGTGAAGTGGTGTTTTGAAAGCCATGACCGAGACGTTGCAGAACGCTTCTGTCACGCAGACGCCGGTGCTGATTGTCGGCGGCGGTCCGATCGGGCTTGCGCTGGCTGCCAATCTCGGACGCCGCGGCGTCAAGACACTGCTGATCGAACAGCGCGAGAATAAGCTCAACCCCGCCAAGATGCTGGAGGTGAGCGTCCGCACCATGGAGTTTTGCCGCCAGCTCGGCATCGTCGACAAGGTTCGCAACTGGGGCTTTCCGCCGGATTGGCCGCTCGACAGCGTGTTCGTTACCGATATGCGCGGCTACGAACTCGGCCGCATCCGTACGCCGGCGCTTGCCGAGCTCGGCAACATTGCGAGCAGCCCGGAGCGCGGCATGCCGTGCCCGCAGACTTGGTTCGATCCGATTCTGCAGGACAATGCGCGGTCATACCCGCACGTCACGTTGCGCCATCGGGTCAGGCTTGAGAGCTTTGTGCAGGACCCTGACGGCGTCACCGCGACGCTGAAGGATGAAAATACCGGCGCAACTGAAATTGTCTGCACCCAATATCTGATCGGCTGCGATGGCTTCTCCAGCACGGTGCGCGAGCTGCTCGGGATTGCGATCCGTGGCGCGCTGCACATCGACTGGGCGATGACCGTCTATCTGCGCATCCCCGATCTTCATGCGCGGCACGACAAGGGACGCGCCTTTCGCTACGTGTTCGTCGGGCCCGAAGGCACCTGGTCGTTTCTGTCGATTGTGGACGGCAAGGACCTGTGGCGGCTGCAGCTTGTCGATCTCGACGAGGAGCGCTTGCACAAAGCCGACATAGCCGCGCTGATGCGGCGCGGCATGGGCGGCGACGTTGCCTACACGATCGAGCACAAGGATCTGTGGACGCGAAAGTGTACGGTCGCCGACCGTTTCACGGACGGCCGCGTTTTTCTCGCCGGCGATTCGGCCCACGCCCATCCGCCGAATGGCGGGCTCGGCATGAATACCGGCATTCAGGACGCGTTCGATCTGGGTTGGAAGATTGCCGCCATGCTTGACGGCTGGGGTGGCGACGGTTTGTTGGAAAGCTACGACACGGAGCGGCGTCCGGTCTCGGCGCGCGCCGCCGAGGTCTCGCTCAAGAACTATCGCCGCCTGATCAGCGCCAAACAGCGCGCGGAAATCTATTCGCCGAGGCCTGAAGGCGATGCCGCGCGCCAGGCGATTGGCGCGCAGATGGTCGAAGAGAACGAGAAGAGCTGGCACCCGGTCGGCATCCACCTGGGCTATATCTATCACCCGTCGCCGATCGTTGTGCCGGATGGAGCGGTGATGCCCGCCGACGACACCGTCGGCTATGTGCCGACGACATTCCCCGGCGCTCGCGCGCCGCATGTCTGGCTCGCGCCTGGCAAATCGACGCTCGATCTGTTCGGCGACGGCTTTGTGCTGCTGAATTTTTCCGGTGCTCCGGTGGACAAAATCGAGCGGGCGGCAGCTCGACGCGGCGTGCCGCTCGCCGTGCATCGCCTCGATCATCCAGAAGCAGCGGCGTTGTATGAGCGCGCCCTGGTATTGGTGAGGCCAGACGGACACGTGGCGTGGCGCGGCGACCGCGAGCCTGACGAAGCGATGGCCATGATCGATACGGTGCGGGGTGCTGGGCCGCGCATCGCCGCTCGCCGTGCTGAGGGCATCGTCCACGGCGTGCAGCAAGGCGTCTGACGGGTGCCGCATCTGGGGCAATGGCTCCAGGGCGCGACCAGATTTCAAGATTCAATTGGTCAAAACGTCGCCGTTGGCGGCGCGATCCGTGATGGAACGGGCGCGCCAAAGTGATATGCTGACAAAAAATTCGGGAGGGGAGTTCATGAAAAAGCATCATCTGCGGCATGCGTTCACGGCCGTGAGCGTCGCGATCGTTGCCATAGCCGGCGTGCCGGCAGCCGCACAGCAATTTCCATCGCGCCCGATGGAAATGATCATCCCATTTGCTGCCGGCGGCCCGACCGATATCGTCGGGCGCGTCCTCGGCGGGAAAATGAGCGAACTGCTGGGACAGACCGTCGTGGTCGAAGACCGCGGCGGAGCTGGCGGCACGATTGGGGCCGCCGCTGTCGCCAAGGCGTCGCCTGACGGATACACCATGCTGATGGCAACGGTTTCGACCAATGCCATCAATCCCGCCCTCTACCGGCATCTTCCTTACAATCCTGATACTGCCTTTGCGCCTGTCGGGCGCATCGGAGTGACGCCGACGATCCTGATGGCGAACCTGTCGCTTCCGGTGACCGACGTCAAAAGTCTGATCGCGCTGATCAAGGCGAACCCCGGTAAGTACTCTTATGGTTCCTCGGGCGTCGGCTCTATCCTGCATTTGTGTGGAGCAGAGTTCGCGGCGGATGCCGGCGGCCTGAAGATGATCCACGTGCCTTACAAGGGGTCCGCGCCGATGGATACAGATCTGCTCGGCGGCCAGATCTCGATGGCGTTCGACGCGACGCCGACCGCGATGCCGCTGGCGCTTGCCGGCAAGGTGCGCGCGCTCGGTGCCGGAATGGCGACGCGTATTCGATCGATGCCCAACCTCCCGACACTGCAGGAGCAGGGTATCAAAGGCTACGAGTGTTACACCTGGAACGCGATCCTCGCGCCGGCCGGCACGCCGAAGCCGATCGTCGACAAGCTCAACGCGGCCATAAACAAGGCGATGGCTGACCCCAAGGTGTCGGACGCGCTGGAAAAAGCCGGGATCGATCCGACGCCCGGCTCGACACCGGAGTCGACGCAGCAATTCATCGATGCAGAGCTGAAAAAATGGGCGCCGATCGTCAAGGCGTCCGGCGCCCGGGTGGATTGAGCTAAAAGATCTCGCGCGGCGAGACAAATTCGCCGCGCCCGGGCGATAGCGGCGTGCTTGCGTTGGCAAGGCACGCCATGTCATTGGCGTTGCCAATTGTGCCCCGTGCGGTCAATGATGCGGATGCGCGTCAACCGCCGCTTTGCCAATTCGCAACGGAGAATTACTTGCCTTCGCCCAAACGCATTCCGGTTTTTGACGGCCATAACGACGCCCTGTTGCGCCTCAATCGGCGTGCCGGGGGAAATGCCGTTTCGGCGTTTCTGGAGGGCGAGGACAAGGGCCAGCTCGATTTGCCGAAGGCGCGTGAAGGTAGTTTTGCCGGCGGGCTGTTTGCGATCTTCGTGCCGTCGACCGAGAAGAAGGCTGCGACCAACCGAACGCCCGCCCCCGATTTCACCAGTACGCCCGAACCTCCCGGCGTCGATCTGGCCGAGGCGCAGCGCGCCGTGCTTGCCATGGTGGCGCTGCTCTACCGCATCGAACGGCAGGCGAAGGGGAGCCTGCGCGTCTGCCGCAGTTCCGACGATATCGACGATTGTCTGGACAAAAATGCGCTCGCCGCCGTGCTGCATATCGAGGGCGCGGAAGCCATCGATTCGAACTTCGAGATGCTCGATGTGTTGCACGCCGCCGGGCTGCGCTCGCTCGGGCCGGTGTGGAGCAGGCCCAATGCGTTTGGTCACGGTGTGCCGTTTCGTTGTCCGTCGTCGCCCGACACTGGCCCGGGTCTGACCGATCTCGGCAAGGCGCTGATCGGCGCCTGCAACCGCCTGAAAATTCTGATCGACCTGTCGCATCTCAACGAACGCGGGTTCTGGGACGTTGCCGCGCTGTCCGATGCGCCGCTCGTCGCGACGCACTCCAACGCGCACGCCATCAGTCCACATTCGCGCAATTTGACCGACAAACAGCTTGCCGCCATCCGTGAATCCGGTGGCCTGGTTGGCGTCAACTTCGCAGTGAGCTTCCTTCGTCCCGATGGCGGGCGAGATAAGACCACGCCGCTAGACCTGATCGTGCAGCACGTCGAGCTTCTCATCGAACGCCTGGGCGAAGACGGCGTCGGCTTCGGCTCCGATTTCGACGGCGCGCTGGTGCCGGAGGAGCTCGGCAATGCTGCCGGCCTGCAAAAGCTTGTGCAGGCACTGCGCCGGCGCGAGTTCGGCGAAAAACTGATCGAGAAATTGTGCTTTCGCAATTGGCTGCGCATTCTGCGCAAGACCTGGAACTAAGTTTAAACAAGACCTGGAAATAAGATTTAAGAAGGCTGCGGGTAAGTCTCGGTATGCGGATAGCGCCCGTGGTCCGTGGGGGAGCCGCCTTATTGGTTCCGCAAAGCGCGAGCAAACACCAAATTCAGTTTAATACCGAGGGGGTTCCGATGGCAGCAAAGCGCCTTACCGCAGTTTTCGCTGTTAATGCCGCGCTGCTCGCGGCTTTCATCGTTGCTGCCGGGCCGGCGATCGCTCAACAGCCGCCTGGACTGCCGCCGCCGTTGCCTCCGGCGCGGATTATCGTCACCGGCAGCGGCAGCGTTGCCGTGCCGCCGGACTACGCCGAGATCGCGAGCGGCGTGACGAGCCAAGCCAAGACCGCCAAGGACGCAAGCGACGCCAACGCGAAGGTGATGGCGGCGCTCAATGTCGCGCTCAAGTCGGATGGCATCGCCGCCGCCGACATCCAGACTTTGCGCTTCTCGGTCTCTCCTGTTTACGGCCCGCCACAGCAGAACGGTCCGCCGAAGCTCGTCGGCTTCTCGGTTTCCAACGAACTTGGTATCAAGGTTCGTCAGATCGGCAAGGTCGGCGAGATTCTCGATTCGCTGATCCAAGCCGGCGCGACCGATTCCGGCAGCGTGCAGTTTCTGCACTCCAACATGTCGCAAGTGCTCGATCGGGCGCGGCAGGCGGCGCTGGTGGATGCGCGGCGCAAGGCCGAGCTCTATGCTCAGAGTGCCGGCCTCAAGCTCGGCGGCGTGGCGTGGATCACGGAGCTGCCGGCCGGCGGCACGCCAGTGCCGATGGCGCGCATGTACGCGGCGGCGGCTTCAGTGCCGATTTCCGCCGGGACTGACACGTTGAGCGTCCAGATCACCGCAGGATTCGAGGTCACGCGCTGACGATCGGGCGTGCTGCGGGGGCCAACGACGTTCTCACGTCTTGGGTAGCGCACTGACATCCGAGCCGTCCCGGTATGCCGGGTGCTTCCAGCCATGCTCATCGTAGTCCGCCATGCAGCTTTCCGCGAGCCCGAGCATTTGCTTGAATTCGCCGTTGAACTGCGCCTGCTGCAGCGGGAAGATGCGCACCAATTCGTGGCTACCCGAATAATTCATCTCATAGAGCTCATGACGGGCGCCAAACTCGCTGCCGATAGCGTCCCACAACAGCTTCATGGTTTTGATGCGATCCTTGTAATCGATGTCGTTCGAACCGCGCACGTATTTGGCCAGGTATTTGTCGATGTCGGGATTTTTGAAATCACGCACATTCGACGGCAGATAGATCAGGCCGGACGCCACCACCTTCTCGATGATGTTGCGGATCGCAGGATAGGCCTCGGTCATGAACAGCCGATAGGTGCTGGACGCGCGCGAGTTCGGCAGCACGTAGCCGTTGACCCACGGTTCGGGGTTGTAGGCCATCGCGTCGCTGAGCGACCAGAACAGGTTGCGCCAGCCAACCACCTCGCCGATTTGCGTCTGTACGCCGCGGAATCCTTCGACGCCCGTCGCGCGCGCCGCCTTGTAGAGCAGGCCGATCAGGAAATCGAGTTTGACCGCGAGCCGCACGCAGCCCTGCATGGTGAAACCGTTGAAGAAGCCCGATTTCGGATAAAAATTCTTCAGCCGGTCGACATCGCGGTGAATGAAAACGTTTTCCCAGGGGATGAACGCGTTGTCGAACACGAAGATGGCGTCGTTTTCATCGAAGCGCGACGACAACGGATAATCCCACGGGCTGCCGGTCGCGGCTGCGGCGAATTCGTAGGACTGCCGGCAGATCAGCTTGATGCCGGGCGTGTTCATCGGCGCGATGAACATCACCACCATGGCGGGGTCGTTGATCTCCTGGCCCATGTTCTGACCGAGAAAATTGTAGTGGGTGAGCGCCGAATTGGTCGCCACCACTTTGGCGCCCGACACGTAGATTCCGGCGTCGGTTTCCTTCTGTATGGTGATGTAGACGTCCTTGACGTCTTCTACCGCCTTGTTGCGGTCGATCGGCGGATTGACCAGCGCGTGATTGAGATAAAGCACGGCCTCCTGCGCACGCTTGTGCCAGGCATGCGCGTTGCCGGCGAACTTGCCGTAGAAATCGGCATTGGCGCCGAGCGTGTTGAGAAACGCCGCCTTGTAATCGGGGCTGCGGCCGAGCCAGCCGTAGGTGATGCGCGCCCAGGCGGCGATCGCGTCGCGCTGCGCCACCACCTCGTTGCTGGTGCGCGCCGCCTTGAAGAATTTCATGGTGTAGCCGCCCGAGCCGGTGTCGGTCGGGCCGGTGAGCGCGTCCTTGGTCTTGGCGTCGTGCAGTGCGTCGTACAGGAGCGCGATCGTGGCCGCGGCATTGCGAAACGCCGGGTGCGTGGTGACGTCCTTGACCCGCTCGCCGTAGATATAGACTTCGCGGCCGTCGCGCAGCGATTCCAGATATTCGGCGCCGGTGAAGGGCCGGTTCTTGCCAGCAAGAACGTCTTCGGGATGCTGGGTCATGGTTGCTCTCCGTTTCCGTCAGGCGGCGCTTGCGCGCAGGCCAATTCATCAGCATACTGACGATATCGTTCAGTGTACCGATTATTTTGGGCATCCGTCAACGCGCGAGCCCAGCACAAACCGCGATCCGATGTCCGACGACGACAGCCACCTCATCGAGATGCCCGGCCACTTGATTCGCCGGTTGCAACAGATTGCGTCGGCGCTGTTCCTCGACCAGGCCAAGACCTTCGATTTCACGCCGGTGCAGTATGCGGCGCTGGTCGCCATCAGGGATCATCCGGGCCTCGACCAGACCGCACTGTGCAATGAGATCGCGCTCGATCGCTCGACCATCGGCGGCGTCGTCGGTCGCCTCGAAAAGCGCGGACTGATCAAACGCACCAACGGGGCCGCCGACCGCCGCACCAAATCAACGCATATCACGGCGGCAGGCAGCCGCATGATCCGGGAGATCGAGCCCGCTGTTGAAGCCACGCAGCGACTGATTCTCTCGCCACTTAAGGCGAACGAGCGCTCGGCCTTCATGCAGATGCTCAAACATCTCGTGCATCTCAACAACGAGCACAGCCGGGCGCCGTTGCGGCCGCGTGAGATGCGGCCTAAGGCCGGCGTTCGCGAACAAGCGCCCAAAGCGCAAGCGCCACGACCACGCCGACGGCAACGAGCGCGCCGCTGACGCCAACGGCGACAAATGCGATCGCGCCAGTCGCGGCGCCGATCAGAAAGCCGCCAGCGACCGAGAGCACGACCAGCAACTGATCGCGGACCGCGTGATAGTGGTGGATTGCCGCGGCGTCGTGAGTGCTTCGCGCAAAGCTCCTCCTGGCGACCACGAGCTCGGTGATGGCGATACCGAGCTGCGTCATGTTGCCGGTCATGACGTTGGTCTGCGGGATGCCTTTCATCAACAGACGCACCAGCACGCTTTGCGTACCCATGGCGCTGGCGGCGAACAGGCCGGCAACGATGCCGCGCCAGTCAGCGGCGCCGTGGATATCCGAGCCGAGCAGAACGATGGCGACAAAGATCGCGAGCAGCACGGCTTCGAGCGCCAGCATCCACGGCATCGGCGCGCGCCCACTGTCGCGGGCGAGCGCGATGAGGGCGGTGGTTACAGCAGCGGCGGCGACGAATGCCAGAATGGCAAGGAGCTTGCCGGTGACGCCGGCGTCATGGCGGACCAGCTCGGCGCCGGCGATGACGAAGCTGCCAGTGACCTGCGCGGCGAACAGGCCGAACAACGCCAGATACGTGTAGCTGTCGACATAACCGGCGACGAAGCTGAGCAGCATCGGCATTGTCTTTTGCAGCGGTTCGTGCCGCTGCGGTGTGGTCACGGCCATAAGGTCTCTCCGCCTCATTCCGGAGCCGAGCGAAGTGAGAAGTCCGGAATCCATATCCCGGCACGGGGTTATGGATTCCGGACTCGCTGCTTCGCGGCGATCCGGAATGACCGTGAAGATTAATCCAGCGGCTCGACTTTGACGATCGAGGCGCCGTGATTGCTGCCGACCCAGAGCACCGGCCGCGACCCGCGATCGTCGACGAAGACGCGGCGGATATTGGTTGACCGCGGCAGCTGATATTCGGTGATGCTGTCGGTTTTCGGATCGAGCCGCGCCACGCGGTCGGTCAGCATCGAGGCGGTCCAGATTTCGCCGTCCTTGGCTTTGACCACGTCGTAGGGTTCGTCCCAGTGCGTCGGCAATTGCCATTCCTTGATGGCGCCGGTGTTCGGATCGAAACGGCCGATGCCATTGGCGCCGTATTCGGCGAACCACAGGATGTTGTCGGAATCGACCCGGCCGCGGCGCGGCCGTGAGAACGGCAGCGGTGTCTTCCAGATCGTTACCTGCTTGGTCTTGGCGTCCATACGGCCGATCGTAGTACCGCCGAAGTTGAGCTGATAGGCGTCGTTCTGCGCGTCGGTCGGCATGCCGTAGGCGTTGATGTGCACGCCGTTCTTGTCGACCGCCTGGCCGAGGTCCTCGTATTTGCCGCTGGCGACGTCGACCCGGTAAACCAGGTGCGTATCCTGATTGTTGGTCCACACCTTGCCGTCGGCGTCGTCATGCTGCGGCGACACCATCGATTCCTGCGTGGTGGGACCGAGCCACTCCTTTGGCACCGGATAAACCCTGATCTCCTCGGTCTTCGGATCGAATCTCAGAATGCCGCCTTGATACATCATCGAGAGCCACAGATTGCCCTGCGGATCGAATTCCAGCGCGAGCGAGCCCTTCGGTTCGTCCGGACGCAGCGTCGGTATCGGGTGGTCCGTCACCTTGCCGGTCGCCGGGTCAAGCTCGCCGAGCATCTGGTGACTGAAGTCCGAGTACCAGACGGTGCCGCTGCCATCCATCACCACGTCGTGCGGCTGTGTGCCTTGGCGCGGCAGGTCGTATTCGGTGATGATCACGTGGGTCGAGCGGCCCTTGAGCCGCGGAAACGGCTTGAGTGGAAAGTCGAGCGTTTCGGCGTTGCTCAGGTTCACGCTTGCCAGATAGTCGGCCATCTTCTGCTGGATCGGCTTCGGCATCGGCGAGCGGTTGGAATTGTTGCCGCCAGGAACGAGGCGTTGCGGGAACAGCGGCGTCGAGCCAGGCGCGTAAGTGCCCATGCGCTGGAACACCTGCATGAATTCGGCCGCGTCGTGCGTCGATTTCATGATGCGCTCGAGCGTGTGGCAGCCGACGCAATTGGTCAGCGCGGCTCTGGTGCGATCGTCGCCCGGCAGGCTGTTGAGCCATTCGCCGTTGGACAGCTGATCGGCAAGCGCGTGTGCGGTGATTTTGGTCAGGGTCAGATCGGCCGTCGTCGCGCCGCCCCCCTTTACGTCCGTCGCATGGGCTCCTTGCAGCGCGTAGCCGACCGCGCGAATCGACAGCGTGTAATGGCCGGCAGGCAGGCGCCCGGCCGGGAAACTGTAGATGCCCTCGGCATTGCTCACCACCGTGATGGTGATCGAGGAGCCGTCGCGTCGGGCGCTGACCAGCACGCCTTCCATGACCGGCTCCTGCGCCGATGTCACCTTGCCAGTCAGTGCGGCAGAGCCTTGCGCCTGTGCGGCGCTTGCCAGCGACAGGCTTGCCAAAAGACTCGCCAACGCGACGGTCAGAGCAAGTGGAGCAAACAACAAGCAGAGAAATTGCAAGCGGCGCACGATCATTCCTCCCTCGCGTTGGGCGAATGGCCACGTCTCAAATGCGAATGGCGGCCCCCGCGCGGCTGGTAGTATCGGCCGCGTCAGAGCCGCCCGCAAGCCACGATTGAGATCGAGCGTCCTACCCCGGAGGAACGCGCTGGTACGCTTGCCACAGGCGCGCGGCCGAAGCCGGCATGTCGAGATGAGCGGCGGCGCCGCCCGGGATGGCGTCGGCCACCGCGTTCATTACCGCGGAGATCGCGGCGGTCGTTCCGGCCTCGCCGACGCCCTTGACCCCAAGCGGATTGGTCGTCGCCGGCACGTTGAGCATGGCGTCGCGCAGCGGCGGCATGTCATCGGCGCGTGGCATCGCGTAGTCCATGAACGAACCGGTGATGAGCTGACCGTTGCCGCCATCGTAAACGATGTTTTCCATCAGCGCCTGTCCGAGCCCGGCCGCGATCGAGCCGTGCAACTGGCCTTCGACGATGGTGTGGTCCAGCGCCCGGCCGCAGTCGTCGATCGCCGTGTAGGTCACGATCGTCATGGCGCCGGTGTCGGGATCAATCTCGACCTCGGCGGTGTGGACGCCGTTGGGAAACGACAGCGGCGTCTCGGTCGTCGTCTTGGTGTCGAGATCTTCAGTGATTTCGCCGCGCTTTTTCATCTCCGTGGCGCGCTGGGCGACATCAAATAGCGATACGCGGCGGTCGGTGCCGACGACTTCAAAGCGTCCGTCCTTGAAGACGATGTCGGCTTCGCCGGTTTCCAGCATGGCCGCGGCGATGGGCTTGCCTTTTTCGACGATCGCCTCCATGGCCTTGACCAGCGAATGTCCGACCGTCATCGCCGATCGCGAGCCGACCGACGCGTAGCCCTTGATCTCCATCGCCGAGTCGCCATGGCGATGTTCGATCTTATCGGCGGGGATGCCGAGACGTTCGGCGATGACCTTCGGAAAGACCGTGGCGTGGCCTTGCCCGGTATTCTGCACGCCGAGCCCCATCACCAGCGTGCCACTGCCCGGAAACGTCAGCATGGCGCTCTCGGTCGGCGCGCCGCCCGCATGCTCGAGCAGGCAGCAGATGCCGAAGCCGCGATGTTTACCGCGGCGCGTCGCTTCGCGGCGGCGCTGCTTGAGACCGTCGTAATCGGCAAGTTCCAGTGCCTTGTCGAGCAACGGCTCGAAATCGCCGCTGTCATAGGTGGTGCCGACCGCCGTCTTGTAGGGCATCTGCGATTTTTTGATCAGATTGCGCCGCCGCAGCTTCACCGGATCGATGCCGGTCACGCGTGCCGCCTCATCGACCACACGTTCGAGCACGTAGCTTGCCTCGGGGCGCCCGGCGCCGCGATAAGGCGCGGTCGGCAGCGTGTTGGTGAAGACGCACTTGGTTGAGACGTCGATCAGCTTGATGTCGTACATGCCCGGCAGGCAGCGGGTAAAATTCCCCGTCGGAATATTAGCGCCAACCGCGCCCACGTAAGCGCCGAGATTGCCGACGTTGCGCACGCGCAGCGCCAGAAACCTGCCCTTCTCGTCGAGCGCAAGCTCGGCCTCGGAATAAATGTCGCGCGCCTGGTTATCCGACAGGAACGCCTCCGACCGCGTCGACATCCAGTGAATCGGCCGGCCGAATTTCTTGGCACCGACGAGAATCGCAATGTTTTCCGGATACGCTCCGGTCTTGAGCCCGAATGCGCCGCCGACGTCTTCGGTAACGACGTGGACGCGCTCCGACGGCGTTTTCAGGATGCCGACGATGTTCTCGCGCATCGGGCCGGCGCCCTGGGAGCAGGTGCGCGTCGTGTAGGTATCGGTTGCCGGATCGTAGCTTGCGGTGGCGCCGCGCGGCTCCATCGAATTGGTCAGCATGCGCTGATTCATGAACGCCACTTTGGCGACATGCTTCGCCGCGGCAAAAGCTGTGTCGACCGCCGTGGCGTTGGTGTCGGGATTGGGATTCGGGCCGGCCCAATCGACCGCGATATTGCCGGCCGCCTGTGGCCACAATTGGGGCGCGCCGTCCTGAAGCGCCGCACGCGCATCGGTGACGGGCGTGAGCTCGTCGTACTCCACGCCGACAAGCTCTGCGGCGTCCTGCGCCGCCGCCAAGGTCTCCGCGACGACCATCGCGACCGGTTCGCCGATATGCATCACGCGGTCGAGCGCGAGCGCCGGCCGGTGCGGCATGACGAGCGTCGTACCGTTGCGTCCGGGGACCGGCGGGTGCCGGCCGATACTGCCGATGCCCTCGAAATCCTTGCCGGTCAGGACGCCGATGACGCCGGGCGCCTTGGCGGCCGCCTCGACGTCGAGGCGCGCGATCTTGGCGAAGGCGTGTGGCGAGCGGACAAAATACGCGTAGGCCTGGTTCGGCAGCGGCGCATCGGCCGCGTAACGGCCGTGGCCGCGCACCAGCGCGTTGTCTTCGACGCGGCCTCTGAACGGCGTGTGTTTGTCGGTTTCTGAAGGCGTCTTGGCGTCCATGCTGCGTTCCGAATGTGTGCTGGGAAAGCGTTCTGTGAGGCTGTTTCGGGCCTCTTTATAGCCAAATCCACCACAAGCTAAAGGGGACATCGAGCCGCGTGCCACCGGGACCGGGATCACTTGCGTGGCTGTGCCGGTTGCGTGCACAACACGCTGTCCAATGAGGGGAGGGGCCGTTGCCGCGCACCATCGACACCCATACGCATGTCCTTGACGACGAAACCATCAAAATCTTGCAGAAGGAAATTCCGCGCCTGGGGCTCAGGCTCGCGCCGCTTGATGCCGATAACTCGCTGATCGAAGTTGCGGGCGTACCGTACCGGCCGTTTCCCCGCGGCGGTCACAATGTCGAGCGCAGGCTCAAAGACATGGACGCGACCGATGTCGACATGCATGTCCTGTCCGGCGCGCCGCAGACTTGGCTCTATGGCCAAGAGGCGTCGGTGGGCGTCGCCGCGTCGATCATTCAGAACGATGGCATTGCCCGGCTCGTCAAACAGAAGCCCGACCGCTTCTGCGGGATCGCTACCTTGCCGATGCAGGCGCCCGAAGAAGCCGCCAAGGAGCTGCGCCGCGTGATGACGACGCTCGGTCTGCGCGGCGCCATGATCGGCTCCAATGTCGGCGGCAAGAACCTGGACGATCCGAGCTTTGAACCCCTGTGGGCGGCCGCCTCCGAGTTTGATGCGTTCTTCATGATTCATCCCGGCAACGTCGCCGGTGCCGATCGGCTGCGCTCCTATTATCTCGGCAATCTGATCGGCAACCCCCTCGACACCACGATTGCGGCGGCGTGTCTGATCTTCGGCGGCGTGCTGGAGCGCTATCCGAAATTCAAGCCGGTGATGGTGCACGGCGGCGGGTTCACGCCGTATCAGGGCGGGCGCTGGGTGCATGGCTGGCACGTGCGGCCGGAGCCGAAGGTGCATCTGAAACACTCGCCGGAAAAATACCTGGAGCGCTTTCGCTACGACACGATTTGCCACTCCAAGGCCTCGCTCGAATTCCTGATCGCTTCGACGGGCGCCGACCGTATATTCCTCGGCAGCGATTATCCCTACGACATGGGGATGATGGATTGCGTGAAGCAGGTGCGTTCGCTCGGCATTCCGGCGGCGGATCGCGACACGATCCTGGGCAAGCACGCCGAAGCCCTTCTCGGCTTGTGAACAAAAATTAGCCGTGGGCGTTTCCATCCAGCCGGATGCGGTAATGTCGCCCGGTCAACGAAGCCCAACGGAGCTGATTATGAGCACGAGCGGTTCGGAATGCATGTCACGTCGCGTCGTGTTAAGGCGCACGGCGCTGGCGCTTGGTGTCGCGGCAACCGGCGCGGTGACGACGCGCGCCGAAGCGCAGCAGAAAATCAGCCAGGCGGACGCCAAGTACCAGCCGCAGCCGAAAGGCCAGCAGCGCTGCGATAATTGCGTGAATTTTCAGGCCCCGAAGGCGTGCAAATTCGTTCAGGGTGACATCAGCCCCAGCGGCTGGTGCCAGCTCTATGCAGCCAAGACCTGATTCAGCCAGGACCTGAGCGCGCCGCGCGGCAGGTTTCCCGTCGGCCGTCTTGCTTTAGCGCGCCCGTCTTGCTTTAGCGAAAGGCGTGTGCAGCAATGAGGTGATCGCCGTCATTGCGAGGAGCCAACGGGCTCGCGCGAAGTTGCGCGGCCCGATGACAGGCTCCGCGACGAAGCAATCCATGTCCTTCCGCGTCAGCTGGATTGCTTCGCTTCGCTCCAATGACGAGGTTTAATGCTGCGTCCCAATACCTTTGCACTGACCCTGCTCTTGGCGTCATTGACCGCGCTCGGGCCGATGTCGTCGGACATGTACGTGCCGTCGTTGCCCGATATCGGCCATTCGCTTCATGTGCCGATTGCGCAGGTGCAGCTGACAATCTCCAGCTATCTGATCGGCTTTGCGGCCGGTCAAATTATTTACGGGCCGATCTCCGACCGCCTCGGCCGCAAGCCGGTCCTGCTGGCGGCGATTTGCGTTTACGGCCTCGGCAGCGTGCTATGCGCGACGACGCGATCGATCGACGCGCTGATTGCGGCGCGCTTTGTGCAGGCGCTTGGCGGGGCCGGCGCCATCGTGCTGGCGCGTGCGGTGGTGCGCGACCTTTATTCCGGCGTGCGTGCCGGGCGCGAACTATCGCTGATGGGGTCGATCCAGGCCTTCGCCCCGATCGTCGCGCCGCTCATCGGCGGCGTCCTGCAGACCGTATTCGGCTGGCATGCGAGTTTCATCCTGCTGGTGATTGTCTCGATCGCGTCGGGCACGGTGACCGCGCGGCTTCTCCCTGAAACGCTGCACAAACGCGCCGCAGAGCCGCTTTCGTTGGCGACGATGGGCAGCCTCTATCGCTCGGTCCTCGCGCATCGCGGCTTTGTCGCGCATCTCGCGATTCTGACGACGACGTTCGTCGGCCTGTATGCCTGGGTTTCGGGCGCGTCGATCGTCATTCAGGGCGTGTACGGGCTTTCGCCGCTCGCGTTCGGCATGACCTACGCGGTTGGATCTCTGGGCTACTTGATCGGAACCAACATTGCGGTGCGTGTAGTAATGCGGCTGGGACTTGGTCCCATGATCGGCATCGGCACCGCGATCATGGCTGCGGGCGGGTTGATGATGGCGGGGGTGGTGGCGTTTGGCTTCACCGGCGTCACTTGGCTTGTTGGGTCGATGACGATCTATCTCGCCGGCATGGGGCTCGCGATGCCGCAGACCATGGCGGCGGCGCTGACGCCGTTCCCCGATCGCGCCGGCACGGCGTCATCGTTGCTCGGTTTTTCGCAGCAGTCGTGTGGCGCGATCGCCGCGGCCGCCATCGGCGCCTATCTGGGCGGCTCGGCTTGGCCGGTCGCAGGCACCATCGCGGCGATGGGAGTGATCGCATTTTTGCTCTGGATCGCCACGTTCAAGGTGCGCGCCGAGGCGCACTGAAAACCTATTCCGGCTTGATGTGGGCGAATTGGACGACCTTGGCCCACTTTGCGGTATCGGCTGCGATAAACTTTCCAAACTCCGCGGCCGAGCCCGGCATCGGACTGCCGCCCATTTTGGCGAACCGATCCTTGATGGTCGCATCCGCAAGAGCGGCGTTTATC
The DNA here is from genome assembly GCA_049300295.1 of Xanthobacteraceae bacterium. Taxonomy (GTDB): domain Bacteria; phylum Pseudomonadota; class Alphaproteobacteria; order Rhizobiales; family Xanthobacteraceae; genus BOG-931. The sequence continues at coordinate 22,758 of JBAQJL010000004.1, forward strand.
TGCTTGTTGAGCGCGTCGACGATTGGCGTTGGCGTGTTCTTCGGTGCGCACATGCCCCACCAGGCGCTCGCCTCGTATCCCCGAACGAATTCACTGACGGCCGGCAGATCGGGCAGAGCCTGCGATCGCGCCGACGTCGTCACCGCCAGTGCCCGCAGCTTGCCCGCCCGGATATAGCCGATCGCATCCGGCACCGGGCCGAACTCGACCTGGACGCGTCCGCCAAGCAGATCGGTCATCGCCGGCGCACCGCCGTGATATGGAACGTGCACCATGTTGATGCCGGTCATCATCTTGAACAGCTCGCCGGCAACGTGGCCCGCAGTTCCGATGCCTGGCGATGCCATGCTGAGCTTGCCGGAATTGGATTTGGCGTAGGCGATGAACTCCGGAACCGTCTTTGCCGGCACCGACGGATTGACCGCCAGCACCAGCGGCACGAGGCTGATGCCCGCGACCGGCGTCATATCCGCGGGAAAATGAAAATTAGGATTGGGGTGCAGCGTGGCATTGATGGCATTGGCGACGCTGGCGATCAGCAGCGTGTAGCCGTTGGGGGCTGCCTGCACGAGAGCCGAGGCGGCGATGTCGCCGCCCGCGCCCGGGCGGTTTTCGATGAGGAACGTTTGACCGAGCCCGGACAGCTGCGGGACCATCAGGCGAGCAAAAATGTCCGCTGCTCCTCCAGGAGGGAATCCAACGATGACATGAACCGGACGCGCCGGGTAATCGCCCGCCGATGCAGCCCGCGAAAAGACCGTGAGCCCCGCGGTTGCGGTTTGCAGAAAAGTTCTGCGGTGGATTCTCATCGTCGTACCTTCAACAAAGGCCAAATCCGCGGCGCGTGTCACTCGAGCTTGATGCCCGCGAATTTGATGACCTTCGCCCATTTCGCGGTGGCGTCGGCGCACAGCGTGCCGAATTGCGCCGGCGTCATCGGATCGGCTTCGATGCCCAAGGTGATAAGGCGTGGCTTCATCTTGGGATCGACCACAATGGCGTTGATCTCCTTATTGAGCCTGTCGATGACGGCGGCGGGTGTGTTCTTCGGTGCGCCGACGCCGAGCCAGCCGCTGCCCTCGTAGCCCGGCACGAATTCGGCAATCGCTGGAATATCCGGCAGGATGCTCATGCGGGCCGCGCTGGTGACGCCTAATCCGCGCAGCTTGCCGGCGCGCAAAAAGGGTAGACCAGGGGCGACGGCGACGAACGAGACCGGCACCTGTCCGCTGAGCACGTCGGCAAAATAATTGGTGCGGTAGCTGATCTGCACCAGATTGACGCCGGCCAGCATCTTGAACAATTCGCCGGCGAGATGCGGTGCAGTGCCGGCGCCGGCCGTCGCAACGTTGATCTTGCCGGGATTTGCCTTGGCGTAGGCAATGAATTCGGGAATCGTCTTTGCCGGAAAGGACGGGTGGACGGCAAGCACGAATGGCGTCACCCCGATGAAGGCAACTGGCGCGATGTCGTGCAGAAAGTCGAACGTCAGCTTCGGATAGAGCGTGGCATTGACGGCGTTGCCCGAAATCACCAGCAGCAGCGTGTAGCCGTCGGGCGCAGCCCGGACGACATATTCGGCGCCGATATTGCCGCCCGCGCCGGGCTTGTTCTCGACGACGACCGACTGGCCGAGGCGCTCGGCCAGCGGCGGTGCAATCAGTCGCGCGGCGACGTCGGGCGCCAGTCCGGCTGGCAGGTCGACGACGATCTGCACCGGCCGTGTCGGATAGGTATCGGCGCGCACCCCTTCGGGCAGGCTGGCGGCGGCGGCAAGACCGGCCGCAAGCTTGAAAAATGTCCGGCGCGGAAGCGTCATGACGGTCTCTCCCAGGGCTCTGCGGGCGTAGTAGTCATTGAACGGCGAGAAAATCCAGGGCGCGCGCTGACGCAGCCCAGGGGTCCGGAGCGCTGACCGGATTTTGCTCGGCTCAATCCACGGTGCTGGTATTATAGGGGAAAGATGCCCCGACAAGGCGTCGCAATGCATCTCGGCAACATTGGGGGATCGCCGTGAAGGTTGTGTCTTATCGCCACCGGGGCAAACACGGCGTCGGCGTCGTCAGCGGCGACGTCAGCGGCGCCAACGGCCTGATCGCCTTGGCCAACGCCGCGCCCGAGCTGCCCGGCGATCTGCGCAGGATTCTTGAAATCGATCCCTCACTGTCGCGTGTACGCGCGGCGGTGGCCGGAAAATCCCCCGATCTGTCGCTCGACGATATCGGGTTCGATCCGGTAATCCGCGAGCCGCACGCTACGTGGGCGCTGGCGCTCAACTATAAGCTCCATATCGAGGAGACCGGGCTCACCACGTCGCAGACCTACCCGCAGATTTTCCTGCGGATGCCGATCTGTCAGGTCGGGCACGGAGAGCCGCTGTGGGCGCCGAACAAAAAGATCGCCGAGGCTTACGACTACGAAGGCGAGCTGGCGGTGGTCATCGGCAAGCCCGGCCGCTTCATCAAGCGCGACGAGGCGTTCGCACATGTCGCCGGTTACTCCTGCTACAACGAAGGCTCGGTGCGCGAGTACCAGGGTCACAATCGGCAATTCGGTCTGGGCAAGAATTTCGAGCGGTCCGGCAGCTTTGGGCCGTGGCTGATGACGCCGGACGAGTTCGGCGATCCGGCCGACCACACGCTGATGACGCGGCTCAACGGCATCGAGCGGCAGAACGCCAAGATTTCCGGACTGTTGTTCGATGTGCCGCGACTGATCGGATATCTGTCGGAAGGCTATACGCTGCAGCCGGGCGACGTGATTGTCAGCGGGTCGCCGGGCGCGCTGCCGCTACGGCCCGGCGAACAGCCGGAGAAGCCGGTCGGCCGCGTCATCGTCGCCGGCCAGCTCCACATGCGCGCCGGCGACGTCTGCGAGGTCGAAGTCGACGGACTCGGCGTGTTGTCGAACCCGGTGATCGAGGATCCGACGCCGGTGCGATAGGATTCGGAGCGCCGCGCCGGCGGCGCGTCAACGGGCATGATGTCCGTCGAGGCCGACGCCCTTCAGTCGGCCGAACAGCGTCACAAGCTTGGCGCGGTCGGCTTCCGGCAAAGGCGGCTTGAGCAGTGAAGCGATATTGCTGCGCAGGTGCGCGGCGTTGCCGGTGCCGAACAGCACCACGTCGACTCCCGGCTCGTGACGCACGAACCGGTAGGCGGCGTCGATCATGCTGGCGGCGCCACCGTCGTGCACCAGAAAGCCGAGTGGATCGTCGGTCGCGGCCAGCGATTTATCGACCAGTCCTTTGGCGGCCAGCGCCTTGATCTCGCGCGCTACCCGCGGCGGGTCGGCAAAGATGCTGCGCACCGCGAACATGACGAGCGTGCCAATGCCGTTTTTCTGCGTCAGCGGAAACACATTCTGCCGCGCGCCCTGGTGCATCATGTGGAAGCCTACCATGAACACCTCCCAGATCGGATCGTTCAGCGCACGCTTGAGCGCTTCGTTGCTGAAATCGACGATCGGGTTCTCGGTCAGGCCGATATGCCGGATTTTGCCCTTTTGCTTCTGCTCGATCAGCGCGGGGGCGAGCACATTGCGGGCATGGTCGTACATGTCGGGTTCGATGCCATGCAGATTGAATACGTCGATATGATCGATGCCGAGAAGCCGCAGCGAATTGTCGAGGCTCGCCACCATGCGTTCCGGCGTCCACCATTGGCCGTCGCGCAGGACGGTCGATTTGGTGGCGACAACCACGCTGTCGCGTCTGACCTGTTTGAGCGCCTTGCCGACGACGCCCTCGGTGCCGTAGGGCGGCGCGGTGTCGATAAAATTGACGCCAAGATCGATGGCGTCGAGAACCAGCCGCGCCGACTGCTCCTCGTCCAGACCGGATTTGAGCCCCATGCGGGAAAAGCCGCCGGTGCCGAGCCCGGCGACGCTGACGCGAAGCCCAGTTTTGCCGAGAGTGGTGTATTGCATTATGCCCTTCTTCTATGGCCCGCCGTTGACCCAAAGCTGGCTTTCGTGCAACGACGCGCCACTTTAGGGAATGCCGAAAACGACTGCGAATCCCATGCCCATCGAACGCTACAACGCCGCCGAAGCCGAATCCCACTGGCAGAAAGTCTGGGACGAGCGCGGCATCTTTGCCACGCCGAACACCAATCTCGGCAAGAAATACTATGTGCTGGAGATGTTCCCCTCTCCGTCGGGGCGCATCCATATGGGGCACGTGCGCAACTACGCGATGGGCGACGTGGTGGCCCGCTTCAAGCGCGCGACCGGCCATTCGGTGCTGCATCCGATGGGCTGGGACGCCTTCGGCATGCCGGCCGAGAACGCCGCCATGGAGCGCAAGGTCCATCCGAAGGCGTGGACCTATCAGAACATCGCGGCGATGAAAGCGCAGCTCAAGTCGATGGGGCTGTCGCTCGACTGGAGCCGCGAGGTCGCGACCTGCGATCCGTCCTATTACAAGCACCAGCAGAAAATGTTTCTCGATTTTCTGCGCGTCGGCCTCGTCGAGCGCAAGCAGTCGAAAGTGAACTGGGACCCGGTCGACCAGACCGTACTCGCCAACGAACAGGTGATCGACGGCCGCGGCTGGCGCTCGGGCGCGCTGGTCGAGCAGCGCGAACTGACGCAATGGTTCTTTGCCATCACCAAATTCGCGCAGCCGCTGCTGGTGGCGCTCGACACGCTCGACCGTTGGCCGGAAAAAGTCCGGCTGATGCAGAAAAACTGGATCGGCCGTTCCGAAGGTTTGAGGATTAAGTTTAGACTCGATCCTGCGATTGCGCCGAAGCAGCAGAAGGGAATTGAAGTATTTACAACTCGGCCGGACACCTTGTTCGGTGCCAAGTTCGTGGCAATTGCGCCGGACCACGAACTCGCTACCGCAGCATCTGTGAATAACGAAGCTCTTCTCAATTTCATCGCGCAGTGCAAACAGCGTGGCACCGCTGCGGCCGAGATCGAAACCGGAGAAAAACTCGGCTTTGATACTGGAATCAAAGTTGCGCATCCATTAGACGCGAATTGGATGCTCCCGGTTTACGTTGCCAATTTTATTTTGATGGAATATGGCACGGGCGCGATCTTCGGATGTCCAGGTCACGACCAACGCGACCTAGACTTCGTCAATAAATATGGCCTCGGCGTTACGCCCGTTGTCTGCCCGCCGGGTCAAGACCCAAAAACGTTTGTGATTACCGATGTCGCCTATGACGGTGATGGCACGATGATCAATTCACAATTCCTTAACGGGATGACGGTGGAGCAGGCAAAAGAAGAAGTAGCAAGACGATTGGAGAAAGAGGTTTGGGGTTATAAGTTGCAACTGCCGCTTGGAACAGTAGAAAGAGTGAGCATAGAGGAGCAGCCTGCCACCCTAGTCACGCCTGGCGCAAAGGACGCTCTTGGTAAACCCATTGCGCCCCCGCTCGATAAAGTGTGGGAGTTTGATGCAAATTCCTACCAGTGGCTTCTTGGGTCGGGGCATTGGATCGCCAATCATCGATATTTCGAACGTTTCGTCATTGGACGAAGGGAGCAGTTTGAGGATCGCAACCTACTGTGCCTCACGCAGCCTGTTGCCGTGGCCCAGCGTCAGGTGAACTATCGTCTGCGCGACTGGGGAATTTCGCGGCAGCGTTATTGGGGCTGTCCGATTCCGGTCATTCATTGCGCCGCATGCGGTGTCGTGCCGGTGCTGAAAAAGGATTTGCCGGTAACATTGCCGGACGACGTGACGTTCGACCGGCCCGGCAATCCGCTCGACCATCATCCGACCTGGAAGAACGTGTCCTGCCCGCAATGCGGCGGGAAGGCCACGCGCGAAACCGACACCATGGACACTTTCGTCGACTCGTCCTGGTATTTCGTGCGGTTCACCGACCCGAAGAACGCCGCCGAGCCTGACGATCCTAAAATCGCCGACGCCTGGATGCCAGTCGATCAATACATTGGCGGCATCGAGCACGCGATTCTGCATCTGCTCTACAGCCGGTTTTTCACACGCGCCATGAAACAGACCGGCCACGTTGGCTTCGACGAACCGTTCGCCGGCTTGTTCACGCAGGGCATGGTGGTGCACGAGACTTACAGCCGGCAGAACGGCGACTGGGTATCGCCGGCCGAGGTAACGATTGAACTTGAGGGCGAGACTCGTCGCGCCAGGCTGAGCACAACGAACGAACCGATCGTCATCGGCCCGATCGAGAAGATGTCGAAGTCCAAGCGCAATACCGTGGACCCGGACGAAATCATCTCGACCTACGGCGCCGATGTGGCGCGCTGGTTCATGCTGTCGGACTCTCCACCCGACCGCGATGTGGAATGGACCGAGCGCGGCGTACAAGGCGCCGCGCGCTTCGTGCAGCGGCTGTGGCGGCTCGTCGGCGAGGCGGGTGAAATCGGCCGCGGCGCGCCTGCCGCGCGGCCGGCGCAATTTTCGCAGCCGGCGCTGGCGCTGCGCAAGGCGACCCACAAAGCGCTGGCGAATGTCGGCGACGCCGTGGAAAAATTGCATTTCAACGTCTGCGTCGCGCACATCTACGAGTTTGCCAATGCACTCACCGCCGCGATCGGTGATATTGATGCGGCGGCGGTCGCGCCCGATATGCGTTGGTCAATGCGCGAGGCGGCAAACATTCTGGTGCAGCTGTTCGCACCGATGATGCCGCATCTCGCCGAGGAGTGCTGGGCGGTGCTAGGGCATGACACTCTGGTGGCGCAGGCGTCATGGCCGGCGGTCGAGAGCGATTTGCTGATTGAGAACACCATCACGCTGCCGGTGCAGATCAACGGCAAGAAGCGCGCCGAGGTCACGGTGTCGCGTAGCGCCGGCAATCCGGAAGTTGAGGCAGCCGTGCTCGCGCTCGACGCGGTGAAAATTGCGCTCGACGGCAAACAGCCCAAGAAAGTGATCGTCGTGCCGCAGCGGATCGTCAACGTGGTAGCGTGATGGTCGCCATCAAGGCGGGAGACGTTGATGCCTTCATCGCTCGCCCGGACCCGGCGAGGCCGGTCGTGCTGGTATTCGGGCCCGATGCCGGTCTGGTCAGCGAACGCGTCAATGCGCTGATCAAGGCGTCGGTCGACGATGTCAACGACCCATTCGCGCTGGCGCGGCTCGAAAGCGATGACCTTGCGGCCGAGCCGTCGCGGCTCGTCGAAGAGGCGCAGACCATTCCGCTGTTCGGCGGTCGGCGCGCCGTGTGGGTCAAGGCCGGCGGCCGCAACATCGCATCCGCGGTCGAGGCGCTGCTTGCCATCCGCGGCTCGGAGTGCCGCGTCGTCATCGAGGCCGGCAATCTGGCCCGCAACGTGCCGCTGCGCGCGCTGGTCGAGCGCGCGAAAAATGCTGCGGCGCTGCCGTGCTATGCGGACGACGAGCGCGCCCGCGGTCGGCTTATCGACGACGAAATGCGCGAGGCCGGGCTGACGCTTGCGCCCGACGCGCGCGCGCTGCTGCTACCGCTGCTTGGAGGCGACCGTGCCGCCTCGCGCAGCGAGATCCGCAAGCTCGCGCTGTACGCACGCGGGCAAGACCGCGTCGGTGTCGACGATGTCGCCGCCGTCGTATCCGACGCGTCGGCGCTGGCGCTCGACGACATCGTCGACGCGGCCTTTGCGGGCCAGACTGCGGAGCTTGAATCCCGGCTGGCAAAAGCCCGCACCGCCGGGACGGCGCCGGGCTCGATCTTCTTCGCCGCCCAGCGCCACGTGGCGCAACTGCACAAATGGCGCATGGCAATCGAAGCCGGCACGGGCTTCTCGATCGACTCGGCGCTGCCTCCGGCGCAGTTTCGCCGTAAGCGGCTCGTCGAGGCAGCGCTCAAACTCTGGAATGCCACGCGGCTTGTCGCCGCCATGGCGGACCTCGCCGACGCCGTACTGACATCGCGCCGCAACGCAGCGCTCGACGACATCATCGCCGAGCGCGCATTGCTCGCGATCGCCGTGAACGCACGGCGCAGCGCCGCCTAAGCTCGCTTCGGCGCGACCACCGTTACTGCGTCGCCACCGCGGCGACCCGCCGTCGGCGCCAATCGGCGAGCGCTTGGCGTCCGGCGAGCGACATTTTCGCCGTGGCGCCGGCAACGGTCTCGTGCACCAGCTCGTAGAAACGATCCTTGGCCAGGGTGGTTTGCGCCATGGCTGCGCGCACCGCTGCGGGATCGAACGGCTGCGCGCGTAGGCTGTCGCGGACGGCCTGCTCGGTAAGCCGCACCTGCGTTTCGGCGGTCGCCAGCTTAATTGCCTGCGCGTGAAATTCGGCGAGCAGGATGTTGGCGTCGTTTGCCGGCAGCGATGCGGCGATGTGATCGAAGCGCTGCTCCACACCGCGATTCATGCCGACGATGGGCTGCAGCGGCGGCAGCTTGGTGGCGTGCTGCAAGGCCACGGCGCCGGCCGCGCCCGCAAATACCAGATTGAGTGTCAACGATCCGAGCAGCAGATAACGCGCACGCGTCCCGCTGAGAGCATCCGTAAAGATAGACATTGTCGCCTCCCTGTAACCGGCCGATGTCCCCGTTCGAGCAAGCTCGAAACACCAGCCGTCACAATCATACCCCGCGGGCAGAGACGTACAAGCTCACCCTATGACGGATTTTCCAGACTGAAGGCGCCGGAATCGTCATCATAGGCGTAGACCTCGGCGAAGCGGCCCCATGCGGTCACGGCCCGCAACGTGCCTTCCGCATCGTCGGTGCTCATATGATCCTCAAGTTCGTCGAGAAAACGGCTTTTCGGCGCCACATGGTTGGTGCGTTCCTGCAGCACACGCCGAACGTGCGCGGCGAGCGGGACATGCGCCAGAAGCTGCCGCTGGAACAGCTTCTTGCGGTCGTCCATGCCGGATTCGGCGAACTGTTTTCCCGCCTCCGTCAGTTTGATGTCGCCGCCCTCGATCTCGGCAAAGTGAAGGAGCTGCAGCGATTCGGACACCGGGAACAGTTCGTCAAGTTCCAGATGCAGCTCATCAGCCAGCACCGGCAAATCGGCCTTGCCGTTGAACGGCGCCACGGCGAGTGTTTCGATCAGCCCCGACAGCAGGTTGGCGGATACGCGCGGCAACACGGTATCGATCGTCGCCGTCCGCTCGCCGGCGGTTCCGATCGCGACCGGCGAGGCCTTGCGGGCGGTCATCGCCACATAGATCTTCTCGACCAGATCGCGGAACTGCGGATCGAGCCGGTTGCGCGGCTGTTTCAGGTCGACGGCGATTTCGCTGATGATGCGGCCGGGATTGGTGGAGAACAAAAGGATGCGATCGCACATCAGCACCGCCTCCTCGATGTTATGCGTAACCAGGATCACGCCTTTGATCGGCAACTTGCCTTCGCCCCACAGTTCCAGAAAGTCGGTCCGCAGCGTCTCGGCGGTGAGAACATCGAGCGCCGAGAACGGCTCGTCCATCAAAAGAATATTGGGATGCACTACGAGCGCGCGGGCAAAGCCGACGCGCTGGCGCATGCCGCCGGACAGCTCGCGCGGATAGGCAGACTCGTAACCGTCGAGCCCAATCAGATCGATGGCTGCCAGCGCCCGCTGGCGAATTTCCGTCTCGGGCAGGCCGAGCGCCTCGAGGCCGAGCTGCACGTTTTCCAGTACCGTCAGCCACGGGAACAGGGCGAATGACTGAAACACCATGGCGATGCCCGGTGCCGGCGCCAGCACCGGCTGACCAAGATACGTGACGGTTCCGCCGGAAGGCCGCGCCAGGCCGGCGATCAGTCGCAACAGCGTCGATTTACCGGATCCGGTGCGGCCCAAAAGTCCGACCATCTGGCCCTGCTGCAGCGCGAGTTCGACGCCGTCGAGCACCAGATGCTCGCCGCCGTCGGCGCGCGGAAACGACTGGCGCAGACCGTGGATGTCGAGGAGAGCGGGAGCGGCGGTCATTGTTATTTCTCCTCAGCCCAGCCGGAACTTGCGTTCCGCGTAAAAATACAGCGGACGCCAGAACACGCGATTAATAAGGACCACATAGAGGCTCATGACGACGATGCCGAGCACGACGCGGTGAAAGTCGCCGGCGTCGGTCTCGTGCGCGATGTAGGCGCCGAGCCCAGCCGCCTGAAGGTGCTGGTTACCCCACGACGCCACCTCGGCGACGATGCTGGCGTTCCAGGAGCCACCGGACGCGGTGATCGCGCCGGTGACGTAATACGGAAACACGGCGGGCAGGGCGATGCGCCGCCACCACAGCCAGCCGCGCACGCGAAAGTTGACGCCGCAGGCGCGAAGCTCGGCCGGAATTGCCGATGCGCCGGCGATGACGTTGAACAGAATGTACCATTGGGTACCCAGAATCATTAGCGGGCTGAGCCAGATGTTGGGATCGAGCTGCCAGGCGACGATGACCGAGACGAAGATCGGAAACAGCAAATTCGCCGGGAAGGCGGCCAGGAACTGCGCCACCGGCTGGACCATGTTGGCGACGCGCGGGCGCGTGCCGACATACACGCCAATCGGCACCCAGATAACGGTGGCGATGGCAATCAGCACGACGACGCGAATGAGTGTTGCCAGGCCGAGCAGCAGCGCGGTCCCGACATCGCTCAGCGCAATTGCCCCGATGAAAAATTCGGCAACGCGCCACAAGAGGTACGCGGCGAGCGCGATCGCAAGGAAACCGAACAGCACGCCGATCCAGCCATTGCTGGGCCGTGGCGCCGGCTTGGCCGGCAACGGCTTGTCGAGCCTGCGTGGTCGCAATGAGGCCCGCCACAGCTTGCCGAGCGGCTCCGTCAGCCGCTCGACGATGCGCGACCGGCGCAGCACGTCGAACACCCACGATTGCGGCGCGACTCCCCCCGGCTCCTGCTCGAAACGGAAGCGGTCGGCCCATGCCACCAGCGGACGGAACAGAACCTGGTCGTAGATCAGGATCACCACCAGCATCGTGGCGATCGCCCAGGCCACTGCTTTCAGATCCTGATGTTCGATCGCCAGCGCGATATACGAGCCGACGCCGGGCAGCGTGACCGTGGTGTTGCCGACGCTGATCGCTTCCGACGCCACGACAAAGAACCAGCTGCCGGACATCGACATCATCATGTTCCAGATCAGCTGTGGCATGGCGAACGGCACGTCGAGCCGCCAAAAATTCATCCATGGGCTGAGCCGGAAGTTGCGCGACGCCTCTTCGAGTTCGGTTGGGACGGTACGCAGCGATTGATAGAACGAAAACGCCATATTCCAGGCTTGGCTGGTGAAGATCGCGAAAATGGCGGCATACTCGGCGCCCAGCACGCGGCCGGGCGCCAGTTCCATGAAGAACACCACCGTCACCGAAATGAAGCCCAGGATCGGGACCGACTGCAGAATGTCGAGCAGCGGCACCAGGATACGCTCGGCGTATTTGTTCTTGGCCGCGAACGTCGCGTAGGTAAACGTGAAGATCAGCGAAAACACCATCGCGACCAGCATGCGCAACGTGGTGCGCGCCGCGTATTCGGGCAGGTGACGCGGGTCGAGCGATGGCGGCTGCTTCTGCAGTTCGGCCAGCGGTTCGAACAGATGACGGCTCGCCTCGCCGAGAAAAACCAGCAAGCCGACGATCAGCAGCACCGCCAGTATGTCCCAGCGGGTAAACAGCCGGGCCCAGCCCCCGACCGAGATTGGGACATTCACGCGCATGCTCGATGTCCGGCTGTCACAGAACAGTCAAGGAAGGCGCAGCCTCGCCCCGTCGAGGCCGCATGCGATCGTGACCACATAACACCGACTTTATGTCATTCAAACCTCTTTCGGCTCCGACGGCGATTTGTCCAGTCTTGGCCTCGACTCACGGCACAGCGTCGCGCCATGCTTCGGACGAAACCTCTGCCCGCGGGTACCGCGATCCCGCTCCGGCCAGCCATTCGTCACCCGGCTGACGTCCCTTGCACGAAGAGCAAGAGGCCCACGCTTCCACTCGGCGTGCGCGCAAAGTCAAGCCGAGTCACCGGCGCGCGCTTCCAACTCAATTCGCGTCAGCGACTTTGGAATAAATGCGCCACGTGTAGGAGAAGCCGGCGTATCTGTAGATAGGGTGCGCGAAGGATCAGCGCGGTTTGCCCTATCCAGTCTGGCGCTCCGAGTTTGCGAAGCGCCTCGATGTGGGCCCTGTCGAAACGGTTAGCGAAGGCCGCATCCGTCCAAGGGCCTTGTTTAGCATGCTCAACCAGGCTGCGCTCCGCCTGCTCCTGCACTTGCTCTCCATTCGGTAATTTCTTCGCAAATGCCAGCTCGCGGCGGAAACAAGCCGCCTCGATCCGTGGCCGCAGTTTTTCCTCATAACCGATGCCGCAACTCTCGATCCTCGCGTGAGTAGCCTCGTGCACGATGGTTGTCGCAATCAACTCGGGATGCGTCGTCTCGGCCAGCACAAACTCCCTGTCGAGCGAACATGCCCGCAGTGTCTTATTAAAGGAACCGAGCGCTCCAGGAAGGTCTCGGACCCATACGCGTTCAAGATCGCGGATGAGACGACCGTACCGAAGCCGGTCATTTTCTTTAATGAGTAAAAGCGCGTCTTCGACACGACGAAAAATAGGCTCCGCCGCTTCGCCGGCGAAGGCTATACCGACCCACAGACCGTCGACTTGCCGGGCAGTCGAGAGACGAAGCGCAACCCAGTCGAGGAACGTGGCCCGCTTGTCTTGTCTCATGTTGCCCGTGGCGTAGGCGTACGCATTTCAAGTATGCGTTTCGGACGAATTCCGCGGCGCTTTGGACATAAAGGCTTCCAACAGATCCATTGGCAGCGGGAACACGATGGTCGAGGTGCGATCGCCGGCGATGTCGAACAGCGCCTTGAGGTAGCGCAATTGCATGGCTTGCGGCACCGGCGCGAGCACCTGAGCGGCCTCAAGCAGCTTTTGCGAGGCCTGAAATTCGCCTTCGGCGTTGATGATCTTGGCGCGGCGCTCGCGTTCGGCCTCGGCCTGGCGGGCGATGGCGCGCACCATGCTCTCGTCGAGATCGATGCGCTTTAATTCAACGTTGGAGACCTTGATGCCCCAGCCTTCGGTCTGCCTGTCGAGCACGTCCTGAATGTCGGCATTGAGCTTGTCGCGCTCGCCCAGCATCTGGTCGAGATCGTGCTTGCCCAAAACCCAGCGCAGCGTGGTCTGGGCGAACTGGCTGGTGGCGGCAAGGTAATTGCTGACCTGAATGATCGCCTTTTCGGGGTCGACGACACGGAAATAGATCACGGCGCTGACTTTGACCGAGACGTTATCGCGCGAGATCACGTCCTGCGGCGGCACCTCGTCGACCACGACGCGCAGGTCGACGCGAACCATCTGCTGGATAAACGGATAGAGCAGAATGAGCCCCGGCCCCTTGGTGCCGGTGAAACGACCGAGCGTGAAGATGACACCGCGCTCGTATTCGCGCAGGATTTTGATCGAGGCGTAAAGAAATATCAAAATCAGAATGACGATGACGGTGACGGCTGCGAAAAACATGGGGTGCTCCTCGGGAAACAATACTTGGACGGGTCACGTCGCTTCAACGCAAAGAATCAGTCCATCACGCTTGACAACCTTGATGCGCTTGCCGGCCGCGAGCGGTGCGCCAGCCCGTGCCCGCCAGATTTCGCCCTGCACGCGCACGCGGCCTTCGTCGCCGTCCCAGGACACGGCTTCGCCTTCGGCGCCGATCAGCGCTTCGCTGCCGGTGACGACCGGCCGCTTGCGCGAACGCAACAGCGTCGCGAGCGCCAACAGGATAAGGGCGGCGCTACCAAGCGCGGCGCCGATCACGACGCCCCACGACAGCGTGAAGCCCGTGCCGCGCGCCGGAAACATCAGCAGCGCGCCGATGACGAACGCGCCGATGCCGCCGATGCCGAGCGTGCCGAAAGCGCCGATGTGAATTTCGGCCAGCATCAGTCCGATGCCGACGATGACCAGCGCCACGCCCGCATAATTGATTGGAATGAAGGCGAGTGCGTAGAGCGCGATCAGGAGCGAAATGGTGCCGACCAGTCCCGGTGCGACCGCGCCCGGATTGAAGAATTCGAGAATGAGCCCGTAGATGCCGATCAGCATCAGGATGAAGGCAACGTCTGGATTGGTGATCAACCCAAGGAGCTCGGTGCGCCAGTCCTGCGGCACATCCACGATGCTTAGCCCGGTGGTCGCGAGCCGCTCAGGTTTGCCGTTGACCGTCACGACCTTGCCGTCGATCTGGCGAAGGAGATCCGGCACATCGGTTGCCACGGCGTCGATAACGTGCAGCGACAGCGCTTCGCTGGCCGGTACGCTGACGGCAGAGCGAACCGCGTCGGCGGCCCAATCGGCGTTGCGGTTGTTCAACGTGGCGAGGCCGCGAATATAGGCGATGGCGTCGTTGATGATCTTGCGAGTTTCAGTGTCCGCGGTCGTACCGCTTTTGGTCTTCGAGTTTTGATCTGTGCCGCCCGGCAGTAGCGAGCCGCCCAATTGCACCGGCGTCGCGGCGCCGATATTGGTGCCGGGCGCCATGGCGGCAATCGCGCTCGCATAGGTAATGTAGGTGCCGGCGCTGGCGGCGCGCGCGCCGCTCGGCGCCACATAGGTGGCAACCGGAACGGGCGACGCCAGGATGGCGCTGATAATCTGCCGCATTGAGGTATCGAGGCCGCCCGGCGTGTTCATGCGCAAAATGACGAGGCCGGTGTCGGAAGCCGCTACTGTCCTGATCTCGCGCACGATATAATCGGCCATGGCGGGGCCGATGATGCCATTGACATCGAGCACGACGGCCCGCTTTGCCGGACCTTCGACCGCGCTGGCGCTTAGCGCGGCCAAAAGCATCGCCCCGATCGCCAAGAGCATTCGCAGGCGCATTCGGGCCGGGCGCGGTCGCATCATGGCAATGAGCCTCAAAGCGCTGTCGAACCATTATTATATCCGGCTTAGAGGAATACGTCCCGTCGTCCGGGCCGCCTGCCGGAGGGGTTTTGGAACCTCACCCCCACGCGGCGAGTTGGTCCGCGGGGAGGACTTTCAACAGCACGGATGGGTTTCGTGGCCAGACCGAATTTTCGTAGACGCGAATCGCACAATGCCGCCCCCGGCCAAGTGGATGAGAGCGCACGCCTTGACCGCTTAAGCATCGACACCATTCGCACTTTGGCGATGGATGCGGTGCAAAAGGCGAATTCCGGTCATCCGGGCACGCCCATGGCGCTGGCGCCGGTGGGCTATACGTTATGGCAGGAGGCGCTGAACTACGACTGCGACGATCCCAAATGGCTCAATCGCGACCGCTTCGTGCTGTCGAACGGCCATGCTTCGATGCTGCTTTACGCGCTGTTGCATCTGGCGCGCGTCCGCGATCCGGCCGATAGCGGCCGCCCGGCGGTAAGCCTCGATGACATCAGGCAGTTTCGCCAGCTCGGCAGCCGTTGCCCGGGCCATCCGGAATATGGCCATACCCCGGGCGTCGAGACCACGACCGGGCCGCTGGGGCAGGGCTGCGGCAACAGCGTCGGCATGGCGATCGGTGGGCGCTGGCTCGCGAGCCGGTTCAATCGGCCGGATTTTCCGATTTTCGACTTCAAAATTTACACATTCTGCGGCGATGGCGACCTGATGGAAGGCGTCGCCAGCGAGGCTGCCTCGCTCGCCGGCCATCTGCAACTGTCGAATCTGTGCTGGATTTACGACAACAATCACATCACCATCGACGGCGGCACCGGCATTACGTTCACCGAGAACGTCGCGGCGCGGTTTCGCGCCTACCGCTGGAATGTGGTCCACGTCGCCGACGCCAACGATACCGAGGCGGTCGCCGAAGAGCTTAAGCAGTTTCGCCGCACCAGCGACCGGCCGACATTGATTATCGTCGACAGCCACATCGCGTTTGGCGCCCCGCACAAGCAGGACACCAGCGCCGCACACGGCGAACCGCTCGGCGTGGACGAAGTCCGCCTCACCAAGCGCGCCTATGACTGGCCGGAGGATTCGTCGTTCCTGGTGCCCGATGGCGTTTACGAGCATTTTGCTGCCGGCATCGGCGAGCGCGGACACCGGGCGCGCGTGCAATGGAATGAGAAATTCGCCGCCTATTGCGACGGCAATCCCGAGCTCGCCGCGCGCTTGCGTGCCATGACGGAGCGCGCGACGCCGCCGCACTGGGATCAGGATTTGCCGGAATTTACGGCCGACGCCAAAGGCCTCGCCACACGCGAATCCTCCGCCAAGGTGGAGAATGCCATCGCGCAGCATTATCCGTGGCTGATCGGCGGCGCCGCTGATCTCGCCGCCTCGACCAAGACGACGCTGAAATTTGAATCCGCAGGCGAGTTCGAGCCGGGCGAATATGCGGGCCGCAATCTTCATTTCGGTATTCGCGAACATGCCATGGGCGCGGTGCTCAACGGCTTGGCGCTCGAGGGCTTGCGTCCGTTCGGGTCGAGCTTTTTGATCTTCTCCGATTACATGCGGCCGCCGATGCGGCTTGCCGCCATGATGCGTCTGCCGATCATCTACATCTACACTCATGACTCGATTGGACTAGGCGAGGACGGGCCAACCCATCAGCCGGTCGAGCAGTTGATCGGCCTTCGTTCAGTCCCCGGGATGATCGTGATGCGGCCCGCCGACGCCAATGAAGTGGTCGAAGCCTGGCGGGTCATCGCCGGGCTGAAGGACGCGCCGGCTTGTCTCGTCCTTAGCCGCCAGCCGCTTCCCACGCTCGACCGCAGCCGCTACGGTGCGGCATCGGGACTGGCGCGCGGCGGTTATATTTTGATGGATGCGCCGAATGCCCGGCCCGATGTGATCCTGATCGGCACCGGAAGCGAACTCGCGTTGTGCGTGGCGGCGGCCGAAAGTCTCGCCGGCCAGCATATTGCAGCGCGCGTCGTCAGCCTGCCGTCCTGGCAATTGTTCGATCGGCAGGATGAGGCGTATCGGCAAAGTGTGCTGCCGCAGGCCGTCAAGGCGCGCGTCTCGGTCGAGGCCGGCTCGACGCGCGGCTGGGAGCGCTATGTGGGCGCCGACGGCGCGATGGTCGGATTGGATCACTTCGGCGCGTCGGCGCCGATCAAGGATCTGATGAAGGCTTTCGGTTTTACCGTGGATAATGTCGCTGCGACCGCCAAGGCGCAGATCGCAAAATGGAAACAGCCATGAACCCGTTACGGGCGCTTGCAGAAAAGGGCCAGGCCGTCTGGCTCGACTTTCTGTCGCGCGAAATCATTCAGAACGGCCATCTCCAACAACTGATCGACAAAGACGGTCTCGCCGGCATCACGTCGAACCCGTCAATTTTTGAGAAGGCGATCGGCGAGACGGGTACTTATGACTCCGAGATCGCCCGCATGGTCGGCGAAAACGGCGCGTCGGTGAGCACGATCTACGAACGCCTCACCACCGCCGATATTGCCGCCGCCGCCGACATGCTGCGCCCGCTCTACGACCGGACCGAAGGGCGAGACGGTTTCGTCAGCCTCGAAGTCTCGCCCTATCTGGCGGCAGACACCGCCGGCACGATCGACGAGGCGCGACGGCTGTGGGCCACGGTCGCGCGGCCGAATATTTTCATCAAGGTGCCGGCCACCAAGGCCGGCATTCCGGCGATTCATCAGCTGCTCGCCGCAGGGCTCAACATCAACATCACCCTGTTGTTCGCGCAGAGCGTTTACGAGGACGTGGTCGAAGCGCATTTGAGCGCGCTCGAACAGCGCGTCGCCGCCGGTAAGCCGGTTGATCGCATCGCCAGTGTGGCGAGCTTCTTTGTCAGCCGCATCGACACCGCGGTCGACAAACTGTTGGACGAAGCCGCCGCGCGTGCGCCAAATGCGGCCGAGCGCAGCCAGCTCGAAGCCTTGCGCGGCAAAGTCGCGGTCGCCAACGCCAAGCTCGCCTATCGGCGCTGGCAGCACCGTTTTGCCGGCGAGCGCTGGGAGCACTTAAAGAAACACGATGCGCGCGCGCAGCAATTGCTGTGGGCCTCGACCGGTACGAAAAATTCGGCTTACAGCGACGTGCTCTACGTCGACGAATTGATAGGTCCCGAAACCGTCAACACCATGCCGGAAAAAACCATGGACGCATTCCGCGACCACGGCACGGTGCGCGATACGGTGACGGCGGATGTCGGCGCTGCGGAACAGACGTTGGCGGCGCTCGATCGAGCCGGCGTCTCGCTCGATGCGGTCACGGCCGCGCTTGAAGCGGATGGCGTAACGCTGTTCTGCGATTCATTCGACAAGCTCAATGGGGTGCTCGCCGAAAAGCGCAGCCGCATGTTGGGGGAGGCGCTTGACGGCCAGAGCGTCGCGTTGCCCGCGGCGCTCAAGAAAGCAGTTGGCGAAGCCACGGAGGCGTGGCGCACAAAGGGCAACATCCGCCGCTTGTGGGACGAGGACGCCACGCTATGGACCGGAAACGGTGAGGCGGATTGGCTCGGCTGGCTCGACGTGATCGATGCGCAGTTGCGCGATATGCCAAGCCTGCACGAGTTCGCCGCCGAGGTGAAGGCCCAAGGCTTCCGCGATGTGCTGCTGCTCGGCATGGGCGGCTCAAGCCTCGGTCCGGAAGTGCTGGGCAAGACGCTCGGCTCGGCGCCCGGTTTTCCGAAGCTGCACGTGCTCGATTCCACCGATCCGGCGCAGGTGAAAAGCTTCGAGCAAAAAATCGATCTGGCGCGCACGCTGTTCGTCGTATCGAGTAAATCCGGCACGACGCTCGAACCGAATGTGCTGATGGGCTATTTTTTCGAGAAAGCGGCCGATGTCATCGGCGCCAAGGATGCGGCGCGCCATTTCGTCGCCATCACCGACCCCGGCTCGGCGCTGGAAAAGCACGCAACCAAGGCCGGTTTTCACCGGGTGTTTCACGGCATTCCGAGTATCGGCGGACGCTACTCGGTATTGTCCGCGTTCGGTACCGTGCCGCTCGCCGCCACTGGTCACGACGTGCGCGCTTTTCTGGAATCCGCGCGCCTTATGGCGCGCTCATGCGGGCCCGAAGTGCCGCTGGGGAAAAACCCCGGCGTTGAGCTTGGTGTCGTCATCGGCGTTCTGGCGCTGGCGGGCCGCGACAAGGTCACAATTGTTTCTTCGCCGGCGCTCGACTCGTTCGGCGCTTGGGCCGAGCAGCTCTTTGCGGAATCGACCGGCAAGCACGGCAAGGGCGTTATCCCGATCGCCGATGAGCTGCTCGGGCCGCCTTCGGTTTACGATGCGCACCGGTTGTTCATCCATGTCCGCGATACCGCGCAGCCCGATATCGCCCAGGACAAAGCCATCGATGCGCTGGAAAAAGCCGGACAGCCGGTGGTGCGGATCGGTGTCACGTCGAAGAAAAATCTAGGACAGGAATTCTTCCGCTTCGAAATGGCGACCGCCGTGGCGGGCGCGATCATCGGCATCAATCCGTTCGATCAACCGGACGTAGAGGCCGCAAAAATCGCGGCGCGTGAGCTGACCGATGCTTACGAGAAGAGCGGCACGCTCGCCGCCGACAAGCCGGTGTTCAAGCAAAACGGCATCGCGCTCTACACCGACGAGCGCAACGCCCAGGCTTTGCGGCAGGCTGGCGCCAATTCCACGCTGGAAAGTTGGCTGCGCGCGCAATTCGGCCGCCTACACGTCGGCGATTATTTTGCTGTGTTGGCCTATCTCGAACGCAGCGACGCCCACATCCGCGCGCTGCAAAAGCTGCGCACGGAGGTCCGCGACAGCAAGCAGGTCGCTACCTGCCTGCAATTCGGTCCGCGCTATCTGCACTCGACCGGCCAGGCCTACAAGGGCGGGCCTAATTCCGGCGTGTTTCTGCAAATCACCGCCGACGCAGCCGAGGACGTAAAGATTCCAGGCCGCAAGGCGAGCTTCGGGGTGATCGAGGCCGCGCAGGCGCGCGGCGATCTAAGCGTGCTGGCGGAGCACGGCCGCCGCGTGCTGCGCGCGCACCTGTCCCATGATCTTGATGCCGGTATCGCCGCGCTCAGCGCGGCAACGCAAGCAGCGTTGCGATGAGGTAGGCGTATGCAGCTCGGTGTCGTTGGTCTCGGCCGCATGGGCGGTAACATCGTGCAGCGCCTGCAGCGCCACGGTCATTCGTGCGTCGTCTATGACCGCAGTGCCGATGCGGTAACGGCGCTCGCCAAAAAGGGCGCTGTCGGCAGCAGTGGCCTCAAGGACTTGGCGGCAAAGCTCAGCACCCCGCGCGCCATCTGGCTGATGCTGCCGGCTGGCGAAGCCACCGAGGATGCGGTGAACGAGCTGCGCGGTGTGCTGCAATCCGGCGACATTGTCATCGACGGCGGCAACAGCTTCTACAAGGACGATGTACGCCGCGCTCGCTCGCTGAAGGAGAAGGGCATCAATTACGTCGATTCCGGCACCAGCGGCGGCGTGTGGGGGCTTGATCGCGGTTATTGTCTGATGATCGGCGGCGATAAAAAGATCGTCGATCATCTCGATCCGATTTTCTCCGCGCTTGCGCCTGGCCTCGGCAACATCGAGCGCACGGCCGGCCGCGACGGACGCGATCCGCGCCCGGAACAGGGCTACATGTATTGCGGCCCGTGCGGCGCCGGCCATTTCGTCAAGATGATCCACAACGGCATCGAGTACGGCATGATGCAGGCCTACGCGGAGGGCTTCGCCATTCTCAAAGGCGCCACCTCCGACGCGCGGCCGCCGGACGAACGCTACGATCTCGATGTCGCCGACATCGCCGAGGTGTGGCGGCGCGGTAGCGTGATTTCGTCATGGCTGCTGGATCTCACCGCGATCGCGCTGGCGGGCGATCCGAAGCTTGAACAATACACCGGCGTGGTCGCGGACTCGGGCGAGGGCCGCTGGACCGTGATGGCGGCGATCGAGGAGGCGGTGCCGGCGAACGTGCTCTCGGCTGCGCTCTACGCGCGCTTCCGCTCGCGCGACGACCACGGCTTTGCCGACCGGATATTGTCGGCGATGCGTAAAGGCTTTGGGGGACACGTCGAAGCGAAAGGGTCCTGAGCATGGACGTCGCCGCGCCCGGCATCGCTGCCGCAACCCGACCCGCGCCGCGTCCTGCCGATCCTTGCGCCTTCGTCATCTTCGGCGCGGCCGGCGATCTCACCAAGCGGCTGCTGTTTCCCGCGCTCTATAATCTTGCGGCCGGCAAGCTGTTGCCCGATGGCTTCGCGCTCGTCGGCGTGGCGCGTGCGGAATGGTCCGGCGACGAATTCCGCGATCGCATGCGTGCGGCGCTCAAGGAATTCGCCACCGATGGCGTCGAGGCGAAGACGGTCGATACGCTGCTTCGCCATTGCCGCTATGTGCGCGGCGATTTCGACGACCTCGCAACCTACGATCGACTTAAAAGTCAACTCGCCGAGCTCGGCCGCAGCGCAGGCACGCGGGGCAATGCCCTGTTTTATCTGGCGACGCCGCCGGAATTGTTCGCTCCCGTCGCGCGCCACCTTGGCGAGACCGACCTTGCCGCGGAAAACGGCTGCTGGCGGCGGCTCATCATCGAAAAACCGTTCGGTTTCGATCTCAAGTCGGCCTGCGCGCTGAATGCTGACTTGCTGCACGCCTTCGCTGAGCATCAGATTTATCGGATCGATCACTATCTCGGCAAGGAGACAGTCCAGAACATCATGGTGTTGCGGTTTGCCAACGGCATGTTCGAGCCGATCTGGAACCGGCACCATATCGATCACGTGCAGATTACGGTGGCCGAGACGGTCTCAGTGGAGAACCGCGGCAAGCTCTACGACCACACCGGCGCGCTGCGCGACATGGTGCCCAATCATCTGTTCCAGCTTTTGGCGCTGACCGCCATGGAGCCGCCGACCTGTTTCGAGGCCTCCGCGGTGCGCACCGAAAAGCTCAAGGCGATCGAGTCGATCCAGCCACTGGCGCAGGAAAAGCTTTTCACTGACGTGGTGCGCGGCCAATATGTTGCCGGCCGCGTTGACGGCAAAGACGTCTCCGACTACCGCGCCGCGGCCGGCGTCGCACCGCAGAGCGTTACCGAAACCTATGTCGCCATGCGGCTCGCACTCGATAACTGGCGCTGGGCGGGCGTGCCGTTCTATCTGCGCACCGGCAAGGCGCTCGGCGCGCGGAAGACCGAGATCGCCATCAGATTTCGGAGCGCGCCGCTCGCGCTGTTTCGCGACATGCCGGTCGATAACCTGGCGCAGAATCTTCTGGTGCTGCGCATCCAACCCGACGAGGGCGCGGCGCTGCATTTCAACGCCAAAATCCCCGGTCCAGAAATCCGCATTGAAAACGTGCGGATGAATTTCAAATACGAGGACTATTTCGCCGCCGCGCCGTCGACCGGCTACGAAACCCTGATCTACGACTGCATGACTGCCGATCAGATGCTGTTTCAGCGCGCCATCGACATCGAGGCCGGGTGGCGCGCCGTCGATCCGATTCTCAAAGCCTGGCGCGAGGCGGGCGGACGCGATCTGTGCACCTATAAAGCGGGCAGCGACGGGCCGAACGCGGCGCAGCGTCTGTTTTTGCGCAGTGGCCAGCAATGGCGGCCGATCGCATGAGCGCCGGGAGTGGAGTTTGAATATGGATATGGCCCAGGCAGACGTGGAGGTGGTTGCGGAGCAGCGGACCAGTTTGGTCGAAGCCGCGGTGGCGCCTTCGGTGCTCGTGGTCATGGGGGTTTCAGGAAGCGGAAAGTCCACTATCGGCAGTCAGCTCGCGCTGGCGTTGCGTTGGGATTTCGAGGACGGCGACTGGTTTCACCCGGCCCGCAACATCGACAAAATGCATGCCGGCATCCCGCTGACTGACGAAGATCGCGCGCCGTGGCTCATCGCCATCGCCGACTTCGTCGATCAGGCGCGGCTCGCTCGTGCCCATGTCGTGATTGCTTGTTCGGCGCTCAAGCGCCGCTACCGCGCCGTCATCATCGGCAACAGGCCCGACGTACGGCTTGTGTATTTGAAGGGCGATCTCGACCTGATCTCACGCCGCGTCGCCACGCGCCACGAGCATTTCATGCCGGCAAGCCTGCTGAAAAGTCAGTTCGAGGCGCTCGAAGAGCCGGGTCTCGACGAAAATCCGGTGGTCGTTTCGATTGCGCCGCGGCCACGCGAGATCGTCGCGCAGATTCTGGCGGACTTGCAGGCGGAGCGGCGCGACGCCGATGCGCCGGCCGGCACGGCACATGGGGCTGCCTTGCCAACCGCTTGAAAAAGCGGAACTTTCCGCCGGCGAATGACCGGCGGATCGTCGAAAATACGTCGTTAAATCTCCTCATTGTGGCGCGAGTATTTCTGCGGCACCAAGGGTATTATTTCGATTCGGCCAGAGAGCTAATAAACGGAGCCCCGATGATCGCGCATTTTCGAGTATTCGCATTGGCGGCCGTGGCGCTGCTTTTTGCCGTCAACGCCGCCGCCGCGGAACCAGCCGTGACCGGTCTGTGGCAGAAGATCGACGAGGACACCGGCAAGTCGGTCGGCTGGTTCTTGTTTTTTGAGCACAACGGCCTCTACGAGGGCGTCATCGCGAAATTCACCGTGCGGCCGGGCGACCGGCCCGACGAAGTTTGCACGAACTGCAAGGACGACCGCAAGGATCAGCCGATGCTCGGCCTGCCGCTGATCAGGGGAATGAAGCGGACCGGACTGAAATACAAGGACGGCAACATCCTCGATCCGCGCGACGGCGAAATCTATCACGCCTTGATGACGGTCAGCCCCGATGGGCAGACGCTGACGGTGCGCGGCTATCTCGGCATCGCCATGTTTGGCAAGGACGAGGTCTGGCATCGCCTGCCGGATAGCGCCTACAAGCAGCTCGATCCGAAAATTGTCGCACGTTATCTGTCCGGGCATATCCCTCCTGGAGGTTCGAGCGCCGCCAGGCACCATCCCGAAACGACGGCGCGTTCGGGCAGCCCTGAGCAGCAATAACGGGCGCGCGCAGCTTCCAACGCGCACCGATTCCCGACGAACAGGCTTTAGGCATCGGCCCGTGTCCGCTTTCAAAGTCAGCGGACATGGGTCGCACGCTTTGCGTTGCCCGCAACGAACGTACGCCCAAGCCATAGCGTCTGCGCAAATCCCCAATGGGGCCGCGCAGACGCGCCGGACTTCATCGAAGCCGCCTCTTATCTTGCTCGCAATGACCGGAACGTCCCGGTATTCGCTGTCGCCGGAATCAGTGCGGCGCTGTCGCCAACAACAACTGCGGATTGCCACCGGTATCGAGAATCAGCGTGCCGGTGGTGTGGTCGGCCGCGATTGCGCCATCGCTCGCGGTGGTGAAGGCCGCCGCGGTATAGTTGCCGAGTAGCGCGATATTCACACTGTCGACGCCGTTGGAGACCGTCAGAGTGCCGCCGGTTGTCGTACCGGAAAAACTGACGCTCGTGTGGGCGGGATCGTATGTCAGGTTTGTCAGGTCAATCGCGTCATCCGCAACCAGATTGTACTCGAACGAGGCCTCGATCCTCTGGCCGGCGTCGGAAAAGTGCTGATCGTCGGCGAAGAAATTGGTTTCCTCCGGGCTGACCGGTTGCTGCGGATTATCGGGCTGCTGCAGATAGGAATACTGGTCGATGAGCGGTACGGTGCTTGATTCTTGTGACGTGGTGTCGGCGCCCCACAGGCCGTAACCTTTCTGATCGCCGTCGCTGCTGTTGGAATCAGGCTCGATGAGCGCCGGATCGTTGGTGGACACGGTCGTCGAGGTGAACCCGTAATTTCCGGGATTGTCCTGCACGGTCTGCGACATCTCATGGACGTCGCTCTTGATATAAGAAACGCCGGCAGCGTCGAGGTCATCATACAGATAACGCGAATAATCGCTCGATGCGTTGGCATTGTTGCCTACATCGTTGACGATGATGTGGCGAGCGCCGGCATCGAACAGCGCTATGATTTCGTTGGCAAGCGTCTGCGCCTGCGGCGCAAGATAATCATCCTGCACCTGTTCCGACGAAGACAGGCCCCTCACGTAGGCAGAATCATTGGCGCCGGAACTGATGATGTAGAGCGCCGAAGAATCCGCAACGCCGCCGGTGGAATTTAGATAGGCTTGTATCTGGTCGACCGTCGACAGGACGGCCGGATTGATCACGCCGGTGCTCTCCTGAAAGGAGTTCGTCAGGCCGCCGTTGCCGATATCCGAGCCGCCGCCCATATCGGCGGCGTCCAACGCGCCCGAGATCGCGTAGTCGGTTCCGCCGCCGCCAACGACGCCATTGGTCGTGTATGCAGTGCTGAGAGTCAGGCCGAACATGGCGGCGAGGTATTGAACGTTCATTTCGCCGACCCCGACCGGCGAATCCGTCCCGCCGTTTGCCAGCGCGTTTTGCAGGCGCGTGGTCAGGTTCGGATCGCCGAGGTCCGGCGACAGGAATTGCAGCGCGCCGACATCGACCGAGCTGTCGCCGAAAACAAACATGTTGGAAAAACTGGTCGGCACTTGCCCGGCAAAGCCGGATACCGTGCCGCTGAAGGTCGAATCAAGCTTCAGGGTGCCGGCGGCGCCGGCTGTAAAGTTGACATTTGCCGCGGACGAGCCGCCGAATTCGACATCGCCGCCGTCGATCGTGGTCGACACGGCGCCGACGTTGCCATTGACGATGACTGCGCTGCCGAGGCCGTTCGACATCAGCGTGCTGGTCGTACCGATGGTGCTGTTGTTGATGCTCAGCGTGCTGAGCGAATTAGCCTCGACTGTGCCGCTGCCGGTCACGGCGAGGTTGGAGAGCACACTCTGGCCGCTGTCCGCGACGGTTTCGGCAATGCTGCCGGCGCCGAGCGATAGCGTTCCGCCGTTGATGGTCGCGCTGGAAAGGTTGACGTGGGCGCCGTCACCGGACGCTTCGACGATTCCGGTATGCCTAGTGATCGGGAAAACGAGTCGCGTCGTATTGTTGACGGCGCCGTCGATGGTCAAGCTCGCGTCCGGCCCGAACGCTTCGAGCAGCCCGGTGTTCGTGACATTGCTGACGATGGTGACGCCTTGCGCTGACGTGCCTTCGATCACGCCGGAATTTGTTATGGTATGGAAGCCGGTGTTGAGGATCAGGCCGGCATTGACGCCGTTGCCGATGATCTTTGCCTCGTTATCCAGCACAAGATTAGGGCCAATCGTGCCGGAGCCTTCGATAGTATTGCTCACATTGGTGAGCGTGGTTGCGAACAGGAAAGAGAAGAAGGGAAACGGGAATCGGGATGGCAACCCTTCGATGACGTTGTGTGAGTTGTCGCTCAACTGGACGACGCCGTCGCCGGTCAGAAGGGTATTGTTCGCGATGACGAAATCGGTGGCGTGACCGGTCGAATTGAGGTTGATCCTTCCGGTATTCTGGAACGTACCGCCGGTCTCGAGCGCGCCGCTGTCCGCAATACTGATGGTGCCGGCGCTGGCGCCGGTTCCGGTTGTGCCGTTCGTGACCGTGAGCCTGTGACCGCCGGTGATCGCAAGCGTCGCGGTACTGATCGTCGTCAGCGATCTGATGGTTTCATTGGCGCTTACTGTGACGGTGTAGGTGCCGCGAGCATTGATCGCGACGTTGTCATTAGGCGTCGGCACCGAATTGCTGCTCCAATCCTGCGCGTCGTTGAACTGTCCGCTGATGCCTCGCTTCCAACTAATATTCGCCATGACGTCGCCCCTGTTCGTTACGAAAAACTTTTCTGTCGCATCGACGGTAGCCTGCTGTGCAAAATCTGACAACCGCGCCAAAAAAGATGTCGCTTCGACCTCAGACAATTTAAGCCAAATTTGCGGGCGTAAGTTGGTTGATTGCGCCGAGTTCATCGACTTTTACGTGAGGATCGTCGCCGCGGATTAATAATTAAAATGTCGCCGCGACGGTCAGTCGAACTGCGAGAGGTTCGATCGGGTGAAGCGCGTAATCCATGACGCCGTTCTGGCAGACTGCTTTTGGCGGCGGTGCGGGCGAATTGCACGTTGCAAATAAGCCGTCAGTCTTGAGCAACGAGCCATAGGCGTACTCTGCCTGGGGCGCTTGTGAATTGAGAAGATTGAGACCGTCGAGCTGGATACGCCAGCCGTTGTCGAAGCGATAGCCGATTTGGCCATTGAAGATACTCGATGGCGGCGACCAGAAGGCGCCGTCCTCGGTCAGCGGGCGCGAACTGATGTAACGCCAGCGCAAATCGCCGAACCAGCCGGTTTTGTCGCCAAGCGTGATTCCTGCCGACGCTACCATCCAGGGTGCGTTGTATATGTAATTGCCCGGTGCGTTGCCGATCTGCGACTGCGGATAGCCGGCAAGCGACGCGTAGGTCGCTTCCTGCGCATAGTCGAAGCCGATGAAGCGTGCGCGCGTGAGCGCCAAGTCGGCATCGATATGTAGCCAACTGGCGAGACGATAGTCATTGGTGAATTCGACGCCAGTGCGCTGACTCGGCAATCCCGCAACGGTCTCGCCGGTATCGCCGTCAAAGAACAGCTCCGAAGCCTGGTGAAGTGTAAAGAGGCTGACCGAACTGTCGAGGCCGGGCACGATCTTGGTGCGAACGCCAATCTCGGCGCCGCGAGAGCGGACCAGAAATGGCGAGGCGGCTTCCGGCGTCGTCGGATCGCCCGGCACTTCGGTGATGACCGTGCTGCGCGCGTCGTTGCTGTGATAGCCCATGCCGGAGCCGATGAAGAATTCCGTCTTGTAGAACGGACCAACCACGATTCGAAGTTTAGGACTGCCGATCGCCGCGCTGTCTTTCCCAGAATTTGCCGGCTGCAGGATCGAGTCGACCGAGGCGTCATAATAGTCGCCGCGCCAGCCCAGCGTGGTGCTGAACCAGTTGGTCCAATGGACCGTATTCTCGGCATAGATGCCGGCGTTGGCTTCGTTGACATGATCCGCCAGCGTCGCCGACAGGAATTGCTGCGCAACCGTATTGTTCAGCGCAAGGTTGATGTCGTCATAACGCGTCTGAAATCCAACGACTGTTTCGGTGGGGCGACCGAACAACGTTCCATTGAACGTCCGGGAAGCGCCGGCGCCTCCGAAAACGCGGTCGTCGTGCTGCTGAAACTGGTCGCCATCGATGGGATTGGTCAGAAACCAGGTGAAGTCGTTGAATAAGTCCATCTCGTACTTGACCAGATAGGCATTCGCCTTCCACGAACCGGCGTCGTCGGACTGTGCTACGCGCGCCGACAGCGAGTAGCGGCTCGTGTCGCCGCCGTCCGTCGGGTCGATTTCGCCGTAGAGCCCGATCAGTCCCGATTGGATCGCGCGCAGCGGTTCCTGTTCGGTTGTGGTCCATGTGTTGGAATAAGCCATCGCGGTGACGGAGAAGCCGTCGGTCGCCGTGCCCTGGCTGTAGCGCAACATGCCTGTGTACTTGTGCATATGATCGGGCGTGTCCCATGGACCGTTATAAAAATCGGACTCTCCGGCATAGAGCAATGAGCCGCCATCGAGCTTGGTCGATCCCATTGCGAAATATCTCTCATAGTCGAAGCTGCCTGCCGTCACGGAGACGATAGGTTTGTCGACGCTGTCGCGCAGATTGAGAAACAGCGAGCCCGCACTGGCGAAGTCGCCGACGTCGGCGAAATATGGGCCCTTGCGGATGTTGAGGCTGTTCACTGTTTCCGGCATCAGCCAATTGAGATCGGCATAGCCCTGGCCGTGCGCATGCGTCGGCAGATTGATCGGCATGTCATCGACGAACACCGCGAAATCGGTACCGTGATCGAGATTGTAACCGCGCAGGTAATACTGGTTGGCCTTGCCGCCATCGGCGTGAGAAATTACCGCCAAGCCTGGTGCGGCCTCGAGGATTTGACCGGGTTGCGTCACCGCGCGCTCGTTCAGCTCCTGTCCGGACACCGTCATCTGGCTCGCGGTCGTCGGTGGCGTTGGCGGACCACCCGCGACGTTTGACATTGGGTTAGCTGTCGCCGGCGCCGGTAAGGCCGGTTGCGCCGGCGCGGCCTGCCGAGACGCCTGTTTCCGCTTTGGCGTTGTCTGCTTTGCGTGTTTCGGCGCCGTGACCTGGATGGACGGCAAAGCGACGGCCGCGTCTGGTGTAGCGCGGGGCGAGCCTTGTGACGGCTGCGGTACCGGCCCGGATTGCGACCAAGCCTCCGAACATACAAAGGACAACAGGATGACTGTCGCCGCGACCGTTCGCAGCGCCATGAACGCCCCCAACAGACAACCGGGCCCAAGACAACCGGGCCCAGCCGAAATTCATGCCGCCCCGACGGCGGCGATCTGCACTTTCCGCCATCAGTATGACGATGTCAAGAAAAGTGCATACGCCCTGTGGCAAGGCGCGCGCGGGCCGACGTCGGCCGGACGGTTGCGCTGTCGCGCCGGCCGTAGGACAGTCGCAACTATCAGCCTGGATTCGCTGGGCGTCGCATTTCCGCGCCGTCCGCTGGCCATTGGGAGATCGGGTTTGTTCCAGATCGAGATAACGAAGCGCAATGCGGTGGCGGCGCTGCTCGCGACGCTGGCGAATGGGGTTGTCGGCACCGGACCGGCGTCGGCCGATATCTACCCGAGCAGACCCGTTCGCATCGTCGTGCCGTATTCGGCTGGCGGCATCACCGATATCCTCGGCCGCGCGCTCGCAAAAAAACTATCAGAGGCCTGGGGTCAGCCCGTCATTGTTGAAAACAAGCCGGCCGGCGGGGGCCTGGTGGGCGTCGAATATGTCGCCAAATCGCCGCCCGACGGCTACACCCTGCTTGTCAGCGCTGACGCTACGTTCGTCACGGATCCGTACATCCACAGCAAGCTTCCATACGACCCGATCAACGACTTCGCGCCGATCACCGGCCTCGGCATCAGCCCGCAAGCGCTGGTCGTTCACCCGTCAGTTCCGGTGAAGACGTTCGCCGACCTCATCGCGCTCGGCAAGCAAAAGCCCGGCGTGCTCAATTATGGCACCTTCGGCATCGGGACGAGCGGTCACCTCAACATTGTGCTCATCGAGGAGACGACCGGCGCCAAGTTCACGGCGGTCCATTATCATGGCGCGGCGCCTGCCATTGTCGACCTGCTCGGCGGCCACATTCAGATGATGATCGTCAGCATCGGTCTGGTGGCGCCGGCGTGGCAGGCGGGCCAACTCAAGGTGCTCGGATTTGGCTCGACGGAGCGGATTGCGCGGTTCCCCAATGTGCCGACGCTGGCCGAAAGTGGACTGCCCGGTTATCAAGCGGGCTCGTGGTATGGCTTCGTCGCGCCGAAAGGTACGCCGCGGGATGTCGTCGAAAAACTAAACGCCGAGACACAGAAAATCTTTGGCGATCCGGAATTCCGAAAAAAATTCCTTGAGCCCAGTTTCATCTATTCGATTGTGTCTTCTCCTGAAAAATTCGCTGCGCGAATCCAGGCTGACTCGGCGAAGTGGGAGAAGATTATCCGCCACGCAAAAATACACATAGATTAGAGTTTAGTCGGCCGCCCGGTCGTAGATCTCTCGCGGCGGTACACCGCCGGGCCGTCCTTGCGTCAAATTATTGGTCTTCTGACCGTCTTCGTTGCAGTATTACCGGCCTGCTCACACGCGCAGCCCTTCCGGCTGCAGCGTGAGATTGGGTGCTGGGATCAGCGCACGACGCGCGAGCAGGTGCGATTAAAACTCGCCGACGCCGAATTCGCAGCCGGGCCGAGCGAATTGGTACCGCGGGACGCCGTAACGGTCTTGCCGCAGCGTCGGCCGGCAACGCGCCACCCAGCGCCGGTCCTGCTCTATGGCGCGTGCGCGTTCCGCATCGTTACCCGGCTGAGGCACTTTCCGGATGTTAGGGTCTTCGAGCGGCGCCCAGATCGTTGCGCAGCCGCTTGCGTGCCAGCTGCCGACGCAGCTGTCGAGCCTGATTCCTTTGGCCTGAGCCGGATGCACACTTGTAAGTGTGATGAGCGGCAGCGCGAGCACGGCGCCGGCAAGGACTCTCAGTCGCGAAGCGTGTAGCACTCCGGCACAGGCGAAGGTTCGCACGGTACTCTCCCTTGCGTGCGTCGCGATTCCGTTCGGTCGCGTCGCGCGGCACGATTGGCGACAAGCTGTCCGCGGGCGCCGAGCCACGTGAGCTGCGTTCGGCAAAATGCGGCAAGCCTTGGTTGGGAGAGCAAGGCAGGTGCCAGCTTATCTGCCCTGTTTTGGTACAGCGCCGATATCGCGCGTTAAGCTTGACGGGCGCTGCCGGCCGTCTTCAGCGGCGGATCACGACCGACCCCGGCAGCCGCCGTCGCTCCCAGCCGCTTTGCTCCAGCTCGGGAACGGTATCGTCGGTCTGCGGATAGCCGAGACAGAAATAGCCGATGAATTTCCAGTGCGGCGGCACCGCGAGGATTTCTGTGACTGCCCGTGGATCGAGGATCGAGACCCAGCCCATGCCGATGCCCTGTGCGCGCGCCGCGAGCCAAATCGTGTGCGCGGCGGTGACCGCCGAATATTCAATCATCTCCGGCATGGTGTGGCGCCCAAGGCCGTGCCCCTGCGCGGTCGCGCGGTCGGCGAACACGGCAAGATGACACGGCGCTTCCTTAAGGCCGGCGAGCTTGAGCCGTGCATAAAGTTCCGCGCGTTCGCCGTGTTGCGCGGCGAGCGCCGCGGCGTTGCAGGTCTCGAAATTACGCTGAATCGCCGCGCGCCGCGCCGCGTCATCGACGATGACAAAACGCCAGGGCTGACTCAGGCCCACCGAGGGAGCCAGGCAGGCAAGCTCGATCAGCGCGTCCAAGGCGCCGCTTGGCAGCGGATCGCCACGGAAGCGGCGGACATCGCGGCGCCAGAGCAGGAGATCGCGTAGTCTTGCGCGGAACGCATGATCGAACTCGGCCGGCTCTCTCGCCGGTGCGCGAGGGCTTGCGCCGCGCGACTGTGACGATGCGCTCATGCGCGAAGCTTAGAACGAAATCGCTGCGGATGCAGCAGCCCAGTGGGCAAACAAGGTCCCCACCAGAGCTGCGAGCGAAACGAGAAAGCCTGCGGTCACGGCAGCCATGGCTGCCATCGTCCTTCTCGTGCAAGGTTCTAGCGACGGCGCGGGTACGCGGCCAGTGCATCCTGCAATCGCTGCCAGGCGGACTCGTTCGCCGGCAGGCCAAAGCGGACCCAATCGGGATGCTCCGGGAAGATGCGCACCAGAATGCCCGCACGGCCGAGATGGCGAAACAGTTTGTTTGCTCCTGCCACGCGAACGAGTCGGAACAAATCCGTACCGCCAAGGGCGGTGAATCCGGACGCGGTCAGCAGGGCATCGATCCTCTGGGCCGAGTTGGCGAGACGGTGGCGCGTTCGCTCGATCCAAGCCGTGTCGGCCAGCGCTTTCGCGCCCGCGGCGAGTGCCGGTCCGGACACCGCCCATGGTCCAAGCATTGCGGCGATGCGCGCCGCGATCGGTGGCGCGGCCAGCGCCAAGCCGAGTCTGATGCCCGCCAGCCCGAAAAACTTGCCGAACGAGCGCAGCACGATGATGTTGCTGCGGTTGCGGCCTAGCTCCGGCGCGAGACTCGCGCCCGGCGGCCCGACGTCCATGAAGGTTTCGTCGACGACCAGCATTCCGCCACGCGCATGCAAATCTTTGGCGAGACGGATTAAATCGGCCGCGGCAAACAGTCGACCGTCGGGGTTGTTTGGGTTGCCGACGAAGACAAGCCGGGCGTTGCCGGCCGCGGCGAGGTCGCCGACGGCGACGACTTTATGTCCGGCGAGCGCGGCGGCGTGGGCCAATTCGCCATAGGCCGGCGATATGATGGCGGCACGTCCGGGGCGAAGCAGCCCGGCAACGAGCGGCAGCAGAATTTGCGTGCCGGGCGCTGGCACGATGTGAGCCGCCGCCGGTGCGCCGTAGGCCCGCGCGGCGATGGCGGAGAGTTCGGCGGTTGCGGCCTGTGCCGGCAGGCGCTCGAATAAATCCGCCGAAAAGTGCGGCAGCCTATAGGGATGAGGATTGATCCCGGTCGACAGGTCGATGAAAGGTTGCGGCGCGCCGGGAAACAGGCGCCGGGCGGCGGTAAGGTCGCCGCCATGGAGGAGCGGTTCTGTGTCACCGCTTAACTGAAACATGCCGGTCGCTTTCGCGCTCTTTCTCGCCTTTTTGGCCATGCTGATCGAGCTCGCGGTTGGCTATCCGCAGGCGTTGCTGCGCGCGATCGGCCATCCGGTCACCTGGATGGGCTGGCTTATCGAGGCGCTCGACCGGTCGCTTAATCGCGAGACGGATACGCCGCGGCACCGCCGCGGCGCCGGCGTGTGCGCAGTTTTGATCCTTTGTGCGATCGTCGGCGCGATTGCCCTGATCCTGCAGAGCGCACTTTTTCGTCTGCCGTTCGGAGCGTTGTTCGTTGCGCTCGCCGCCTCGACGCTCCTCGCGCAGCGCAGCTTGCGCCAGCACGTGGCCGATGTCGCACTCGCGCTTGAGCAAGACGGCATCGAAGCCGGCCGCCGCGCCGTCGCTCGAATTGTCGGCCGCGATACCGGCGCGCTCGACGAGGCCGGTGTTGCGCGCGCGGCCATCGAAAGTCTTGCCGAGAATTTCTCCGATGGCGTGGTCGCGCCGGTGCTGTGGCTGATCATTGGTGGGCTCTCCGGCGTGGCACTCTACAAGGCGATCAACACCGCGGACAGTATGATCGGCCATCGCACGTCGCGGCACGAGGCATTTGGCTGGGCAGCGGCGCGGCTCGACGATCTGGTCAACTTGCCGGCCTCGCGGCTGACTGCGCTGCTGATCGTCACGGCGGCGGCGATGCACGGCGATGACGCGCCTGGGCCGGCCTGGCGCGCGGTGGTGCGCGATGCGCCAAAGCACCGCTCACCCAATGCCGGCTATCCGGAAGCCGCGATGGCCGGCGCGCTTGGCCTGTCGCTTGCCGGTCCGCGTGTCTACGGCGGCGTTGTCGTTGACGACGCCACGATGGGGCAGGGGCGCCGCGACGCGACGGCAGCCGACATTCGCCGTGCGCTCGCGCTTTATCGCAGCGCCGACGCCACCTTGTTGGTGCTTGTCGCGTCGCTGGCTGCCGTTTGTTTTATCGTGCCAGTGTGAGCAGTCGGTCGAGATCGAGATGGGCGGCAAGGTGCGCGGCGAGCGCATCGAGCGTGCGTTCGATCAAATCGTCGTAGGCCACGCGTGACGGTCCTGCCGACAGGCGCGCCAACCATGCCGCGCGCTGCCGGTCGTCGGCCAACAGCCCATGCACGTAGGTGCCGGCGACACGTCCGCTCGGTGCGGTCGCGCCCTCAGGCGATCCGTCAGCGAGCCGCGCGAACGGCCGCGCGCGGTCCGGCCCATCGGTGATGCCGATGTGCATTTTGTAGCCGGCAAACGGTGCGCCGTCGGCGGTGGCGCCGTGCACCGGTTCGAGGCGTTTGTCGGCGGAGAGGACGGTATCGACATTGAGCAGGCCAAGGCCTTCGACTTTGCCGGGCGGGCCTTCGATGCCATCCGGATCGGCGACACTGCGTCCGAGCATCTGATAACCGCCGCACAGGCCGAGGACGAAGCCGCCACGGCGCACATGGGCCGCGATGTCAATGTCGAAGCCGGCCGCACGCAGCGTCCTTAGATCGGCGATTGTCGCCTTGGCGCCGGCGAGCACGATGAGGTCGGCGTCGCCGGGCAGCGCGCTGCCGGGATTGACGCGGATAAGATCGACCGCGGGCTCGGCGTCGAGCGGATCGAGATCGTCGAAATTGGCGATGTGTGGCAGGATCGGCAGGGCGATGCGCACGCGCGCATTTGCCTTTGCGGGCCGGTTTTGTTCCAGCGCCAGCGCGTCCTCGGCCGGCAACAGGTGCGCGTCGGGAAAGTGCGGCACGAGGCCGAGCGCTTGCCAGCCGGTGAGTTGCGCGATGCGCGTCATGCCGGCCGCAAACAGCGCCGGATCGCCGCGAAACTTGTTGACGATAAAGCCGCAGACCTGCGCGGCGTCCTCGGGCGCGATCACGGCTTTGGTTCCGACCAGGCTGGCGATGACGCCGCCGCGGTCGATGTCGCCGATCAGCACGACAGGCACGTCGGCGACGCGGGCAAAGCCCATATTGGCGATGTCGTTGTCGCGCAGATTGGTCTCGGACGCGCTGCCGGCACCCTCGACCAGGACGATATCGGCTCCGCCGGAGAGACGTGCGAAGCTGTCACGCACGAACGGCAACAGGCTTTTCTTCATCTGCTGATAGTCCGCGGCCTTGGCGCCGTGCGCATACATTTTGCCCTGCACCACGACCTGCGCGCCGATGTCGCTCTGCGGCTTGAGCAGCACGGGGTTCATGTGGACACTCGGCGGGGTGCGGGCGGCGCGCGCCTGCAGCGCCTGTGCTCGGCCGATCTCGCCGCCGTCCGCCGCCACCGCCGCGTTGTTCGACATGTTCTGCGGTTTGAACGGCCGGACTTTCAGGCCGCGCAGCGTCAAGGCGCGCGCCAGTCCGGCGACAATGAGCGATTTGCCCACGTCCGAGCCCGTGCCTTGGAACATCAGCGCGCGCGCCGGCATTTTTTAGAACTCGATGCCTGGCTGAGCCTTCACGCCGGCCGCGAAATGATGTTTGACCAGCGTCATCTCGGTGACGAGGTCGGCGGCCGCGATTAGCTCCGGCTTGGCATTGCGTCCGGTGACGACGACGTGCAGGCCTTCGCGCCGTGCCGTCAGCGCCGCGACGACCGCGGCGAGGTCAAGATAATCGTAACGCAGCGCGATGTTCAGCTCGTCGAGCACGACCATCGCAAAATCCGGGTCGTCCATCAGCTCGCGCGCCTTGGCCCAGGCGCGCTCGGCCGCCGCAACGTCGCGGGTGCGGTCCTGCGTCTCCCAGGTGAAGCCTTCGCCCATCGTGTGCCAGGACATCTGATCGGCGAATTTTTGCAACGCATCGCGCTCAGCCGAGTGCCAGGCGCCCTTGATGAACTGCACCACGCCGACTTTGTGGCCGCGCCCCAGCATGCGCAAAGCAAGCCCGAACGCGGCGGTGGATTTGCCCTTGCCAGTGCCGGTGTGCACGATCAGCAGGCCTTTTTCGATGGTCTTGCCCGCGACCTCCGCATCCTGCACCGCCTTGCGCTTGGCCATCTTGGCGCGGTGGCGCTCGGCGTCGGGTTTGTCTGTTGCGTCGTTCATAACGTCCCTTTCACCGCGAGCGGCAAGCCCGCCACCATAAGCACGACGCGATCCGCGCCCGACGCGATGCGCTGGTTGAGCAGGCCCTGTGCGTCGCGGAAGCGCCGACCCAGCGCATTGTCCGGGACGATCCCGGAACCGACTTCATTGGCGATCAGCACCACGGGCGACCTCGCTGCGGCAAGTGATTTTTCCAACTCTTCGATCTCGGCGTCGATATCGGCCTCCGCCAGCATGAGGTTCGACAGCCACAGCGTCAGGCAATCGATCAGCACCGGGGCTTGCGCGCATGCCGCCAAAGCTGCCGTAAGGTCGCGAGGCGCTTCGATGGTGCGCCAGGATGGGCCGCGGCGCGCGCGATGCGTGCGGATACGGGCAGCCATCTCATGATCCAACGCTTCCGCCGTCGCCACATAGACCCACGGTGGCGGTAGGGCAGCGATCAAGCCCTCCGCGTAGCGGCTCTTGCCCGAGCGGGCGCCGCCGAGAACGAGCGTAAACCTAGGCTGTTCGATCATTAATTGAGATAGGGTTGAACAAGCTGCCGGGCTAGATTGACAGTACGGCTCACCGAAATCTATCGTCAGCCCATCGACGGTCCCTCGTCAGAGGGTGAAAAGGGAATGCGGTGCGGAACTTCCGTTCCAAATCCGCAGCTGCCCCCGCAACTGTCAGCGGGAAGTCTCGTCCACATGCGCCACTAGCGGCTGTTTCGCCGCCGGGAAGGCAGGGCGAGGCGCCGATCCGCGAGCCAGGAGACCTGCCGTCGGTCCGAGGTCGACGCGACAAACATCGGTCGGGGTGTACCGGTGGATGATCCAATAGACCCCGACTCTGCCTTCCCGCACGCGGGGAATGGTAGGGTGGGTGCTCTTGGTCCTCGCTCGCGCCGGCTGCAGACGGCAGGTCACGCGAGGACCATCGTGCTCAGAATCCTGCGTATTGCGGCCGATGACACGTCGGCCAATCAACGCGCCAAGATTTTCTCCATCTACGGGCTTTTGCTCGCCGCCAATGCCGTGATCTGGACGTGGGCGGTGATCGTACTCGCCGACCATCCGGCGCTCCTCGGCACCGCGGTGCTCGCCTATGTGCTCGGGCTGCGGCACGCCGTCGACGCCGATCACATCGCCTCGATCGACAATGTCGTGCGCAAGCTGATGCAGGAGGGCAAGCACCCGTTCTCGGTCGGCCTGTTCTTCTCGCTTGGCCATTCGCTCGCCATCACGCTTGCGGTCGCCGGCATCGCGGCGGCAGCGTTTGCGCTGGCCGGACGCTTCAGCGAGCTGCAGGCGATCGGCAGCGTCATCGGCACCGGCGCGTCGGCATTTTTTCTGCTCGCCATCGCGCTGATCAATCTCGTCATCCTGCGCGGCGTGTGGCGCAGTTTTCGCGCCGCGCGCCGCGGCGAACCGGTCGCCGAACATGAACTTGACGCGCTTTTGTCGGGCCGCGGCTTTCTCGCCCGCATCTTCCGGCCGTTGTTCCGCATGGTGTCGCATAGCTGGCAAATGTTTCCGGTCGGCTTTCTGTTCGGACTGGGTTTCGACACCGCGACCGAGATCACGCTGTTCACGGTCTCTGCGGGCCAGGCCACCGGCGGCATGAGTCTCGGCACGGTGATGATTTTCCCGGCTTTGTTCACCGCCGGGATGACGCTGGTCGATACCACCGACAGTGTGCTGATGGTCGGCGCCTATGGCTGGGCGTTCCTTAATCCGATTCGGAAGATCTGGTACAATCTCACCATCACGGCGATCTCGGTCGTGGTCGCGCTCGTCATCGGCGGTGTCGAGGCACTCGGTCTGATCGCCGGCAAGCTCGGTCTTGAAGGCGCGTTCTGGGATTTCATCGGCACTCTCAACAGCGGCCTCGCCAATTTCGGCTATCTGGTCGTCGGCATCTTCATCGCCAGCTGGGCGATCTCGTATCTGATCTACCGGTGGCAAGGCCTCGACCGCCCGCTCGCCGACCGCGCCCCGGTGTCGCCATGATAACTTTGACCGAGAACAATGCCGACTCTGCCGCCAAACGCACGGCGGCGCCGGTGATCTACGTCTGTACCACCTGCCGCCAGGCTGGCGCGCCTGATCGTGAGCCGCGTCCCGGGATACTCCTTGCCGACGCGACCGAGCGCGCGGCCGCCGGCACGGAAGTCGAAGTCCGGCGCCTGCGGTGTTTTGCCAATTGCTCGCGCGGTCCAAGCGCGGCGCTGCGCGCCGGCGGCTCGTGGACCTACGTGTTCGGCGGACTCGACGAGACATGCGCGGAGGCGCTTGTCGTCGCCGCTCGGATGATGGCGAGCGCCGCCGACGGCATTCTGCCGTGGCGCGGCCGCCCCGAACGATTAAAGCGCGGCTTGATCGCGCGCGTGCCACCCATCGGCTTCACAGAGATTGACCCATGAATGATCGATCAGTGAACGGTTCGCTCAGCCGCGTTCCCTGCACCATCGTCACCGGCTTTCTCGGCGCCGGCAAAACGACATTGATCCGCCACGTGCTCGCGAACGCGAAGGGCCGGCGCCTCGCCGTTATCGTCAATGAGTTCGGCGACATCGGCATTGACGGCGAAATTCTCAAAGGCTGCGGTAACGAAGCCTGCCCCGAGGAAAACATCGTCGAGTTGGCGAACGGCTGCCTGTGCTGCACGGTGGCCGACGAATTCGTCCCGGCGCTCGACGCCATTCTGTCGCGTGAGGGCGTCGAGCACATCGTGATCGAGACTTCCGGCCTGGCGCTGCCGAAGCCGCTGGTGCAGGCGTTTAATTGGCCGGCGATCAAGAGCCGCGTCACCGTCGACGGCGTCGTGGTGGTGGTTGACGGCGCCGCGCTGGCGCATGGACGCGTGGCGGCCGACCTCGAGGCGCTGGCGCAGCAGCGCGCCGCCGACACGGTGCTCACCCACGACGATCCGGTCGAGGAAGTGTTTGAGGATCAGATCGCTTGCGCCGATCTCGTCGTGCTCAACAAGCGCGATTTGCTCGATGACGCGGGCATTGCCAGGGCGCGGGCCGCGATCTCCGACGCGCTGCCGCGCCGCGTGAAGACAATCGCGGTCGCCGACGGCAAGGTCGATGCGGCGCTGCTGCTCGGGCTTGGGGTCGGCACCGAGGACGATATCGCCAACCGCCGCACGCACCATGATGATGCGGCGGAGCACGACCACGACGAATTCGATTCGTTCGTCGTGCCGGTCGCTGAGATTGCCGATCCCGCGGCGCTGGCCGCGCGCATCGGGTCGTTGGCGGAAAAATTCGACATACTGCGCGTCAAGGGGTTTGTCCCGGTCGCCGGTAAGCAAATGCGCTTGCTGCTGCAGGCGGTTGGCGCCCGCGTCACGCATCATTTCGACCGGCCGTGGAATGCGGACGAGGCGCGTGACGGCCGGCTCGTTGTGATCGGACTAAAGGGCATCGATCGCGCCGCGGTGACGCGCGCCCTTTTGGGATGACTGGGCATGCATCTGCTCACGACCAGTTCGGCGACGCTCGACGACATCGTCGAAGCGGTCGATCTCGGCCAGCCGCAGGGTGACATCGCGGTGCTGTCGTTTGTCGATAGCGATCTCTCGGGGCTCGCGGCGGCGTGGGAAGCGGAATGCGGCGGCTTGCCGAGCGTGCGGCTGGCGCACTTACGCGAGCTACGCCATCCGATGTCGGTCGATCTGTGGATCGATCGGGTCGGAGCGCACGCCAAGGTGATTCTGATTCGCCTGCTCGGCGGTCTTGATTGGTGGACATACGGCGTTGAGCGTCTATCAACGCTGGCGCGCGAGCGCGGTTTGGCGCTCGCGGTGCTGCCGGGCGAAGACCGCGACGATCCGCGGCTTGCCGCGGCCTCAACGCTGCCGTCTGCGGAACTCGACGTGCTGCTGCGCTATTTCCGCGAAGGCGGGCGGGAAAACATGCGCGCGCTGCTGCGCCGTCTCGCACGCCATGCCGGAAGCAATCTGAAAGTCTCCGCTCCGCAAGTCGTGCCGCGCTTTGCCGGCTATCTGCCGCGCGAGGGCGCCGTCGATGCGGAACGGTTTGTTCCAGTTGCGCCGACCATCCCGATCATCTTCTACCGCGCCATGCTGCTTGCGGCCGATACTGCGGCGGTCGACGCACTTTGCGAAGCGCTCACGGCGCGCGGTCTCGTGCCGGCGCCGCTCGTTGTGACAAGTTTGAAGGATGCGGCCGCGGCGGAGTTCTTGCGTGGCGCGTTGGCCCGGCTCGATCCGGCGGTGATTGTCACCATGACGGCGTTTGCGGCCGGCAATGCCGACGGCGTCAGCGCGCTCGACGGGGCCGACGTGCCGGTCCTGCAAGTCATCAGTGCCACGACACGGCGCGCCGCGTGGTGCGCGTCGCCGCGCGGCCTCGGTGCTGCCGATCTTGCGATGCATGTGGTGCTGCCTGAGCTTGACGGTCGCATTCTCGCCGGTGCGGTTGCCTTCAAGGATGCATTGCCAACGCATGACGCGCTCGCCTTCGCCGCCGTGACGAGCCGTCCCGAGCCTGATCGCGTCGAAATGATCGCCGACCGCATCGCGGCACTGGTGCGTTTGCGTTCGTTACCGCGCGGCGAACGCCGCATCGCGGTGCTGATGCCTGAGTACCCCGGTGCGCCAGGGCGCAGCGGTTATGCGGTTGGGCTCGACGTGCCGGAAAGCGTACGGGTGTTGCTCGGCGATCTGGCGGCGGCCGGCTACGCCGTTGTCGATGCACCAAACAATTCGCGCGCGTTGCTCGATACACTCGCGGGCGGCGAAGCGGCCATCAGCTTGGCGGAGTACGAACGGTTGCTGGCACGCCTGCCGGAAGCGGCGGTCGCACGCCTGCGCGAGACGTGGGGCGATCCGGTCGCCGATCCCGATTGCCGCGACGGCGCGTTTTTCTTTCGCGCCAGACAATTCGGCAAGCTTTGGGTGGCATTGCCGCCCGATCGCGGCCGCAACTCGGAGCGCCGCGCCGATTATCACGATCCATCGCTGCCGCCGCGCCACGCGCTGGTCGCATTCGGGCTTTGGCTGCAACACGTGGCGAAAGCCGACGCGCTCGTACACATGGGCGCGCACGGCACGCTGGAATGGCTACCCGGCAAGGCAGTGGCGCTCACGGCGGACTGCTTTCCGGAAATCGTCGCCGGCCCGCTACCGGTGATCTATCCATTCATCGTCAGCAATCCGGGCGAAGCCGCCCAGGCCAAGCGCCGCATCGCGGCGGTGACCATCGGGCATCTGCCGCCGCCGCTTGCCGGCGCCGGTCTCTCCGGCGACGCCCGCGAGCTTGAGCGTCTGATCGATGAATATGCGCAGGCCGATGGCCTCGATCGCCGCCGCCGCGAGCGACTCGCGCGCCTGATCGTCGAGACGGCGGAGCACACCGGGCTCGCACGCGAGGCGGGCATCCCTTCCAACCCTCTCCCGCTTGCGGGGGAGGGTAGAGAGGGGGCCGACGATGCATTGCGTCGCATCGATGCCTGGTTGTGCGATCTGAAAGATCTCGCTGTCAAAGACGGCCTGCACATTTACGGCCGCGCGCCGGCTGGCATCGACGATGCGGCATGGCGCGCGAGTGCGGATGCCGAACGTGCGGCTGTGCTGGCCGCGCTCGACGGACTGCGCGTAAAACCCGGCCCGGCCGGTGCGCCGTCGCGCGGCCGTCGCGACGTGCTGCCGACCGGCCGCAACATCTTCACCGCCGATCCGCGCACGCTGCCGACCCAGACCGCGATGGATCTGGGCCGGCTTGCCGCCGACGAAGTGGTACGCGCGCACATGCAAACCCACGGCGAGATGCCGCGCGCCATCGTTATCGACCTGTGGGGCAGCGCCACCCTGCGCACCGGCGGCGAGGAAATCGCGCACGGTTTCGCGCTGCTCGGCTGCCGGCCGATCTGGGAGCCGGCGACGGGCCGCGTCACCGGCGTCGAAGTGCTGCCGACTGGCGCAATGGGCCGTCCGCGGGTCGATGTCACCTGGCGAATTTCTGGTTTATTTCGTGATCTTTTCCCGGCGCAGATCGCACTGGTCGATGCTGCCGTGCAGGCGGTTGCGGCGCGCGATGAAGACGCTGGTGAGAATCCGCTCACCGCCGCACGGCGCGAGTCTGGCGGCGCGCGGCTCGATCGTATCTTCGGCAACGCGCCCGGGACATACGGCGCAGGCGTCGAGGATTTGCTTGGCCGCGATGCCGATCGCGACGCAATCGGCATCGCGTATCTCGCCGCCGCCTCGCACAGCTACGGGGGCTCGGCTGGCGAAGGTGCGGCGGCGGCCGGCGCCTTCGCAGAGCGCATTGCCGGCGCCGATCTTCTGCTGCACCCCAGCGACGACCCGGGCCGCGATCTGCTTGAGGGCGCCGAGGATGCTGCATTCGTCGGCGGCTTCGCGTCGGCCGCGAGATTCGCCGGTTGCGCCGCCGATCTGGTGATGCTTGACGTCACCGATCCACAGCGGCCGCGGGCGCGCACGCTGTCGGCGGCGCTCGCCCGCATCGTGCGGGCGCGTGCGATCAATCCGCGTTTCATCGCCGGGCAGATGCGGCACGGCCCGCGCGGCGCCGCCGAATTTGCCGAAACCGTCGATCGGCTGTTTAATTTTGCCGAAACCACCGATGCGGTGCGGGGCGAATTATTTGACCTGTTGTACAACGCGTACGTGGCGGACGCCGACGTGCGCGACTTTCTGCTGCGTGAAAATCCGCAAGCCGCCGCGGCCATTGCGGCGCGGCTCGACACTGCGCGCCGTCGCGGCTTCTGGCATCCGCACCGTAACGATGTCGACGCGGGACTTGTAGCACTGCGCGCCGAGGCCGTGCCATGAATGCTCCGTTGCGCCGCGGTTCGTGCCCGGGATTGTCCGCACCGATGCAGACGGGCG
This sequence comes from Xanthobacteraceae bacterium, assembly GCA_049300295.1. Classification (GTDB taxonomy): domain Bacteria; phylum Pseudomonadota; class Alphaproteobacteria; order Rhizobiales; family Xanthobacteraceae; genus BOG-931. The sequence continues at coordinate 65,603 of JBAQJL010000004.1, forward strand.
ATGGATTGCTGGTGCGCATGCTGCCGATCGGCACTATTCCGCTCGCTGCATTCGCTGCTCTGTGCGCGGCGGCGCGTGAGCACGGCAACGGTGTCGTCGAGATCACGGCACGCGGCAGCATTCAGGTGCGCGGATTGAGCCCGACATCGGCGCCGCGCTTCGCCGCCGCCATCGCTAGGTTCGGAATCGCGGCGTCCGAAGGTATTGCGGTTCATACCCCTCCGCTCTCCGGTCTCGACTCGGATGAAATTCTCGACGCCGAAAAAGTCGCTGCCGATTTGCGACGCGCGCTGGCCGAGCGTGCCTTGGCCGCGCGGCTCGCGCCGAAAACCTCGGTCGTCATCGACGGTGGCGGCAAGCTCGGCCTGGATGGACTTGCCGCCGATGTACGGCTGCGCGCCGAACTGAAAAGCGGTCAAGTCGCATTCGCGGTGGGCGTCGGCGGTGACCGCGCGAGTGAAACGCATCTCGGCTTTATTGCCGCCGGCGACGCCGCAGCGGCGGTTATTCGCTTGCTTGAGATCATTGGCGCACGCGGCCGCAATGTCCGCGTACGCGATCTCGTCGCCAGCGAAGGGGCAGCGCAGTTCGAGGCGATACTTGGTGATTTGTTGCTGTCATCCAATAAATCGTCATGCGCGGCCTTGTACCGGGCATCCACGTCTTACGATGGCGCCAAAGACGTGGATGGCCGGGACCAGCCCGGCCATGACCAAGCGCTCGGCGCGCATCGCCTTCGCGACGGTTCGCTGGCATACGGTCTCAGCCTCGCGTTCGGTCATGCCGACGCGTCGTCGCTCGATCAGTTGGCGAAAGCCGCAGCTGCCGCCGGCGCACGCGGACTGCGCACGGCGCCGGCGCGGGTTGTGCTGGCTATTGGGATTGCGCCCGATACGCTTCAGGGCTTTGCGGTCGAAGCCAAACGACTGGGCTTTATCGTACGTGCCAACGATCCGCGGCGCTTCGTTGTCGCGTGCGCCGGCGCGCCGATTTGTGCCTCCGCGCATATCGCCGCGCGGACACTCGCCCCGCGTATCGCAACGGATTGCGCGCAAGCGCTCGCCGAAGGCTCCGTGATCCATGTCTCCGGCTGCGCCAAAGGCTGCGCGCATCCCACGTCCGCCCCGTTGACCGTCGTCGGCACCGCGAAAGGCTGCGGATTGGTCGCTGACGGCACGGCGCGCGATGCCCCGTTCGCAATGGTGACAGTGGATGAGATGCCGGCCGCGCTTGCGCGGCATGCTGGTTCGTCAATCGGCGGAGCGCATCATGTCTGAGCGCCAAGCTTATCTGCGCGACGGTCGCGCGATCTATCAGCGATCGTTTGCCATCATTCGCGCCGAAGCCGATCTGTCGCGTTTTTCAGCCGAAGAGGCCGACGTCGCGGTGCGCATGATCCATGCGTGCGGCGTCGTCGAGGCCGCAGCCAATATTCTGTTCGGCGGCAACCTTGTTGCTGCGGCGCGTGGTGCGCTCGCGGCCGGTGCGCCGATCCTATGCGACGCCGAAATGGTTGCGCACGGCGTTACCCGCGCGCGGCTGCCGGCGAGGAACGATGTGATCTGCACGCTCAACGATCCGCGCGTCGCGGAGGCCGCAAAACAGCACGATACGACGCGGTCTGCCGCGGCCATCGACCTGTGGGGGGTTCGCCTTCGCGGCGCCATTGTCGCCATCGGCAATGCGCCGACCGCTTTGTTTCGTCTGCTCGAACTTATCGACAACGGTGCGCCGAAACCGGCGGCAATCCTTGGCATTCCGGTCGGCTTTGTCGGCGCCGCAGAGTCGAAAGAGGTGCTGGCTGCCGATCCACGCGGCGTGCCTTTCCTGACCGTGCGCGGGCGCATGGGGGGCAGCGCCATGACGGCGGCCGCCGTCAACGCGCTGGCGAGGGCTGGACTATGAACGCTACGGCCGGAAAACTGATCGGCGTTGGCGTCGGGCCCGGCGACCCCGATCTCGTGACGCTCAAGGCTATGCGCACGCTGGGCTCCGCTGACGTGGTGGCGTTTTTTGCCAAAGCGGGAAATTCCAGCCATGCGCGCACGATCGCAACGCCGCATCTGCGCGCCGGCGTTGTCGAGCTGCCGCTGCACTATCCAGTCACCACCGAACTGCCGAGCTGCAGCGCTGCCTATCGCGATGCGCTTGCCGCATTCTATGACGCTGCCGCCGCCACGCTCGAAACGCATCTGAAAGACGGACACGCGGTGATCGTGTTGTGCGAGGGCGATCCGCTGTTCTACGGCTCCTACATGCATCTGCACGCGCGGCTCGCGGCGCGCTATCCGGCCGAGATCGTCGCCGGGGTCAGCGGCATGTCGGGCTGCTGGTCGGCGGCCGGTCTGCCGATGGCACAGGGCGACGACGTGTTCACCGTCTTGCCGGCGACATTGCCGGAAGCCGAACTGGCGCGGCGGCTCGCCGATGCCGATGCGGCCGTCGTGATGAAGATCGGCCGGCATCTGCCGAAGCTGCGCCGGGCGCTAGCCTGCAGCGGCCGACTCGAGCGCGCGATCTATGTCGAGCGCGGCACCATGGCGGACGCGAAAATGCTGCCGCTTAATGCCAAGCCGGATGATGAGGCGCCATATTTTGCGGTGGTGTTGGTGCCGGGCTGGGAGCGCCGGCCATGACGGGGCATCTCGCCGTCGTCGGACTCGGACCGGGCGACGCGCGTTACCTCACGCCGGAAGCCAGCGAGGCACTCGCCGACGCGCAGGCGCTTTATGGCTACGCGCCCTACCTCGATCGCGTGACTGTGCGCACGGGCCAGCGCCGCAATGCATCGGATAATCGGGAGGAGCGGGCGCGCGCGGCGGCGGCGTTGCAGGAAGCGGCAGCGGGCGCGCGTGTCGCGCTTGTTTCCGGCGGCGATCCCGGCGTGTTCGCCATGGCGGCGGCGGTGTGCGAAGCAATCGAAGGCGGGCCGGAAAGCTGGCGCGCGCTCGAGGTAGCGGTCATCCCCGGCATCACCGCGATGCTGGCAGTCGCCGCAAGAATCGGCGCACCGCTCGGTCACGATTTTTGCGCGCTGTCGCTGTCCGACAATCTGAAACCCTGGGAGCTGATCGAGCGGCGGCTCGATGCGGCGGCCGGCGCGGGCTTCGTCATCGCGCTTTACAATCCGGTATCGCGGGCGCGACCGTGGCAGCTTGGCAAGGCGCTCGAACGGCTGCGGCGGCATCTGCCCCCGGCGACGCCCGTCGTGTTCGGCCGCGCGGTCGGCCGCCCGGACGAAAGCATCAATGTCGTCACGCTCGACGCCGCCGACGCGGCGTCCGCCGACATGGCGACATTGATTATCGTCGGCTCGCGCGAGACGCGCGTGATCGTGCGCGCCGGCACGGCGCCGCTCGTCTACACGCCGCGTGCCGCCGTGGAGGTCAGCGCATGATCGAGCCAAACGATCGCGTCGTCGATTGTGCTTACGGTGGTGGCCGTATCGGGCTGCGTTGGCCGGCGTACGATGATGACTTCGATGCCCTGCGCCCGCGCCGCGGCGATCTTGCCGTAGGCGGCGCTGCCGCCGCTGTTCTTGGAGATAACGACGCCAATCCGGCGCGCGGTCATCAGCGCGTGATCATCGGCTTCACGAAACGGGCCGCGCGCGGTGATGTAGGTCACGTGGGGCAGCGGCAGCGGGGGGTCGATCGGATCGACGCTGCGGATCAAATAAATGTGCTGCGGCGCGCCAATGAACGGCGCCAGCTCGTTGCGGCCGAGCGCCACAAAGACGTTGCAGCTTTGTTGGCCGATGGCGCGCACGGCGGCGGTGGTGTCATCGACTTCGGTCCAGCGGTCACCGGCGACAGTGTTCCACGGCGGCCGATGCAACACCAGAAATGGCACGCCGGTGCTGCGCGCGGCTTTTGCCGCGTTGGCCGAAATCATGGTCGCGTAGGGATGTGTGGCGTCGATCAGAGCGTCGATGCGCTGTGCGGTGAGGTGCATGGCCAAGCCCTCGGCGCCGCCGAAACCGCCGATCCGCATCGCCACCGCGTGCGGTACCGGGGAGGCGGTGCGGCCGGCGAGCGACAACGTCACGTCGAGGCCGCCGCGCCGTGCGAGGCGTTCGCCCAGCATGCGCGCTTCCGTGGTGCCGCCCAAAATGAGGATGCGTGGCATGGCTAGCGCGCCGTTCTCCGAGAGGCCGATGCGCGACACTGCCGCATCGCCGCGCTGGCTGTCCATCGTTGGCATCGGCGAAGACGGCGCCGAGGGCTTGAGCGCTGCCGCGCGCGCGCTGATAGGCGCCGCTGAGATCGTGTTCGGCGGCCGGCGTCACCTGACGTTGGCGGCGCCGCTTATTCGCGGCGCGGCTCGGCCATGGCCGAGCCCATTCGAGGGCGCCGCCACTGAAGTGCTGGTGCATCGCGGGAGGTCGGTCTGCGTGCTCGCGTCGGGCGATCCGTTCCACTACGGCGTCGGCGCGGTGCTGGCGCAGAAGATCGAGGCGCGCGAGATGACCGTGCTGCCGGCACCGTCGGCGTTCAGTCTGGCCGCCGCCCGCCTCGGCTGGTCGCTGCCGGCGACGGTGTTGCTCTCGGTGCACGGCCGCTCGCTCGATCTGGTGCGTCCGCATCTGCAGCCCGGCGCGCGTATCTTGGCGCTCACGCCGGATGGCGACGGTCCGGCTGCTCTGGCGAAGCTGCTCGCGGATACCGGCTTTGGCGGCTCGCGATTAACCGTGCTCGAAGCACTTGGCGGTCCGCGCGAAAATATCCGTGCGGCCACAGCGTCGGCGTATGATTTGGGCCCGACCGACGCGCTCAATACGGTGGCGATCGAGGTCGAGGCCGCGCCGCGTGCGCGCGTGCTCGCCCGCACACCGGGTCTCGCGGATAATTTGTTCGAGCATGACGGCCAAGTCACCAAGCGCGAAATTCGCGCTGTTACGCTGTCGGCGCTGGCGCCGCGGCGCGGCGAACTTTTATGGGACATCGGCGCGGGTGCGGGCTCGGTGTCGATCGAGTGGATGCTGGCCGATCCGGCAATGCGCGCGATTGCGATTGAACAACGCGCGGATCGCGCGGCGCGGATTGCTCGCAACGCCGCGGCGTTCGGCGTGCCCGGGCTTGAGATTGTCGAAGGCGTGGCGCCGGCGGCGCTCGCCACGCTGCCCGCGCCCGATGCGGTGTTTATCGGCGGTGGCGCCAGTGGCGCAGGCGTGCTCGATGCCGCGTCGCGCGTGCTGCGCGGCGGCGGACGCCTGGTGGTGAATGCCGTGACACTCGAAACGGAGGCGCTGCTAATCGCGCGCCATGCCGCACTCGGCGGCGAACTCATCCGAATCGCGATCGCGCGCGCCGAACCGCTCGGCGGCATGAGCGCCTTGCGGCCGGCGCTGCCGGTGACGCAGTGGGTCTGGACCAAGCAATGACGGTCAAGCCATGACGGTGCATTTCATCGGCGCCGGGCCGGGAGCCGCCGATCTCATTACGGTGCGCGGCCGCGATCTCATCGCGCGTTGTCCGGTATGCCTCTACGCGGGCTCGATCGTGCCGCGCGCGCTTCTTGCTTTCTGTCCGTCCGGCGCGCGGATCATCGATACCGCTCCGCTGTCGCTCGATGAGATCGAGGCGGAATTCGTCGCCGCGCATGCCGCCGGGTGCGACGTGGCGCGGCTGCAGTCCGGCGACCTTTCGCTTTATTCGGCGCTCGCCGAACAGCTCCGCCGGCTCGAACGCCGCAACATTCCCTACACGCTGACGCCCGGTGTGCCGGCGTTCGCGGCCGCCGCGGCGGCGCTGCAGTGCGAATTGACCGTGCCGGAAATCGCCCAGAGCGTGGTTCTGACGCGCGTATCGGGTCGCGCCTCGCGCATGCCGGAGAAGGAAAAGCTCGCGACCTTTGCGGCAAGCGGCGCAACGTTGGTGCTGCATCTCGCCATCCACGCCGTCGATAATGCGGTGAAAGAGCTTGCGCCGTTCTACGGCGCCGACTGTCCGGCGGCCGTCGTCTATGCGGCCAGTACGCCCAATGAGCGCGTGCTGCGCGGCACGCTCGCCGATATTGCGGCGCAGGTCGCGGCGGCTCGCATCGAGCGCACCGCGCTCATTCTGGTCGGCCCGGCGCTCGCGGCCGAACAGTTTCGCGATAGCGCGCTCTATGATGCCGATTACCGCCGCCGATTCCGGGGAGGCGCCGGATGAAAAAGTCAGTTTTCGAACGGCGCGTGGCCGACCAGCGTGCCTCCGCGATCAAACACGACAATCTCGATGGCAATGTCGCGTCCAGTCACAAGTTCCGTCGCCGTTTGCTGTCCGACGCGAGCGACCGCGTCGCCAAGCGCGATGCCTTCGTGCTGTGCCAGCGTAAAGGCATGCGCGGCCGTGTTGGCGGCGACGATCTGCGCACACAATTCTTGAGAACCGCCCGCCGCGCGGGCGAATTGTGCGAGCAGGGCGCGATCGACCTCGCCGCGTTTGGAATGCAGGTCGGTCAGCCCCTGCGCGAGCTTCGTCATCTTGGCGACGCCGCCCGCGATGGTGACGCGCGGCACGGGATGCCGGCGCATGTATTTCAGCATGCCGCCGACGAAATCGCCCATGTCGATGAGCGCGATGTCGGACAGGCCGTAGAGCTTGCGCACCGCAGCTTCGGAACTCGCTCCGGTTGCGCCGGCGATGTGCGTGAGTCCTGCGGCGCGCGCCACATCGATGCCCTGATGGATCGAGGCGATCCATGCCGCGCACGAATACGGCACCACGATGCCGGTCGTGCCGAGGATCGAAAGGCCGCCGACAATACCGAGCCGTCCGTTGAGGGTCTTTGTTGCGATTTTCTCGCCGTCCAGAATGGAGATTTCGATATCGGCAGCGGCGCCGCATCCCGCCGCAGCGGCGACCTCGGCGATAGCGTCGCGGATCATCTGCCGTGGCACCGGATTGATGGCGGGCTCGCCCGGAGGCAGCGGCAATCCCGGACGCGTGACGGTGCCGACGCCCGCGCCGGCGCGAAACGTCACGCCGGCACCCGGCGCGCCGATGCGCACTGTGGCGAGCACCAGCGCGCCGTGCGTCACATCGGGGTCGTCGCCCGCATCTTTGATGACGCCTGCCGTGGCGGAGTTCGCGTCGCGATCTGCGCGCGCCAGCGCAAAGCTCGGCCGCTCGCCGCGCGGCAACGTTACGACGACCGGATCGGGAAACTCGCCGGTCACGAGCGCCGCGAAGGCCGCCTTGGCGGCGGCGGCGGCGCAGGTACCGGTGGTCCAGCCCCGGCGCAGCGGGCGTTGCTCCTTGGCCATGTTTGTTTCTTTAATCCCGTGCGGCGCGCAGGTCATTATGCAAGTCACCACGGAGGCCGCGCATGACCGCGTGGGATGCGCTCGCGGTGCGCCGCAGCGGCGTGCCGGTGTTTACACCCGGCCACGTCTGGCTGGCCGGCGCCGGCCCGGGCGATCCTGGTCTGCTGACGCTCGATGCGCTGGCCGGTCTGACGCAGGCCGACGTGATTGTGCACGACGCGCTGGTCGATGTGCGCGTGCTGGCGCTCGCCGGCGCGAACGCGCGCCTCGAGTTTGCCGGCAAGCGCGGCGGCAAGCCATCGGCGACACAGGCCGACATCTGTGAGCGTCTGATCGCGCTCGCACGCGCCGGCGAACGCGTGCTGCGGCTCAAGGGTGGCGACCCGTTCGTGTTCGGCCGCGGCGGCGAGGAGGTTTTGGCGCTCGCCACCGCCGGTATTCCGTATCGTGTGATTCCCGGTGTCACCGCCGGACTGGCGGCAATGGCGGAGGCGGGCATCCCGGCGACGTTGCGTGGCACCAACCGCGCAGTGATCTTCGCCGCCGGGCACGGCGCGGATGAGGATTTCGACTGGACGCCGCTGGTGCGCGCCGGCCAGCCGATCGTGCTCTACATGGTGATGCACAATCTGGAACGGATCACGGGCGCGTTGCGTGCGGCGGGGCTCGCTCCCGATACGCCGGCTGCGGTGATTGCATCGGCGACCACGCCGAAGCAGCGGATCCTTGTTGCAACGCTGGAGCAACTTCCCGCCGCCGTGCGGGCCCAAGATATCGAGCCGCCGGCGATCGTGGTGATCGGCGATATTGTGAATGCACGAAGGCAGTTGGTGGCCGAGACTTCGGCGGCGAAGAAAGAATCCAAGCGAAAAGCGGCTACGACGAAATGACGGCGCGCGGGCTCATTGTCGCGGCGCCGCATTCGGGTGCGGGCAAGACCACGGTGACACTGGCGCTGCTCGCCGGGCTGATGCACCGCGGCGTGCATGTGCGCGCCGCGAAGGCTGGGCCCGATTACATCGATCCGGCGTTTCACGAGGCGGTGACGGGCAGCGCCAGCGTCAATCTCGATTCGTGGGCGATGTCGGGACAATTGCTCGATGCGCTTGCAGCGCAGACCGCCGCAGACGCCGATGTTTTCGTCGTCGAAGGCGTGATGGGCCTGTTCGATGGCGCGCCTGCTTCGCCGGGGCGGAGCGGCGCGACCGCGGACCTTGCGGTGCATTTCGGTCTGCCAGTTGTCCTGGTGATTGACGTTTCGCGCCAGGCGCAGTCGGCGGCGGCACTCGTTCGCGGCTTTGCGGCGCACGATCCGGCCGTGCGCATTGCCGGTGTGATTTTGAACCGGGTGGCGAGCGAACGGCACCGCTGCCTGGTGGCTGGCGCCATCTCCCAGCTTGGCATTCCGGTGCTGGGCGCCGCGCCGCGCGAACAGGCGCTCACATTGCCGGAACGTCATCTCGGCCTGGTGCAGGCGAGCGAACATGCCGATCTGAAAAATCTTGTCGGACGTCTCGCCGCGATGGCCGAGCAGCATTTTGATCTTGATTCAATTGTTGCTTGTGCCGCACCACTCACGATCAAGAGCGCACCGAACGTCCCGCCGCTGCCGCCACCCGGTCAGCGCATCGCGTTGGCGCACGATCGAGCCTTCAGCTTCGTCTATCCGCATGTGATCGACGGCTGGCGACGCGCCGGCGTGGAAATCTTGCCATTCTCGCCACTCGCCGATGAGCCGCCCCCGGAGGATGCCGACAGTTGCTGGCTCCCCGGTGGCTATCCGGAACTGCACGCCGCCACGCTCGCCGCGGCGCGGCGTTTTTCAGGTCGTCTGCGGCGCTTCGCGCAGACGCGGCCAGTACACGGCGAGTGCGGGGGCTACATGGTGCTCGGTCAAAGCCTGGAAGATGGCCAAGGCAAGCAGCACGAAATGACGGGCTTGCTTGGGCATTCCACGAGCTTCGCCAAGCGCAAGCTGCATCTTGGCTACCGCTCGGCGCGGCTCCTGTCCAACTCCGTCTTCGGCCGCGGCGGAACGGCGCTGCGCGGCCACGAGTTCCATTACGCCACGCTCACCGCCGCCGGTGATGACGACGGCTTTGCGGAATGTTTTGATGCCGAGGGTACGGCGCTCGGCAGAAGCGGTGGACGCCGCGGTCGCGTGACCGGCGCGTTTTTCCACGCCATCGCACAAATGCGCTGACCGCATCGATGTTAAAAGTATCCGAGCCCTCTCGCCGCGCTCCACAGTAGACGCAGCGACAGCGCGGTCAGCACAATCTGAAATATCAGGCGAAACCGCCCTTCGGGCGTATGACCGAGCGCCACCTTGCCGGCCCAGTTGCCGGCCGCGCTGGCGGCGATCATGGCAACGGCCAGCGGAATGAACGGTCCGATGGCGAATCCCATCACGCCGAATGCGACCAGCTTGGCGATATGCGTCGTCATCATCAGCGCGCCCAGGGTCGCCGAGTGATTGCGCCGTTCGGGCGCGGCGCTGGCAACGAACGGGGCGAGCAGCGTACCGGTGGCGCTGACGAAGATGCCCAGGAACGTGGTGATGAAGCCCAACAGCACGAAACGGCCGCGCTCCGCGCCGAGGCGGCCGAGCGTCGGCGTCCAGGTCACCACCAGAATGAAGAGACCGAGAATACCAAGCGACAGCGAGATTGGCAGTGCAACGAATACCTTGGCCCCCAACGCGGCGCCCGCCGCCGCCCCGATCAGGTAAGGCAGCAGTGTTTTCTGCATCACGTAGCGCCACATGATCGCGGTGCGGGTGGCGCCGGCACCAAGCATGACGACGGTATGGACCGGAACGAGCACCGGCGCCGGCACCACCAGCGCCATCGCGGCGAGCAGGATCACCCCGCCGGCCGCGCCGGCGAAGACGCCGAAGAAGGCCGATGCGAACGCCGCCATCGACAAACCGAGGAACAGCAGCGCCCCGATGTTGGGCGCAGTCAGAAAGTGCATGTCGGTTCTGATTGTTGGTGCGGAGCCGCCGCGAGATTGTTTTTGCTTGCGATGGTGGCGCCGTCGGGCGCCTGCCGGTGGAGGAGCGGAAAACGCTAAATCCGCTTGACGGGCGGTGTCAATATCTGCGAACAAGAGTTCGCTATGCGAACAAAATCGCCAGTCCGGCCGGCACGCTCGTCCAGCGCGGCCGACGACCGGGAATACGTGGCCGGCCTTGAAAAGGGCCTCGCGGTTATCGAAGCCTTCGAGCGGCGGCAGTCCGCGCTGACGGTCACGGAGGCGAGTGAACTCGCCGGACTGTCGCGCGCCGCGGCGCGGCGCTGTCTGCGCACGCTGCAGCGCCTGGGCTATGCGGACAGTGACGGCAAATACTACCGGCTGGCGCCCAGCGTCCTGCGGCTCGGCCACGCCTATGTCAGCTCCAATGCGCTGCCGCGCTTCGTCCAGCCGATCATCGAGGCGGCGAGCGAGCGTACGCAGCGTTCCATGTCGGTTGCGGTGCTTGACCGCGGCGAGGTCCTGGTGATCGCGCGCGCCCACGTCCGGCGCAGCCTCGAGAGCGGGCTGGGCATCGGCAGCCGGTTGCCGGCATATTGCTCGGCGAACGGCCGCGTTCTGCTGTCCGCGCTCGCCGATCCGGATATCGCGCGGCTGTTGAAGGGGATGACGCTCCGCCGCCTGACCGCGCGCACCAAGGTGCAGCCGCGCGACCTTCTCAAGGAAATCAGAGCGGTGCGCGCGCGCGGCTATGCGGCCAATGAGCAGGAAGTGGAGGCCGGCGTGCGAACGATCGCGGTGCCGATCTGCGACCGGTCGGGCGATATCATCGCATCGCTGAGCCTGTCGGCGCCGGTCGGCGAAGCGGCGCGCGATGCTCTGGTCAAGCTGTTGCCGGAATTGCAGGCGGCACGCAACCGAATCGAGGCCGCGCTGTAGGACCCTTGCTGCAATCTTGACGGTCCTCGCGCGCATGCTAAACTCAATCGAACAATTGTTCGGTAAGCGAACAAACACTATTCGTGCGCAAGAGGTACGCGTGCGCGCCCCGGTGTAACGATCCGCGCAAAAACGCCGCGCTCTCCTTCTTATCCGAAAAGCCACATCCGCATCGACCACGAGAAGCGCGCCTTGCCGCCTGTAGAGTCCCCTTCAAACAGCGCCGCTCAAGCGGCGAGCCGCTCCATCCCGGTGTCCGCGACCGGACCGCTGTTCACGCTCGCGTTGGCTTCGATCTCGCTGATCGGGCCGCTGGCCGTGCATCTGTTCATGCCAGTGATCCCGGCGGTGAAGGCCGCGCTCGGCCTGTCCGAGGCACTGGCACAGCTCACCTTCAGCATCGCGTTGTTCTCCATGGCATTCGCGACGCTGGTTTACGGTTCGCTGTCCGACCGCTACGGGCGGCGGCCGGTGTTGATGTCGGGTCTGTGCCTGTTCCTCGTCGGGAGCGCCATCTCGGCGGTGGCGGATTCCATCGGCCTATTGGTGGTGGGCAGGCTGGTGCAGGCGGTCGGCGCCGGCTGCGGCATCACCCTGGTGCGCGCGATCGCGCAGGACGTTTATGGTCCGGCGCGCCTCGTTAAAGCCATCGCTTATCTGACCATGGCCTACACCATCGGTCCGATGATCTCGCCGACGGTCGGCGGCTTTCTGATCGACGCCTTCGGCTGGCGCAGCGTGTTCGGCTTCGCGCTCGGAGCAGGCGCCCTCATTACGCTCGGCGCCTACCTGGCGGTATTCGAATCGCGCCCGCCGTCGCCCGGGACGCGAAGCGGCGGCAACGTGCTGGCGGATTACTGGACCTTGCTGCGTCATCCGCGCTTTACGGCGTTCGTGCTGCAGAGCGGATTTTGCACCGGCGCGTTTCTCGTTGCGGCGACGGCGGCGTCGGGACTGATGAAGGAATTGCTGCACCGGCCGTCGGCCGAATTCGGGCTCTATTTTCTGCTGTTTCCGTTCGGCTTTCTGGCCGGCAATTTTATTACCAGCCGCATTGGCAATCGCGCCGCCAACGAGACCATGGTGCTGGCCGGATCGGTATTATCGCTCGCGGCGGTCGTGGCGCAGGCCAGCTTGTTGCTGAGCGGGCACGTGACGCCGCTGACGCTGTTCGCGCCTGGCTTCTTCATCACCATGGCGCAAGGTCTGTCGCTGTCCTACGCGCAGGCCGGCGCCATGGCGATCAATCCAAAGCTTGCCGGCACCGCCGCCGGCATGGGCGTGTTCATGCATCGTCGGCGCGACGTTCGCGCAATTGTACGGGCTGTTGGCGGACGGCACACCCGTCCCCTTGGTGCATGCGGCTATGACCAGCGCCATGCTCGGGCTTGCAGTTGGGGCGCTGCCGTTTCTGATGGCGCGGCAAGCGCGCGCGAAAGGCGTTACGTGAGCCGGCGATTTCATTGAGCGGACGATCGCGCAGCGGCGATCGCCTCATTTAGCAGTGCGCTCTCGTTGGCGATCCGAGCGTCGAAATCCTTCGAGGTACTGCCGACCGGCGTGATGCCCAGGTTGGTCAGCAACTTCATCACCTGCGGGTCGTGTGCGGCCTCGATAGTCGCTGCCTCAAGTTTATTCTTTATGGATTGGGGCGTTTTCGCCGGAGCCATCAGGCCGTTCCAGGAGGTGAGCACGAATCCGGGATAGAACTCGCTCATCGCGGGCATGCTCGGCAGCTGCGACAAGCGTTTCGGCGCCGAGGTCGCGAGCAGTCGGATACGCGCATCGTTCGCAAGGGGAAGCAGTTCGGAGGCATTGCCAAAATAGGCTTGGACGTGACCGCCGAGCAGGGCTTCCACGGCAGGGGCGCCACCCCGAAACGGCACGTGAACAAGAGTCACCCCTGCCTTACTGAAGAACAGCGCGGCCACGAGGTGAACTCCGGATAAAATGCCTCCGGATGCGTAGGTCATCGCGCCCGGCTTACTTTTTGCGTAGCTGACGAATTCGGTCACGGATTTGGCAGGGACCTCGGAATTGATGGCCAAGACGAACGGACCTTCCCCAAAGATACTCACGTATGAAAAGTCCGTTTTGGGATCGTAGTTGACCTTCTCGGTCTGAGGCAGGACAGAAATCTGCTGAAAAGCTCCGAAGACCAAGGTGTAGCCATCCGGTGTGGCGCGCTTCACGTCCGCCATGGCGATCGATCCCGAAGCGCCCGGTCGATTCTCGACAATGAAGCTGCGTCCGAATTTCTCGCCGAGCTTCTGCGCCAGGATGCGCGCCATGCTGTCGGTGTTGCCGCCCGGAGGAAACGGAACGACAATCGTGACCGGCCGCGCCGGCCAATCCTGGCTTCGCGCGGGATGCGCGGCGGCCAGCGAGCAGACAAAGGCCAGCACGAATGCCACGCCATTGGCGCACGATACCAGCGATTGTGCGCTTATAGTTGTGCGTGAAGCGAGACGCGATTTGAACGACATTTGGTTCCTTTCTCCCGAGACCTCGGCACCTCCCGGTCTTCGGTTCAGCTCACTCGATCTGCTCGGACTTCTCCCACATTGAGATCAGCGACGCGCGTTTGACAAAATCGAGATGACGCGCCGGATCGTCCTGGATTCTCCGCAGCTCGCTCAGGCGCTCGCTGCGGACCGCGGGATCCTTCTCCTCCAGCAGGCGCTTGTTGGCGATCGACTGCGCCTGCACATACTCGATGGCGGTCGGGCGCCGCTGACGGTCGAAGCGATCGAGCAGCGCGTCGGCGTTGCCGCCCTTGGCGATTTCAATGAGCTTGCGCGCGAGCGTGATCCCGTCCTGAAATCCGCTGTTCATACCCATTCCGCCGATCGGATTGTTGACGTGAGCCGCATCGCCGGCAAGTACGACGCGGCCGCAACGGAAGCGTCCGGCGACACGCTGATGCACGTTGTACATATTGCGATGTACGATCGGGTAGGGTCCGGCATTCAGGCATTCGCGGAACCGGGCGTCGATCCATTCGTCGCTCATCACCTCCTCGTCGCTTTCTTCCGGTTTGGCGGGGAAGACGCAACGCCACAAGCCATTTCGATCCTCGCCCGGCACCTGCATCAGCGACATCCAGCGGTCTGGATGCGAGCAGTAGTTCCGCAGCTTGAAGCCATGGATTTTTCCGAGATCGATCGGCGTCGAAACGATGTTGAAGCGTTCGGGCCAAGTGAAGCCGTCAAACGAGACGTCGGTGCTCTTGCGGACGATGCTGCGGCCGCCGTCACAGCCGACGAGATAATCACCCCGATAGGTGGCGCTCTCGCCGTTGTCGTGGCGCACATCGCACTCGACCCAATCGGGCCCCTGACGAACGGCGGTGACTTCGGCGGGCCGGTGCAGGACAAGGTTTGGGCAGCGAGAAGCCGCGCCGAGTGCAGTGTAGACGGTCTTGTGCTGTTCAAGCTGGATGACGTAGGGATGCGCGGACACTTCGGCGAGGCGCCCGTAATCGAATTCAGCAACGATCTCGTCCTTGACGCGATCGCGCCACTGGAAGTAGCGAGATTTGAATCCCTGTTCCAGGATGGATTCCGTCAGCCCGAGTTCGTCGAACAAGTCGAGAGTTGATGGCTGTAGAGTCGCGGCCCTGTGGTCCTCAGGCGGTTTCGGCGCCATGTCAAACAATGTCACGTCAAGACCGTTCCGCGCCAAATAGAGACTGGTCACAATTCCAACAGGGCCGGCGCCGGCGATCAGGATTTTCTTGTCGTTAGCCAATTCGCCACTCCACCTAGAAGGCCTCGTTTTGCGCGATCATGTGTGCGCCGCGTCACGGATGATGCAGCAGACAGTCCCGCCGCCGATCGGCGCCTGTTGCACCGGGTCGAATGTGCTGAACAGCCGCGTCGAATGCAGCGTCGCTCCGAGCGCGCCCGAAAGCGCGGCCCGAACGTGTTTTTCCGGTGGTGTCGCGGAGTTGAAGATCGTCGTCGGCGCGCCGGAAACCCGGCCACTCGGATCGACGCCAAGTTTCGCGAGCGTCGCGACAAGCCGGCTGGTATCGAGTTCGCCATCCCGATCGAGCGGCAAGCCGGCTTTGACAAGCATGCGCTTGACCGAACGCATATCCAGCAAATCTGTCGTCAGCGTATTGCAAGCGAAGAGATCGCCGCCCCGGCCGGGCGCGTTGCCGATGACGATAACCTCAAGATAGGCGATAGCCGGTCCGGTAAATGTCTGGACCCGGGCGGTATAGAGAGAGCCATCGCTGACAATGCTGTCATCCCGGACCCGCTCCGGCGCGATCTCGCCCAGCGCGAGCCCGGCGCCAAGCGCCGCCGCGGCGCGTCCTCGGCGCCCACGGGCACCGACGTCCCCGCTGGTCGGTTGCGGCACATTGACGATAACGGCCTCTGCATCCGCGGGGCTCATACCGCCATCATTAATTCCGGCTTCGACTGCCGCCTTGACCCCAAGCGCGTATGCGGTTGTTCCGATCGTCTCCTCCGGCGGGGAGGCGGCGCGCGCAATGCCGAGCGCGAGGCGCCGCGGCCCATTCGGCGATCCGGTACTACCGTTATCGATGAACGCGTAGCCGCAGGGCGTTGATGCGCCCTCCGCTCCGATGACGGTGACATATTGCGACCTGTCGGTGAGTTTTCTGCTGGCAAGCAGTGTCGAGATTGCCCCGCGCGCCTTTTCTCGGGAACCGTCGGTGTACTCGCCGGCAACGCGTAGCAGCAGCGCCAAGCGGCGGATGCCGTCTGTCTCGGCGGCGGCCAGCGCACTCTCAAGGCCCGACAGATCATCAGGGGCTTTCATGTCGAACGCTTTGACGTCCACACTCATGACACCTCCGCGCTGAACAAGGATCATTCCAAACGCCGCAAGCAACGACGGTATCGATTGACCAAAATAGTTGCAACTGATATTATTTCATATGAAACTATCTGGCAGGTGGGGATGCTCGGATATTTCGAGCGGCAATTCGAAAACGAGGAGTTCCTGCTGTTCAGGCTCTCCAGCGTGTCCCGCCGCGTCGCTGCCGCATGCGCGAACGTCTACCTCAGCGAATTTGGGCTGAGCGTCGCGGAATGGCGCTTGATGGCGCAGATCGGGCGGTTCGGCTCCATCTCCGCGAAAGACGTCGCCGAAAAGATCTCGATGGATCGAGTCTCGATAAGCAGAGCCGCGGCGAAGTGTCTGGCCGAAGCGCTCATTCAGGAAAAGCCCAGCCTGACTGACCGCAGGAGCAAGGTCCTGTCCTTCACGCCCAAGGGCAGAGCGCTTTATAAGCGCGTCATCCCGCGCGCCTGTGAGCTTGCCAATCTCATCGAGGCTGGCTTGACCAAAGCCGAAGCGAAGATGCTCAAGTCCCTGCTGGAAAAGCTCGACAAGGCCGTCGTCAAAATCGAGCCGGCCGCGGCTGCTGCGGTTGAGGCTGCGTGAACGCTGCCGTTAGTTCGCCGTCTTCGGTTGGTGTGACGGTTCGTTCTCTTTGTCGGAAACGCCCGCTTGGCCAAACGTCGCCATGCCGGTGTGGCAGGCGAGCGCCGCGCGCAGGATGTTGACGGCAAGGGCGGCGCCGGAGGCTTCGCCGAGCCGCATGCCAAGATCGAGCAGCGGTTTGAGTTTCAGTTCATCGAGCAACATACGGTGGCCAGCTTCAGCCGAGACATGGGAGGCGAGCGTGTGCGCCAGCGCATCGGCGCGCAGCTTGGCGAGCGGCGCCACGGCGGCGGTGCAGACAAAGCCATCGAGCAGCACCGGAATGCGCAGCCGCCGCGCCGCCAGGACCGCGCCCAGAAGCGCGGCGAGTTCGCGGCCGCCGAGCGCCGCCGCGACGCGCAGCGGTTCGTGCAGCAGATCGCGGTGCCGCGTGAGCCCGCGATCGATGACGTCACGCTTGCGTGCAAGGCCCGTTTCGTCAACGCCGGTGCCGCGGCCGGCCCAGCGCGCGCCGCCGCCGCCGAACAACGCCGCCGCGATCGCGGCCGCTGCGGTGGTGTTGCCGATGCCCATCTCGCCGAGGCAGATCAGATCGCTATCCGCAGACACCGCCCGATAGCCGACCATCACCGCCGCGAGGAATTCGACGTCGCTCATCGCCGGTTTTTCGGTGAAGTCGGCCGTCGGCTCATCGAGTGCGATCGGAACCACACGCAACGCGGCGCCGGCGGTGCGGGCGAGCTGATTGATGGCGGCGCCGCCAGCGGAAAAATTCGCCACCATCTGCGCCGTAACCTCGGCCGGATAGGCCGACACACCCTGTCGGGTCACGCCGTGGTTGCCGGCGAACACGAGAATCTCGACGCGCTCGAGCCGCGGCAGTGCAAAATCCCTCCAGAGCGCCAGCCAGGCGACGAGCTGCTCCAGCCGGCCGAGACTCCCTGGCGGTTTGGTCAGGGTGGCTTCGCGTGCCGCCACGGCGGCGCTTGCGGTGTGATTGCCATGCGGCAGGTCGAGACAGGCCGCGCGCAGCTCTGAAAACGATGTAAAATCCGTCATACCGTTTCGCTCTCCGGCGCAGCCGCCGCCATGCGTAGCAAACCCGGGGCGCTGCCGTCACCACCAAGGAGCTGGGGAAAGCAATGATGAGCATCGATCAGGCGTGGCTGTCCGAACGCGGACGTGAGCTCCAGGCCGGCGTTTTGTTTCTGACGCGGCTGCGCTATGGCGCGCCGGGACCAGCCTCTGGCGGCGCGCTTGGCAGGGCCGCGTGGACGTTCCCGGTGGTCGGCATTCTGGTCGGCGTCGTGGGCGGCGTGGTTTATGGTTTGGCGTATCGTCTCGGCTTGCCGTTTTGGCCGGCGGCGGCGCTCTGCGTCGCCGCCACTATGATCCTGACGGGTTGTCTGCACGAGGATGGGCTTGCCGACACCATCGACGGCTTCGGCGGTGGCGAGGCGCGTGAGCAGAAGCTCGACATCATGCGCGACAGCCGCATCGGCACTTACGGTGTGTGTGCGCTCGCTATCGCCATTCTGCTTCGCGTGAGCGCGCTGGCGCTGCTCGGCGCCGCGGGGCCCGTCATGGCGGCGCTGATTGCGTCGCACGCGGCGGGGCGCGCCGTGATGCCGGCTTTCATGGCGCTGCTGCCACCGGCGCGCCGCGATGGGCTTTCAGCGAGCGCCGGCCAGCCGCCGCTCGGTAGCGTTGCCGCGGCAGCGGTGCTCGGCGCTCTCATCTAGATTCTATGTCTCGGTTTCGGGCACGGCCTGGCGGCGCTGACCGTCCTTGCGATTGCCGCTGCACTGATAGCGTGGCTGTCGCTTCACCAGATCGGCGGCCAGACCGGCGACGTGCTCGGCGCGGTGGAGCAGGTGAGTGAGATTGCCGTTCTGCTCGTCGCCCTGTGGTGAACGCGCCGCTGCGAAAGTAAGCGGAGAACTGAAGCCTATCAGTTACTTGCCAGCGCGGCGCGGACGCGTGCGACGACATCGGGCGGCGTGTGCGCGACGTCTTCGACCAATTTCTGCACTTCTTCGCCGGTCAAAGGATCGATCTCGAGTTTTTCCCTCGCAGAGTCGGCGCGAAAACCTTTATCCTTCACCGTGGCATCGAAAGCGCGGCGCAAAGCCGCGACGCGGTCCGCGGGCACGCCGGGCGGCACGAAAAACGGCCGGCCGAATTCGAGCCGCGCCACCATCACTTTGACGGCGGCGCGGTCTGCGTCGGTGTGCAGAAACTCGAAGATGTTTGGCACGTCGCCGATCTCCGGCAGTTTCTTGATGCCCCACTGCACGATCAGCCGGATCTTCTTGTCGGCCAGCCAGTCGGCATTTAACGCCCGCAGCGTCGACCAATTGGCGATGGTGCCCTGCACCTCGCCGCTTTCCAGCGCCAGATGAATCTTCGGCGTGCTCTGATATCCGGTAATGACTTTGAATTTGTAGCCGAACAGCCGGTCGAGCAGAATCGGATAATCGTATTGGGTCGAGCCGGGCGCCTGCGCGCCCATTGTCAGTTCCTTGGTCTTGACGTCATCGAGTTTGGTGATTGGCACCGTATGCCAAACATACATCACCTGCGTTTCACGATTGGTGCTGCCAAGATAGATCAGCTTGTCGGCGTCGAACCGCGCGCTCTGCGGCTGCAGCAGCGGCATGGTCGGGGTGCCGTTGAACGGCGCGCCAATCACGGTGCCGTCGAACGGGCCCGAGGCATTGAGCGAGTTGGTCATGCTCATGCCGCCGGCGCCGGGCTGGTTCTGCACGATGATGAGGGGATGACCCGGGATATACGCCGGCATGTAGCGCGCCAGGGTGCGCGCGGTAATGTCGTAGCCGGACCCGACGCCGGAGCCGACCAGGATGCGTAGCGTCTTGCCTTTGTAGAACGCGGTGACGCCGTCCTGCGCGTGCGCCGATGTCATTGCGGCGAGCGCAAGGCCGACAACGATCGCGACATTGCGCGCAGTCTTCGCTTTCGCCCGCACCATGTTCGCCATACCGCTGTTACGTGCCCCCTCAATTCGCCTTGATATTGGCTTCTTTGATAATCGGCGTCCACTTTACGATCTCGGCTTGCTGCAGCGCCGCCAGCGCTTGCGCCGTCTGCTGATCGGACGGCGGTACGACGAACGCCTGGGCGTCGAGCTTCTTCCGGGTGGTCGGGTCGTGCATTGCCGCCGCAGCCGCGGCGCCGATGGCTGCGATGACGGTCTTGGGCGTGCCCCGCGGCGCGAACAGCCCTGACCAATAGGAGAAATAGAAAGATGGCAGTCCCGCTTCCGCCATCGTCGGGATATTCGCCGCCGCCGCCATACGCTTCTCGGCCGTGAGGCCGAAAACCTTGACGCCGCCGGAACCGATCTGCGGCAGTGCTGGCCCGACAGTGATGAACGTCGCATCGATCTGCCCGCCGACCACATCCTGCATTGCCGGGCCGGCGCCGCGATACGGAATCATGCCAAAGCGCGTGTCGGTCTGCTGGCGAAACAGCAAAGCCAGCATGTGCGGCGGGCTGCCGACGCCCGCGGTACCCATCGAGGCCTTGTCGGGATTGGCCTTGAGCCAGGCGATGAATTCTCGGAGGTTATTCGCCGGAACCGTCTTTCGGGCGATCAGCACCATCGGCGCGGACGGCAACAGCACGACCGGCTCGAAATCCTTCACCATGTCGTATGGCAGCGAATAGATCAGCCTGTTCGCGACCTGGGTGTTCCAGTTGCCGACGATGAGCGTGTAACCGTCAGGCGTCGCGCGGACGACGCGGTTGGTCGCAACGGTACCATCGGCACCGGCGACGTTCTCAACGATCACGGGCTGGCCAAGCGATGCGCTCATGCCGTTGCTCAGCAGGCGTGCAACGATATCGTTCAGGGCACCCGGAGCGAACGGCACGATGACCGTGACGGGCCGCGCGGGATAGGTTTCCGCCGCCGCGATCCGGCTGGCGGCCGGCAGCGCGGTTATGCCGACGGCCAGACGCAGAACTTGCCGACGAGAAGATTTCATCACTACCTCCCGATATGTTTGTTTACAGCGAAGCGTGCTCGTGCTCCGGCTCGAGCGGCAGCTTGACCGGCTGTTTGCGCCTGGCCGACAGATCGAGCGCCTTGGTGAGCATCAGCCGGTTGTGGGCCTCGGCGGCGGTGGCGGCCTGCGTGGGCAGGCCGAGCGAGATGCGGTTGAGCCACGATACGGTCTCTTCCGCCATCGGCCCGCGCAGTTCGCCGAGCGCCATGTCGCCGGGCGGATACGAGCCCATGAAATCGACCAGGCGGCTATTGTCCGGCGCGTAGCCTTCGCCCTGCGGCGACGACACGGCGAGCACGATGTCGCGATGCGTATCGTCGATGGTCAGCACGCCGTGGGTGCCGTTGATGCCGACTTCGAGGCTGTAGACCGCGCCCGGCCAGGTCACCGGCAGCGCCCAGGAGATCGACAGCGTGTGCACCGAGCCATCTGAAAACATGATCATACCGGCCGTGGCGTCGATACCGTGATAGAGCGGGCCGAGAACTTTATCGACCGAGCGGGCGTAGCATTCAACCGGCGTCTTGGCTTCCAGATACCACATGACGATGTCGAGTGCGTGTGTGCCCGAGATCACCATCGGCGAAATCGACGCTGGGTCGTTGGTGCGTTTGTAATTGTCGATGGCGACGAGCCGGTTCATGAAGGCGCGCGACGAGACGAGCGTTACGTCGCCGAGCGCGCCGGTGCGCACCTTTTCCTTGGCGCCGAGCCATTTGCGCCGAAAGCGTTGGGTGTAGCCGACAACGGCGTCGAGCTTGGCGTCGGTGATGGCTTTGAGCACCCGCGCGGATTGGGCGAGGTCGGTGGCGAGCGGCTTTTCGATCAGCATCGGCACGCCGCGCTCGACTGCCGCCAGCACCGGCTCGACGTGCAGGTGCTCGTCGGTGGCAATGATCGCGCAGGTCACTTCCGGCCGCGCCAGCAGTTCGCGATGACTGGTGGTGATGAAGTCGGCGCCGATGCGCGCGCCGACATCGCCGCCGCGATTATGGTTGAGTTCGGCGACGCCGATCCACTCCACGGCCGGATGCCGCGCCGCCACTTCGCCGCGGAACAGACCGACCCGGCCGGCGCCGATAATCGCCAGCCCGATCCCCTTGGCGTTTTGCCTCATCCGAGTTCCTCTTGGCGTCCGCTACTGCAGGGCTACTCGGCCTTGACCCCAGCCTTGCGAATGATCGGCGCCCATTTTCCGGTATAGTCGGCGATGAACTTGCCAAAGCCAGCAGGGGTATTTGTAAATATCTCGGCGCCGAGCGCAGCAAAACGTGCCTTGAGTTTGGGATCGGCAAGGCCGGCGTTGATCTCGCTGTTCAGCTTGTTGATGATCTCCGCCGGCGTGCCCTTCGGCGCGCCGATGCCCTGCCAGCCGACGCCCTCATAACCGGGCACGAAGTCGCTCACCGGCGGCAGATCAGGCAATAGTTGTGTCCGCTTCGCGCTGGTCACCGCCATGGCGCGTACCTTGCCGGCCTTGATCTGCTCGGCCCACGTTACTACCGAGCCGAACATGACCTGGATCCGTCCCGCGATGAGCTCGGGTATTGCCGGGCCGTCGCCACGGAAATGCACCGTGACCATGTCGGTGCCGGTCAGCGATTTGAACAGCTCGCCGTAAAGATGCGGCGAGCTTCCCGGACCAGCCGAGCCGAGATTGAGCTTGCCAGGATTGGCCTTGGCGTAGGCGATCAGTTCGGGAACGGTCTTGACCGGAAACGACAGGTTGGCAACGAGGACATTGTAGGTCTGCACTGTCGAGGCGACCGGCGCGATGTCGTTGATGAAATTGAAATTGAGGTTCTGATAGATCGAGGCGTTCCAGGCGTTCGAGGTCGACGCCTCGAGCAGCGTATAACCGTCTGGGCTCGCCTTGACGACCAATTCGGTGGCGAGGTTGCTGCCAGCGCCCGGACGGTCCTCGATGACGAAATTCACCTTCAGGCGCTCCGAGAGCATCTGTCCGGTGAGCCGCGCTACGATGTCGTTGACGCCGCCAGCCGCGTAGCCGACGAGAATGTGCGGCGGCCGCGACGGATAGGTATCCGCCCGCGCAACAAGCGGCAGGGCCGGAAGCGCGGCAGCACTTGCTGCCCATTGCAGGACACGGCGGCGGGGAAGTTGCATGAATTTCTCCTCGGATCACGCGACCGGCGTGCGGTCAGCTTCGACATTACACCGACGGCCGGCGCAGGAGAAAGCGTCGCTTTCTATTGCGCGACCACTGTCCGTCTGTTGAGATTGCCCGACAACGGTTCTCCCCCTGCTGGCACATCGACCTGGAGCCTCGCCGCACATGCCTCGCCTTGTCATTACCCATATCGACTACCTCGTCACCGTCGATCCGAGCCGCCGCATCATCCGCGACGGCGCGATCGCCATCGCCGACGGCCGCATTACCGCGGTCGGCAAGACGAACGAATGTCCGACCCTTCCAGACGACGAGGTGATCGACGGCCGCGGCAAGCTGGCGTTGCCTGGGGTATTCGATACCCACGTGCACAACGCCCAACAGCTCGGCAGGAGTTGCGGCGATGAAGCCTATTCGGGGCCAGAGCGGCTGTTCCGCCGGCTCTGGCCGGTCGAAGCTCACATGGATAAGGGCGACGCGCTGTGCGCTGCGCGGCTCGCCCAGCTCGAGATGATCCGCGCCGGCACCACCTGCTTTGCGGATCCCGGGAGTTATTTCAGCGCCGAGACCGCGCAGGCCGTCAAGGAAAGCGGCATGCGCGGCATGATTGCCCGCACGGTGTTTGACATGGGTCAGACCACCATGGGCGACTTGCCGAAGAATTTCTTTGAGCCGACCGACGACGCGCTGGCGCGCGCCGATGAAATGGTAGCGGAATACGAAGGCGCGCTCGACGGCCGGCTCAAGGCCTGGTTTTCGATCCGCGTTCCGGTCGCGATGTCGGACAACCTGCTGCGGCGTATGGGCACGCTCGCCGCCAAACGCGGCGTCGGCATCATCGGTCACGCTTGCGAGAACCGCGACGAAACCGTCGCCTCGCATCTGAAATACGGCATGGGCGATATCGCGCGGCTCGACAGGCTTGGGCTGCTCGGGCCCAAGATGCTGCTGCTCCATATGGGCTGGGTCGATGCCAAGGAGCTGCACATGCTGCAGAAGCACGACGTCAAGATTTCGCTCGCGCCGAGCGCGACCATGCACCAGGCCATGGGCAATATCAGCCACGGCAAGACGCCGGAAATGCTGGAGCTCGGTTTGGCGCTGTCGCTCGGCTCGGATTCGGCGATGTCGAGCAACTATCTCGACGCCATCCGGCAAGCCTTCCTCATCGTCGGCGGCTTGCACGAAGCACGTCTCGATCCGAAGGTGCTGCGCCCGGAGACCGCGGTCGAGATGCTCACGATCAACGGCGCCCGCTGCATGGGCTGGGAAAAGGACCTTGGCTCGCTGGAAGTCGGCAAGAAAGCCGACGTCACGCTGCTCGACATCATGCGGCCGGAATGGCAGCCGATCCACAACCCGATCGCCAATCTGGTCTATTGCGCCCACGGCGGTTGTGCCGACACTGTCATCGTCGACGGCAAGATTCTGATGCGTGGCGGCAGGGTGCTCACGCTCAACGAGCGCGATCTCTACGAGGAAGCGCAGGACCGCGCGACGTCGCTGATCCGGCGCACCGGTCTCGAGCGTGCGGTGGCGTCAATCTGGCCAATGCATTAGAGACGCGGGCGCCGGGTGGACTGCGCATCCGCAAGTTGGCAAACGGATCAAATCACGCCGCTGACTGGCGCCTCGCCGCCGTACCAACGCAATACGAGCAACTCGGCAAGCCCGACGATGCCGTAGAGGCCGAGGCCGATGATGCACAGCAAGACAATCGCCGCCAGCACCGTCGCGGTCTCGCTCGCTCCCGCCGCGAACATGATGACATAGCCGAGGCCACGCTGCGCGGTAATGAATTCGCCGACGACGACGCCGATCATGGCCATCGTCACGCCGACTTTCATGCCGGCAAAAATGTAGGGCAGCGCGTAGGGGAAGCGCACCATCCGGAATGCCTGCCATTCGCTTGCGGTCAGCGATTCGCACAGCCGCAGCACCTCAGGCTTGGCGCTGACCAAACCGGTGGCGGTCGACACGACGATTGGAAAGAACGCGATGAATACGGCAACGACGACGGACGTTGTCTCGCCGACTCCCAGCCAGACGATAAACAGCGGTGCAAGTGCGATCTTTGGGATTAGCTGGAACACGACAATCCCTGGGTAAAGCGCTTCGCGGACCCACACCGAGAACGTCAACGCCACCGCAATCGCGACGCCGAGCACGCTCGCGATAGCAAAGCTCAGGATGCTCTCGCTGAGAGTAGGCAGCGTCTCGTCGAACAAGATCGCGAAATTGTCGCGCAGGACCGTCCATACGGCGGATGGCGGCGGTAGCAGGACCGGCGGGACGCTCAGCATCTGGCACATGATCTGCCACAGCGCGATTGTCGCCGCGGCAAAGCCAACGGGCAGCAATACAAGACGCAGAATGCGACCGTACGCTACAGACTCGTCAGCGCGGGAGACGGTGTCGAGGAGGGCCATGGGGTCTAACGCCGACCGTAAACGCGGCGAACGCCGAACTCGGCGAGCGCCACCGCGCCGTAGAGCAAGATCCCCAACACACTCAACGCGCCAAGCGCCGCGAATACGTCGGCCGTCTCCAGTCGCGAACCGGCGTTCATGATATAATGGCCAAGCCCCGCCTGGGACGAGATGAACTCGCCAATGATGACCCCGACCACCGCCATCGTCATCGCCACCTTCAAGCCGCTGAAGATCGCCGGCAATGCGAACGGGAAGCGCACCAACAGAAAGGACCGCCATTCGGAGGCTGTTAGCGAGCGACACAGCCGTAACACTGCTTGGTCAGTCCCAGCGAAGCCGACCGCACCTGAGATGACGACAGGGAAGAAGCTGATGAAGGTGGCGAACGCCACGCGTGCCGGGCTGCCGAAGCCGAGCCAGATGACAAAGAGCGGCGCCAACGCGACTTTCGGTACCAGCTGGAAGAACACCAGATTCGGATAGAGCATGTCGCGCATCAGCGGCGAATAGGTAATCACGATGGCGAGCCCGATTCCCAAAACCGCGGCCGCCGCGAACGCCAGCAGCGTATCGAGCGCAGTCGGCCACGCTTGATCCATCAGGATTGGAAACGCGCGCCACATCTCTCGAGCGACTTCAACCGGCGTAGGCAATAGCACCGTCGCGATGTGCAGTTGGACCGCCGCGAGCTGCCAAAGCAGCAGCGCTGCTGCCGTCGTGGCTATTGGCAGAATGATCGGGCGTGCTCGTCGTAGGTTCGGGCCGAGAGCTGGGACTATACCCCGCCGCGCGACTGCGGGCATCCCCACCCTCACCTTGCCGCCTCGCGACGCCCCGCAATGATCCCGGTCCGAGGCGTCCGCGAGCGGGCGTGGCTCTCTTCGATCCGCTCGCGCAGATGGCGGCATATCTCGTTGAATTCGCGGTTCTCGCCGAGCGCCAGCGAGCGCGGACGGGCGAACGGCACGATCAGATCTTCAACGATTGTTGCCGGGCGCCTTGTCATGACCAGAACGCGGTCGGCGAGCAGCACAGCCTCGCGGATGCTATGGGTCACGAACAATGCGGTCTTCGTGAATTGCTGCCACAGATCGAGCAACAATTCGTTCATCTCGTCGCGGCTTATGGCGTCGAGTGCGCTGAACGGCTCGTCCATGAGCAGCACGTCTGGATCGTAGACCAGCGTGCGGCAGATCGCCACGCGCTGGCGCATGCCGCCCGATAGCTCGTGCGGCCGTTTATGTTCGAAGCCGTTAAGCCCCACCTCTTGCAACAGATTGTGCGCGGTTTCCCGATAATCCGCGATCGAACGTTTCAACACTCGGACCGGGAACAACACGTTATCGAGTGCGCTCTTCCACGGCAGCAGCGTCGAATCCTGAAACATGACTCCGATCGAGGTACGCGGGCCGTTCATCGGCTCGCCTTCGACGACGATGCGGCCGGATGAAACCGCTTCGAGACCGCCGACCATCATCAGCAGAGTGCTTTTGCCGCAACCGCTGGGCCCCAAAATCGCGACGAACTGGCCCGGGTGCACCGTGAAGCTGACGGTACTGACCGCCTCGACCGCGGCAGCTGTGCCGGCGCGGTAGACCTTGCTGACCCCGCTTGCCTCGATGCTGGGCCCCACCTTGGCAGTTGACATTGACCATTCCCGTGGCGCCGGCGCAGCAGGCCTGCCCACCGGTATCAGGTGACGTAAGCGCGAAAGTCCGCGGAGTTCTTGTGCGCCGTGTCAAACTCGGCGGCCGAGACCTTGACGCTGCCGATGAAGCGGTTGGTCATCAACGAGTCCACAGTTGGCCGCTTGTCGTCCGGCTTCGCGACATAACGCATGATCAGGTCAGTCTGCGTCTCGTAGGCCTTGGGGTCGATCCAGCCCAGCCCGTTCGCTTTTATGACCGGGTTGGTGGCGGCGTAGACCATGATGCCGGTACCGACCCGAATCTGCTCATGCGCCTGCGCTGCCAGCGCCATTTCGGGCACTTGCTTGAAGAACAACTTCATCGCTTCGCTCGGATCCAACATCGTCGCTTTTAGACCTTCGAACAGGCCATCAGCGACAGCCGCACACATTTCCGGCGCGGTTGCGACGCGGTTAGGCTGCGTCAGCAATACGTAGCCGTAATTGACGAGACCGACGGCGCTGTAGAGCATGAAATGTGCCTTCACTCCGCTCGCCGCGTAGATCGGCATGATGCTGACCGCAAAACCCGAGATCGCATCCACCTTGTGGTCGCCCAGCAGACGGTTGCGAACGTTGGGATCTGTTTGGATGATCGACACTTTTGACAGATCGAACCCCGCCTTCGCCGCATAAGCCGGAAGCAGCGGATGCTCGCCTGAGGTCACGGTCGTACCGAGCTTGTGTCCAACGAGATCGCTCGGGTTCTTGATGGGCCCGTCGTTGAGGACGCCGATCCCCATCGTTCCATCATATTGGCAGCAGCCGATCGCCGTGACCGGCAAGCCTTTGATGTTCTGCAAAATAGCTGCCGCCGCCGCGGCCATGCCGAAATCGAAGCGACCAGTGCCGGTCGACTCCGCGGCCGCCACCGATCCAGTCCCGCGCGCCACCGATACGTCAAGCCCGTGCTTGTCCCAAAGGCCCATGCCCTTGGCGGTGTACGCGAACAGATCGCTGCCTTCCGGGACCCACGGCAGCACAAATTTGATGGAGGTC
This sequence comes from Xanthobacteraceae bacterium, assembly GCA_049300295.1. Lineage (GTDB taxonomy): Bacteria > Pseudomonadota > Alphaproteobacteria > Rhizobiales > Xanthobacteraceae > BOG-931. The sequence goes on from JBAQJL010000004.1 coordinate 93,471, forward strand.
TTATTTTGTGCAAAGACGAGACGAGGCATCGTCACTGCACCGGCGAGCGCGCCACTGGCCGAACTCAGAAGCCTACGGCGTGAATATTGACCTCGGGCCATAGCCAGCCTCCTTCAGAGAGCCATCTAAAATTACGCACAAAGCAAACAAGATTGAAAGTCGTGTGTCAAGCGACGGTCCGGAATCGGAAATTTGCAAGATGGAATCTTGCGCAGCCAAAGCGTAATGTGCGTCGTCGGCGGGTGGTGTAAGCATTGGTTGTAGCGGAGCGCGTGACTGAATCGTAGATGGGAAACTGGCCTGAAGGTTTGTCGGGTCGAATGTTGGTCGATAGCGGGTGCCGCGAAGGAGGCACGGGAATGAACCGCTTCAATCTAGGAAAGCACACTCGGCCGGTTTCAACCGGTTCAGTTGAAGCGCAACACTGGTTCGATCTGGGCCTTAATTGGTGCTTTGGATTCAATTTTGGAGAAGGACGCAAGTGCTTCGAGAAGGCGCTGGAACTAGATCCTGAATGCGTCATGGCGCATTGGGGCGTCGCTTATGGATCGGGCCCCTTCTACAACCTGATCTGGCGCGAAATGGGCGATCAGGAGGCAACTGCTCGCACTCAACTCGCTCACGAACACCTTCAAAGAGCGCAGTCGCTCTCGCATCGCGCCACCGATGTTGAGAACCGGCTCGTCGAGGCACTGGCTTACCGCTTTCAAAAGCCGCATTCGGTCTCTCCGGCCGAGTATGACCGCTGGGACGACGACTACGCTGCGGCAATGCGCAGGGTTCATTACGCCCATGCGCAAGATCACGATGTGGCGGCTCTCCTGGTGGAAGCGCTGATCACGCGCACACCGCGACGCTTGTGGAACGTCAAGACCGGTGAACCTGCAAAAGACGCGGATATTCTGGAAGCACTGAATGTCTGCGATCACTCGGTCGCGTTGTCGGACCAAGAGGGCAGGGCACCCCACCCGGCGATCTTGCACTTGCACATTCATGCTCTCGAAATGTCGAACTTTCCCGAGCGCGCCAACCGCTCGGCGGACGTCCTGTCGGACATGTGCCCTGACGCCGGTCACCTCAATCACATGCCGGGTCACATCTATGCACTCTGCGGGGATTACTGGCGTGCGCGCCTATCGAGCCAGAAGGCCATCGCGGCGAACGACAAATATCTGGATTACGCAGGACCGCTCACCTTCTACACGGTCGCCTGCTGTCATGATCTTCATCTGATGATGCATACGTGCATGTTGCTGGGCCGCTACAAGGAATCGCTCGCGGCGGCCGACAAGATCTGCAACTTGCTTACCAAGGAGGTTTTGTCGGTCAAGGATCGCCCCAAATTCGCGATGAGCCTGGAAGGCTATTACTCGATGAAAATGCACGTGATGGTGCGGTTTGGGCAATGGAGCGAGATCATCGAAATGCCGTTGCCCGATGACCGTGAGCTCTATCCGGTCACGACGGCCATGCACCATTACGCGAAGAGCATTTCCCATGCCTTCTTGAAGAATTTTCCAGAAGCCGAGCAGGAACGCAGGCGCTTTCACGACAGTCTCGGTCGAATTCCGCAAGAGCGGCGCTTCTTCAACAATCCGGCGCATTCCATCCTGGCGGTAGGCGAGAAGATGCTCGACGGCGAATTGAATTATCACCAAGGCAATTATGACGCCGCGTATGGGGATCTGCGGGAAAGTGTTCGTCTCGATGACAACCTGGAGTACATCGAGCCGTGGGCCTGGATGCACCCGCCGCGTCACGCGTTGGCGGCGCTCCTTCTTAAGCAGGGGCATTGCGAGGAGGCCGAGGAAGTCTATCGCGACGATTTGGGGCTGACTGGAAAAATTCAGCGCTGCGCTCAGCACCCGGACAATGTCTGGTCGCTGCATGGACTTGCCGAATGCTTGCAGAGAAAAGGCGACCGGGACGAATTGCAAACGATTCGCGCAAAGCTTGCGCGCGCGCTGGCGATGACCGACGTGCCGGTCACCTCCTCCTGCATGTGCCGTCACATCGAGCCCGAGCCCACCGAGCCCGAGCCCAGCGAGTGCTGCCGATAGAGGGTTGCGCGACCTCGCAATAGATCGAAGCAGTCCATCTCAGTTGAATAGGCTCCAGACCCTCAGCGCTGCTGCCGCCAATGGCGCCATAGCGACGCCGGATCCGGAGCATCATCGGCACGTTGAATCATGCTATCATTAGGACCATAATATCGCGCCAAGCTCGCTACCCGGGATCGCGGCGGCAAGGAGGTCTATCTTGGCCAGCAATGGCGTCGGCGCTCGCGTCCGGCGAAAGGAGGACAACCGCTTTCTCTACGGCGAAGGCCAGTACATCGGCGACCTGCGATTCCCGAGAATGCGCGATGTCGCCTTTGTGCGCAGCCCGGTGGCTCACGCGCGGCTGAAGGCCGTGCTCATCCCCGAACACCTGCGCTCCTCCGTTTTTATCGCCGGCGACCTTGCCGGCGTGCTGCCGCTCAGGGCGGTTTCGCCTCTGCCGGGTTTTCAAGTTTCGGAGCAGCCTGCCCTCGTCACCGACAAAATCCGCCAGGTGGGCGAGTTGATAGCCATGTGCGTTGCAGACACCCGCGCCGAGGCCGAGGACATCGCCGCTCAGGTCTCACTGCAATACGACGAACTGCCCCCTGTCATCGACATGCTCGAGGCGCAGAAGCCGGGCACACCGCTCGTGCACGACACCGTCAAAGGCAATGTCTACGTCAATGTCGCATACGATGGCGATGTGGACTCGGTCGCGAAGAGTGCGCCGGTGAAAGTAACCCGCAGCGTGCGGACTGCGCGTCAGGTGATGTCGCCGATCGAATGCCGCGGATTCATCGCGCAGTGGGATTCGCGGCTCGATCAGTTGATTTTGCATGGCGCGACGCAATTCCCGCATGTGGTGCGCAGTGGACTGGCGCAAGTGCTGCAGGTGCCGGAATTGAAGATTCGCGTCGTATCGCCGGATGTCGGCGGCGGCTTCGGATACAAGGCGCTTCTCGCCGGCGAAGAGGTCTGCCTGTGCTGGCTCGCCATGCGCGTCAAATACCCGGTGCGATGGCTGGAAGACCGGCGGGAAATGCTGGTCGCCAACGCGAATTGCCGCGAACATCACTACGACATGACTGCCTATGCGGATCGGACCGGAAAAATTCTCGCGTTCGATGCCAAGGCGATCGTCGATACCGGCTCCTACTCGGCGTATCCGTTCACGGCGGCGATCGAGGCGTCGCAGGTCAGCGCCATCCTGCCTGGTCCATACGACATTCCGGTTTATCGCTGCGTTACTTCCGCGGTCGCCACCAACAAGGCGCCGCAGCTGCCGTATCGCGGCGTTGCCCGGCCAGGCTGCTGCTACGCGATGGAGCTGATGGTCGATGCCATCGCACGCGAGATCGGCCGCGAACCGCACGAGGTGCGCGCCGTCAATCTGGTCCGGCCGGAGCAGATGCCGTACGACAATGTCACCGACAAGCATTTCGATAGCGGCGATTATCCGCAGCTCCTGCGCATGGCTGTCGAAGCGATCGACGCAAGCGGTGTGCGTGCGCGGCAACGGTGCGATGAGAGCGACGGCCGGCTGATCGGGCTCGGCATGTCAATTTTCTCGGAGCAGACAGGTCACGGTATGACCGCCGACGGCAAGCGCCGGGTGCTCTACGAGCAGACTTTTGCGCGTCTCACTCCCGACGGTAGGCTCGAGATCCGAGCCGGCATTCAGAACATCGGCCAGGGACTTGAGACCACGCTGGCGCAGATCGGCAGCGAAATCCTCGGCCTCGATCTGGAGGATATCCAGGTCAAGCTCGGCGATACCGAAACCTCGCCCTATTCCAGCGGTGCCTGGGGCTCGCGCGGCATGATCTGGGCCGGCGGAGCAACGTCGCGAGCCTGCAAGGAATTGGCCGCACGGGTCGCGCGGATCGGCGCGGCGCTGCTGCAAACCGACAAGGATTCGGTGAGGCTTCGCGACAATTGCGTTTTCGGCCCAAGCGGCAGCGTGTCGTTGCGCGCCATCGCGCAAGCCTATTATCTCTCGCCCGGCGAACTGCCGAGCGACATCGACGCGCATGGCCTGGAAGTGACCGGCGGCTTCTCGCCGTCGTGCATCACGGGCATCCACACCGGGTCCGCCCATGCGGCCATCGTTGCGGTCGACCCCGAAACGGGGGCGGTCGAGATTCTCGATTACGTGGTGGCTGAGGATGCCGGCACGCTCGTCAATCCGATGATCGTCGATGGACAGATCTTCGGTGGCACCGCCCAGGGCATTGGCAGCGCCTTGTATGAACAAATGCTATTCGACAAACAGGGCCAGCCGCTGGCGTCGACGCTGGCCGACTATCTGTTGCCGGGCAGCGCCGAAGTCCCGAACATCCGTGTGTTGCACATGGAAACGCCGTCACCCTACACCGAATTCGGCATCAAGGGTGTTGGCGAAGGCGGCGCTATCGGTCCGGCCGCGGCAATTGCCAACGCCGTCAATGACGCGTTGCGACCGCTGCACGTCGAGATAACCGAAATTCCGATAACCCCGCGGCGCATCCTGCGCGCGTTGGCAGCCCGGCGTTTGGCCAGTGAACTTGAGCATTCGCAGTGAAGCCGGCTCGATTTGATTACGCTCGTGCGGCGAGCCTGGACGAGGCGACTAAGCTGCTCAGCGAGGCTGGCGGCACCGGGAAGGCGCTGGCCGGCAGCCAGTCGCTCGGACCCATGCTCAACCTGCGAATTGCTCAACCCGAGCTGTTGGTGGATGTCACCTCGATTCCCGAGCTGACGGCCGTTGCGGAACACCGCGACTATGTCGAGATCGGCGCGTGCATTACACACGCCGACATTGAAGACGGCCGCATCGCGGATCCGTCTCTGGGATTGTTGAGTTATGTGGCAGGCGGCATTGCGTACCGCGCCGTGCGAAACCGCGGCACTGTCGGCGGAAGTCTGGCGCACGCCGATCCGGCGGCGGATTGGATATCGGTGATCCCGCTGCTCGGCGCCGAACTGTTGACGCAGTCGCCCCGGGGCGATCGCTCGATTGCGGCGGATCGTTTGATGGTCTCATCGTTCGTAACGACGCTTGCGGCCGACGAATTGATTCGCGCGATTCGCATACCGAAAGTGTCGGCACGTTCACGCTGGGGGTTCTGTAAGTTCAATCAGAAGGTCGGTGAATTCGCCCATTGTATCGGCGGCATTCTCTACGATCCGGACGATCGGCGGTATCGCGCGGTGATTGGCGCGATCGAGACTGCGCCGATTGTTATTGCAGACGCGACCGAGCTGTTCTCCGGCCCGTTCGGTCCCGATCTCGACAAACGTCTGGACGTCAAGGTGCTGCTCACCCTGCTCGATGAAAAGGGAGTAACCGACGACTATACCCGACAATTGGCGCCCGTCGCTCTCAAGCGCGCGGCAAGACAGGCGAGCGCGTCGTGAATCCCGTCAATTTGCAGATCAACGGCAAAGTGATCGGGGCCGAGGCCGAGCCGCGCACACACCTTGCGGATTTCTTGCGGGATCAGCAATTTCTGACCGGCACGCATATCGGCTGCGAGCACGGGGTTTGCGGCGCATGCACGGTGTTGCTCGACGGCGTGCCGGCGCGCTCATGCATAACTTTTGCAGTGGCCTGTGACGGCGCGCAGATCACCACCATCGAGGGGCTGCGCGACGATCCGATCATGGCTGAATTGCGTGAGGCGTTCGCGGCGCACCACGCCCTGCAATGCGGCTATTGCACGCCGGGCATGTTGATTTCCTGCCGGGACATCCTGATGCGCCTGCCGGATGCCGACGAGACGCGGCTTCGTCGCGAACTGTCCGGCAATCTCTGCCGCTGCACCGGCTATGTCGGCCTGGTGGCGGCGCTGAAATCCGTGCAGCGCAAGCGCAAGGAGGCGGCCACGCCAGCGATCGCTGTGCGCAGGACGCTCGGGCCGGTTGGCGCGCATGCGTCGCACGAAGGTGTGCCCGCCCGCATCACTCGAACGCCAGGCGTGAAGCCGGTGGCGCCGCCGGTCGCCGCAACGACGGTCACCGCGGAACAGTGGCGTGCCGTCGAGACGGAGGGTGTCGAATTACTGCAATCGTTCCAGGTGCCATTCGCGCGCGACATAGTGTGGAATTATTTTGAACACCTCGATCTGGTCGTACGCTGCATGCCTGGCGCGCGCCTGCTCGGACCGCCGGTCGGCAACCGCGCCGAAGGCGAGGTCAACCTCAAACTCGGTCCGTTCAGCAGCGCGTTTCGCGGCGTCGTCGAGGTGGAACGCGATCCCTCACGCTTCGCCGGCGTCGTGCGGGCCACGGGCCGCGACGCCCAAAGCGGATCGAACGCCCGGGCGATCATTTCCTATCATCTGGACGCGCTCGGTGAAGCGACAACGCGCGTTGAGGTTTCGGTGCGATTTTTACTTGCCGGATCGCTGGCCCAGTTTGGCCGATTGGGTTTGATAAGAGATGTTGCGGACCATCTGACGAGCGTGTTTGCAGGCAATCTGCAAGCTGCGCTGTCAGGCAAGCCGGCGGGCGACGAGGCGTACAAGCCGCTGACAGCCGGGTCGCTCGCGTGGCTCGCCATCCAAAACAGAATCCGTGCTGTCTTCGCGAAACTTCGGCCGCGGGCGCAGTCCCGCGACGGAGACTGATCACGTTGCCTTGATTTTTGGTCGGTAAAAAGGATGGGCGACTGCAAGTCGCTTATCGTGTCAGGCTGAAGGTTGGAGTCAAGCCAGAATGGAGCCGCACGGAATCGGAGCCTCAGTGCTTCGCAAGGAGGACGATCGATTCCTGCGCGGGCGCGGGCAATACATTGCCGATTTCCATCTGGCGGGGATGCGAGAGGTGGCGTTCGTGCGCAGCCCGGTCGCGCATGCGCGGCTGAAGCAGGTCATCGTTCCCGAGCAGTTTCGTAACGCCGTATACACGGCCAAGGATCTGGCCGGGGTCAAGCCGATCGTCTCCGCGCCAACCCTGAAAGGCTTCAAATCGTCCAGCGAACCGATCCTGGCGGCAGACAAGCTTCGCTTCGTCGGCGAAATCGTCGCGATGTGCGTGGCATCGAGCCGCGCCGAAGCCGAGGACATCGCCGCCGCCGTAACGCTCGAATTCGACGAACTGCCGGTGGTGACCGATGCGTTAGCTGCTTGCGAGGCAGGCGCACCGCGCGTTCACGACGAATGGGTTGATAATCTTTTTGTCGAGTTCAGGCACGAAGGCGCCATCGAGGAGGCCGCAAGAAGGGCGGCCATCAAGGTCACTAGACGGATTCGAACCGCGCGCCATTGCATGGTTCCGATCGAAGGCCGTGGCGTGATCGCCTACCGGGACGCGCGCCTTCGCCAGCTCACGCTGATTACATCGACGCAATTTCCGCATTCGGTGCAGACGGGCTTGAGCGAATGTCTCGGAATCGAACACGGGCAGATCCGCGTCATTTCGCCCGACGTCGGCGGTGGCTTCGGCTATAAAGGGTTGCTGTGTCGCGAAGAAGTGTCGCTCGCATGGCTGGCGCGGCAGGTCGACTATCCGGTTCGTTGGCTGGAGGATCGGCGCGAGCATCTGACGGCGAACGCTAATTGCCGCGAGCATCACTATCAGATCGACGGTTACGCCACAGCCGACGGCAAGCTCATCGGCATCGACTGCGTCGCTCATGTCGATGCCGGTGCTTATTCCTGCTATCCGATCTCATCAGCTCTGGAGGCGGCACAAATTGCGAGTCTCTTGCCAGGCCCCTACGTCCTGTCCGCTTATCGATGCCGTTCGGCCGCCGTCGCCACAAACAAATGTCCGATCTTGCCATACCGGGGCGTCGCCCGGACGGGTGTTTGTTTGGCCATCGAAACCATCATGGATGCGATCGCCCGGGAAGCCAATCTCGAACCTCATGAGGTCCGGCTTCGCAACATGGTCCAGCCCGAGCAAATGCCTTTTGACAATATCGTCGGCAAGCATTTCGACAGCGGCGATCATCCGGAATGCCTGCGTCGTGCCGTTGCAGCGATACGCCTCGAAGAGGTGCGGGAGCGCCAGAGATTTTCTGAGAAGGACGGACGCCTCATCGGCGTTGGCATTTGTTTTTTCGTTGAGCAGGGCGCGATGGGCACCTCGGTGCTCGCCTCATGGGGCCGGCCGATGGTGCCCGGCTACGAGCAGGCCAACATGAAACTGACGCCCGACGGCGAAATCGAGATTCACGTCGGCACTCATTCCCATGGTCAGGGCCACGAGACGACCTACGCGCAGGTCGCGCATGAGATCCTGGGCGTCGACTTCGACAAGATCCGAGTGGTTCAAGGTGACACGCTTTATACGCCGTATTCGACGTCGACCTGGGGCTCGCGGTCGATGGTTTATGGTGGCGGCGCGGTCGCCGCAGCTTCGCAGCTCTTGGCCAAGCGCGCCGCGCGCATAGGTGCCTGGCTCATGCAAGCGGACGCGACCGTGGCGCGGGTCGCGGGTGGCAAAGTCCTGGCGGGCAATAGCAGCGTGACGCTGCGCGAAGTTGCGCGCGCATGGTACTTGCAGCCGCAAATGCTGCCGCCGGAAATCGATACCGGAGGATTGGAGGTGACCGCCGGCTATCGCACTGCCCGCGACAGCGGCACGTTCACCTACGCGGCACACGCGGCCGTCGTCGCGGTCGACCCTTCGACCGGCGCGATCGAGATACTGGACTATGTCGTCGTCGAAGACGGCGGCACGCTGGTCAATCCGATGATTGTTGACGGCCAGATTCGCGGTGGAACGGCGCAAGGTATCGGCACCTGTCTTTACGAGGCCACGCCCTTCGACGCGCGCGGCCAGCCGCTTGCGACCACCCTGCAGGACTATCTGTTGCCGAGCGCCACGGATGTGCCGGAAATCAAGGTCCTGCACATGATGACTCCGTCGCCCTATACGGCATTCGGCGTCAAGGGACTTGGCGAAGGCGGGGCGGTCGGGCCGCCCGCCGCCATTGTTTCGGCGGTCAACGACGCGCTTCGGCCGTTTCAGGTCGAGATACACGATCTGCCGTTGACGCCGCAGCGTATCGTTGCCGCCATCGAGAGCGCCCAGCAAAGAGCCTCGGCATGACTGAGATGCAGTCCATCGAGGCGCGCTCGCTCGTTTTGCGCATCAAAGACGTGCGCAAGCTCTACGGCGACCTCGAGGCGATCCGGAACGTATCGCTCGATGTCACGGCCAATGAGTTCATCAGCATTCTCGGTCCAAGCGGCTGCGGAAAGAGCACGCTGCTGATGATGGTTGCGGGCGTGGTCGACCGGTCCGGAGGAGAAATTTCAATCAACGACACGCCGGTCGTCGGGCCGCGGCAGGATATTGGGGTCGTCTTTCAGCAGCCGGTGTTGCTACCCTGGCGGACGGTTCTGGACAATGTGCTGTTCCCCGTCGAGCTACTGAGGCAACCGCGCATCAAACACACCGAGCGCGCGATGCAACTGCTGGCGATGGCGAAGATAGATGACTTTGCCCGTAATCTTCCGCGTCAGCTGTCCGGCGGTATGCGCCAGCGTGTGTCGATCTGCCGTGCTCTGATCCACGACCCCGGCATACTCCTCATGGACGAGCCGTTTAGCGCGTTGGACGCGATCACGCGCGACGAAATGGGCGTCGAACTGTCGCGCATCTGGCAGGCGAACCGTAAGACCGTGTTGTTCGTGACGCACAGCATCCGCGAGGCCGCATTCCTGTCCGATCGCGTGATCGTCATGGGCCGCCGCCCCGCAACCGTTGTTGAAGAAGTCAAGATCGACCTGCCGCGGCCGCGCGAAATCGCGGTCATGGAGAGCGAGCCATTCAATTCCTACGTCCGCCGGCTGCGCAAAGCCATCGAGGCAAGTCATGCTCACGAGGCAAGTCATCCTCACGAGGCAAGTCATGCTCAGTAAGGCACGAAAGACTTTCTACGATCTTGCCTGGCCGATCGCGATAAGCATCGCGATGCTCGCCGGGTGGGAATTGATCGTTCGCGAGCTCGGCGTCCGCAGTATCATCCTGCCGTCGCCATCGCGCATCGCGGAGACGGTCATCGAGCGCCGCGATTTGCTCATGACCAATCTTTGGCCCACGCTATACCTGACCGTGATCGGATTTGCCCTCTCGGTTGTCGGCGGCATACTGGTTGCGGTGCTGATCACCTATTCCTCGTTCATGCGGCGGGGCTTTTATCCGATTATCGTCGTTTCCCAGGTTGTGCCGAAAATCTCTATCGCGCCGCTGTTCATCGTCTGGTTCGGGACCGGAACGGTATCCTGCTTGCTGCTCGCCTTTTTGATCACTTTCTTTCCCATGACTATCAATTCCGCTCTTGGATTCCAGTCCATTGACGAGGATATCCATCTCATGGCGCGGACATTCATGGCGTCGCCCTGGCAGGTATTCTGGAAGATCCGGATGCCCAATGCGTTACCGCATATTTTCGGCGGGATGAAGATCTCAATCACGCTGGCGATTATCGGCGTGATCGTTTCCGAATTTGTCGCCTCGCAGCAGGGCATCGGCTACCTCATAAAACTTGCCGGCGGGCTGCTCGATACGCCGCTGATGATGGCATCGATTGCGGTGCTTAGTGTTGCCGGTCTCGTGCTCTATGGACTGATCGCCCTGGCCGAGCGGCGGGCGGTCTACTGGCAGCAGTCGAGCGATGTAAGCGGCAGTGCCGGTGGATGACACCGCCTAGCGCAACGCCCGCTTGTTTGCAGGGCGGCTTGTTTTGACCTTTAGTGCTTCCGCGGCCGGTCAATAATCTCTACGACAGCAAGGGACGTTCCTAATGACAGAACAATTGAAAATCTTGCGCGATGAGACGATCGATCCGGCTGGACATTTCGCCGCCGAGATTAAAAAGGGCCAAGTGTTGCGCATTGTCGATCTGGAAGGCCAGCAAGTCGCCGACCTGATAACCGTGAATGCCGGCAACACGGCCGAGAAGCTGTCCGTGATGAATACCATCAATCTTAACAAGCAGGTATTTCCGCGTGTCGGCTACGTGCTCTATTCGGATGAAGCGCGCGCGATGATGACGGTTATCAATGACACTTGTGGCGTTCACGACATGCTGGCTGGGGCCTGCTCGAGCTTCACCAACGAAAAGCGCTACGGCGTGAAGAACACCAAGAACTGCCGCGACAATCTGGCCGCAGCGGTGAAACCGTGGGGCATCGCCTGGAAAGACGTCCCCTTCAACATGAACGTCTTCATGAATTGTCCGATCGGCGCTGACGGCAACTGGTCGATCCAGGCGCCCAGGAGCAAGGCCGGCGACTACATCGACTTTCGCGCCGAAATGGACGTGATCGCGGCGTTTTCAAACTGCCCGCAGATCCACAACGCCTGCAATGCCTTCCGCCTGAAACCATTGCAGGCGGTCATCTACGAGTACAGTCCATACTGATCGGGCCGGGGCACGTAATTTGCATCTGGGCACGTAATTTGCAGGTGTTATTTGCAGGTGCTCGGCCAAGAGTCCCTCAGGGAGAATGCGACATGACACTCCATCGCCGTTCGTTACTCAAACTCGCAGGCCTCGGCGCGACCAGCAGCGCACTCGGAGTCTCCGCGCCGGCTATCGTTCGCGCCGCCACTCCGATCAAGCTCACGCTGCCGTGGTTGCCTCTGGGCACCTACAGCTTCACATTCGTCGCCAAGAAACTTGGCTATTGGGACAAGCGCGGTCTCGATGTGACCATCGACCGCGGCTTCGGATCCACCAAGGTCTGCGTTCCGGTCGACCAGGGCCAATACGACTTCGGGCTCCTCGACATGGCCGTGCAGGCGGGTTGCGCCGGCCGCGATCTAGACCTCGTCGCAGTCGCAGCCATCTGGCCGCGTTCACCCATTGGAATCTTTTCGCTCAAGGAACTGAACATCACCCAGCCCAAGCAGCTGGAAGGTCAATCGATCGGCTTCGAAGTTGGCGGCGGCGAATATGCGCTGTGGCCGGCGTTCGTGAAAGCGACCGGCATCGACGCCAGCAAAATAAACATCGTCAGCATGGACGCCGCGAGCCTGATGCGGGCCGCCGCGGCCAAGCAGGTCAAAGTCATTGGCAATTTCTTCGGCAGCATCGCGCCGACCTATTGGGCTAACCACATTCCCATCAACGCGATGTTCTATGCGGATCATGGCGTCAAATCATGCAGCGTCGTGGCCGCCTGCAAACGTGAGACGGTCGCGAAGCGGCCGCAGGTGTGCAAGGATTTTGTCGACGGCCTGCTGGAAGGCCTCAAGTACGTCTACCTCAATCCAGAAAAGGCGATCGATATCCACATCGACAGTCTGAAAGAATTTCAAGGCGGCGCACCTGCGACGCGCGACGTCCTATTCTATGGGCAGGAGGTAGGCACCTCGCTGGGCTTCATCGACTCTTTCAAGCAACACGGACTCGGTTACATCGATCCGGCGCTTGCCGACGTCACCCGACAATCCGTCATCACCTATATGGGGATCAAGGGTGTTCCGCCGGCCGACCAGCTCTACACCGACCAATTTGCCGGAAGGGTGACACTCACGCCCGACGAATGGACCCAGGTGGAAGCGCGGGTGAAGAAGGAGCTGCCGTCAACGGTGTCATGATTAGTCGACCCGTCATGCCGCGAGAGCGGCAGACGACGCGGGTCGACCGCAACCTCGGCGCTTTAGTTAGTACTCCAAATCCGCGGCCGCACATGCGAGCAGCGGCCCCCGCGGATCGTGAGCTGACCGATGCCCATCAAGATCGCGGTGCCGGATCTCATTTCGAACTCTTATTTTCCGGTCCTTGCTGCCAGCGAATTGGGCAAGTTCCGTGCCGAAGGGTTCGAGGCTGAACTCGTTCTGATGTCGCCGGCCGACAAGGCCTATCACGCGCTGAGGAACGGCGAAGTCGACTTCGTCGCCGCCGAGGCGCACGCCGCTCTCGCTGTGTTCCCGCGCTGGAGCGGCGTGAAGCTTATATGCGCGCAGTCCCAAGGTATGTACTGGTTCCTGGTGATGCGCGCCGATCTCGCCGCCAAGCGCGGCGATCTGCAATGCGTTCGAGGCCGCCGGATCGGCGCCGCGCCATGGGTCGAGCTTGGGCTGCGGCGGCTGTTGGCCGAGTCGGGGCTGGATCCGGTTCGCGACAGTATCGCGATCGCGCCGATTCCCGGTGGGCTCGAGCTGAAGGTCAACACCGGCGTCACGGCAGCCAAAGCGCTGGAGAGCGGCGCCATCGACGGCTTCTGGGCAAACGGCATGGGCGCGGAAATTGCGGTGCGCCGCGGCGTCGGCACGATCGTTCTGGATGTGCGCCGTGGCGACGGGCCCAAGGGAGCATTCTCTTATACGTTTCCAGCCGTCGCGACGACTGACCGCATGATCGAAAATAACACCGAGACCGTTGCCGCGGTCGTCCGCGCCATCGTGGCGAGCCATGCGGCCTTGAAGAACGACGTGTCGCTGGCGACCCTCGTCGGGCGCAAGCTGTTTCCGGCATCGGAGGCTGAGCTGATCCGTGACCTGGTCGCGCGCGATCTGCCGTATTACGACGCGTCGCTGTCAGCACACGCAATCGCCTCGCTCAACAGATTCGCAGCCGACGTGGGACTGCTTGATTGCAGTCCGTCGTATGAGGATGTTGTGGCGGTGAAATTCCAGGCGCTCTGGACCCCGGCGCCTGCTCAGTCGAGTTCAGGATAACTGTAGGGGCAGGCCTCCTCGGCGTTGCGTCCGAGAGGGTCCCAGTCCGGCAGCGTCGCCCAGATCGCTTCGCCCGCGGCCTGTGCATCGGTGCGCAGCCGGGCGAAATCGACGCCGGGAATGGTGCGGTTCTCCATGCAGACCTTGCCATCCACGATGGCCGTCTCAACGTCGTCGCCGACCCCGCATTCCACGACGCTCTTGACCGGATCGCGGACCGGTCCGTAGCGCAGCGAATTTTGACCAGACAAATCGATGATAATGATGTCGGCCAATGCTCCTGGGGCAAGCCGTCCCAGATCCTGCCGTCCAACTGACTTGGCGCCGCCCAACGTGGCGGCTTCGAAAATCTCTCCCGCCGGTGCCGCAAAGTAGGAGTGGCCCATAATCTTGCCCATGTAGCAGGCGGTGCGCATGTTCATGATCATGTCGCGCGGATAGGTGTCCGAGCCGATCGAGATATTGACACCCGCCTGCCGATACTTCTGCCAATGGTCGAGAACGCGCGCTCGTCGGGCGATGTTGATCGGACAATGCGAGATCGTGGCGCCGGACTTACCCATCAGCTCGAGATCGCGCGCCAGTGCGTAGTTGAGGTTGGGGTTGTCGGCGATGAGATTGCCGTGCCCAATATTTAATGTCGGGCGAAGCAGGCCGACATCCTCCAGTACCTCGATCGGCGTCTTCATGTACTCGCGCAGAGTATCGTGGAATTCGAGCACGCTGTAAGCCGCATGGGTGGCGACCGGCAAATTGCGCTCGTCCGCCGCTACACGTGTCCGTTCGAGCACTTCGATGCTGCACGTCTCGACTTCGCGCGGGACCAGAATGCCGCGCACGCGATCTTCCGCAGTGCCGTGATGGGCATCGATCCAGTCAAGAGCGGTTTTCAGCCCGCTCAGCCCCAGTTCGTCGTTGCGAACGCGTTTGAGCCGGCCAAGCTCGTCGCCGACCCAACGGCCGCAATCGTAGCCGGGGGCCAGATAGGCGCGGGTTCCGAGCCTTTTCACTTCCGCAAGCAGCGCATCCTGCACCCGCATCTGGCTGCCGAACTCGATCATCGTGGTGACGCCGTTGCGCAGTAACTCGGCAACGGTGAACGTTGCGTTGAGCTCGAAAGCGGCCTGCGCGCCGGCATCGCCATGTTTGAGATAACGCGGATCGCCTCTTACGGTAGAGCCTTCCTTCGGCACGCTGATTTCCAGGAAGGGTTGGCCGAAATACATCGGTCGCCCGGTATCGGTGATAAGGCGGTGCGATGCGCGGTGGCCGCTGTGGACGTGGGTGTCGATGAAACCCGGCGCTACGAGCTTGCCTTTGGCGTCGATGGTCTTGTCGACCTGGCCGTCGAAGTCCTTGCCGACATGGATGATCTTGTTGCCCTCGTAGACAACGACGCCGTCACGGATAAGAGCATGGCGCCCGCCGTGATGGCCTACGATCCAGCCTCCCTTGATGGCAGTGCGCATAGCGTTTCCTTTAGTCACTGGTTGCATATCCCAGCCCGTGAGCGAGCGCCGACCGGGAATTGGAACGGGTTTCGTGCCTACAAGGCCAGTCCCGCTGAGGCGAGAATCTTGCGCGCCCGAGCGCGCTGCTCCTCGCTGATGGTGAGCCGCTCGGCAAAGTCGCGACCCGTGGGGCGGGTCGCGTCGATGCCCATCTTTGTTACTGTGAAGGTCTGTGGGTCGGAGGTGGGGTCGAGAATTGCCGACTTTGCGCCGGGGATGAAGAATATGTCTTTCTCCGCCTGCACGCGGGTCGCGACCGCCCACATCACATCGTTCACATCGAAAACGTCGACGTCGTCGTCGACGACGATGACATATTTCGTATAGAGTTCGGTGCCGAGCGTCGCCATGACCGCCATTTGCGGCTCGCCATCCGCCGTTTTCTTCATCGAAATAAAGGCCATGAACCCGCCGCAGGTCGTATGCGGTACGTGCACGGCGCGCACGTTGGGTAGATTGCGTTGCAGCGCATTGAAGATTTCGCCCTCGCGCGTGACGCAGGACACCAGGATGTGGTCCTTGGACATGCCGGAGATGACGGATTGATACATCGCGTCGCTGCGCATGCGGATGCGCTTGGCGACGAATACGTTTTGCGTGCTGCGGTACGACGCGTAACCGGTAAACTCGCTGAACGGCCCTTCCGGTTCTTTCACTCCGGCGAGGATTTCGCCCTCGATCACAATCTCGGCGCCGGCGGGGACTTCCAGATCATCGATGCCGCATCGCGCCAGCCGGTACGGCTCACCAAACAGGCCGCCAATGATCTCGAATTTCCGTGTGCCCGGCGGATACGCGTAGACCATCGAACCCATGTAATGCAGCGGGTGGGTTCCGATCGTGATAACGGCCGGCAAGGATTTGCCCTGCTCCTCGGCACGGCGATGAAATTCGTACATGCGGCGGCGCGAATGCAGCGAAACGCCCAGGCGATTCTTGCCCTTGAGCATCAGGCGGTGAAATCCCGTCGTATCGACCCCGCTCACCGGATCGCGGGCGGAAATCTGTCCCGCGGTGATGTAGGGCGCGCCGTCGACGGTGAATTGCAACATGATAGGCAGCTTGGTGAGATCGACGTCGTCGCCTTCAAGGACAATGTCGTTCCAGGCCGCCTGCGGCACCAGCTCGCACGGAATGTATTTCTGGCAGCGCTGACGGAAGGCGCCCGGCAGCTCGGATTGACTGACGCCAAGGCAAGCCGCCAGGAGCCGCCGGCTGGCTGCGATATTGGCGACGACCGGCATGTCGAAGCCTTCGACTCGTTCGAGCATGACGACGGGACTTTTGCCCGAGCGCTCCAGCTCGAACACGATCGCCGTCATATCGAAGCGCGGATGGACGGGCTCGCGGATGCGCAGGAATTCGTCGGGATATTCCGTCTCGACCATTTGCAGAAAGCCACGGAGGCTTTGCCTGTCGAAATTATCCGCCGTTTTCTGCATGCTCGACACCCATTGAGCCCATAGGCTAGAACATAGTACGTTTGAAGCCGTAGGCTTGGCAACCGCACCCCAAAGTCGGGGCTGCCCTCACGGCTGCGGTGGCAAACGTGCGGTCCGTCAACGCGTTCGGTACTCGGCTCTCGATGTGCATCAATCGCATCGGGACTGGCTGCGATCCGGTACTCGCGCGTCCTGCCGGCGTCTGACCGGCAATGCTGAATGATTGGCACAGTCGAAGATGTCTCAACTTTCCAGGGTCTATGACCGCAGCCGAATCCCGCTATACATCCAGGTTGCTTCGGTCATGCGCCGGCGCATCGAAACGGAACAGTGGCGGCCGGGTACAAAAATTCCCACTCTGGTGGAATTGGAGCGCGAGTTTCAGGTTGCTCGAGTCACCGTGCGTCAGGCGGTGGACATTCTGCGCGGCGAAGGGCTGCTTCGTGCCCAACAGGGACGCGGCACGTTTGCATCGGAAAACTCCGCCGACCGCCATTGGTTCAAGCTCGCAACGACCTGGGATGTGCTGATCGAGCAGATCCGGCACAATGTTCTTAAGCCCATCAAGGTCAGCGATCCGCCGCGCTTCCCGACGCTGCGCGAGGGCGAAGGTAAACCGGCGGACAAGTACGTTTTCTTGCGCAGCGTCCAATATAAAGACACGACGCCATACGGGATCGTCAATTTGCATCTCGCCAACGCGATCTACAGGCGCGCGCCGAACCCGTTTCGCGAACACCCGGCGCTGTCGGTGATCGCGGGCTGGAAAGATTTTGAAATTCAGCACGCCCATCAGACGGTCGTCATCGGTTCCGCCGACCCGACCAGTTCCGATCTTTTGGAGATCGGACTTGGCGCCCCGACGGCCGAATGCCGTTGCGTTCTGATCGATGGAAACGGCGTCGCCATATACGTCGCCGATATCGTGTACCGCAGCGACGCGATCCAGCTTCATATCGATCTTCTGACGCAAAAACGGGCATTAGCGGGCGTCGGCGGCCGGGCGGCGCCGGTTAAGGGAGCGGGCCGTCACCGCCGCGGCGACCGATTGCAATCGCATTCATCCTAAGTTTAGAATCTTGGGACCCCGAGGCGGACGTGAGTTCACGCTATCGCGGCGCCCGCCGGCAAACGTCGAGAGCTTGATCGAACGATGATGGATGGAAAGCAATGAGCAGCGATGGTCGTGGGAAGGTTCTGCAGCAGATCGACGCCAGCCGCGACGAGTCCTTGAAGTTTCTGCAGCAGATGGTCTCGATTCCGAGCGTCACCGGCGACGAGGGGAAAATCCAGAAATTCCTCGCCGAATATCTCGGAAAAATGGGCCTTGAAGTCGATATGTGGGAATCCGATTGGGAGCAGCTCAAAAAACATCCCGGCTACATCCCCGTCGACCGCGGTTACGAGGGCCGTCCCAACATCGTGGCGACCTGGAAGGGGACAGGCGGTGGCCGCTCGCTGATGTTCAACGGTCACACCGACGTCATCCCGGTCGGCAAGGGCGAGGGATGGAGCGACAATCCCTGGTCGGCGTCGATCAAGGACGGCAAGCTCTACGGACGTGGCTCCTGCGACATGAAGAGCGGCGTCGCCAGCCATATCATGGCGATTGAAAATCTGATCGCCGCCGGCGTGAAACCAAAAGGCGATGTTTACCTCGACATCGTCATCGACGAGGAGGTCAGCGGACACGGCACGCTCGACACGGTAATCCGCGGCTACTCCGCCGATGCCGGCATTTCGGGCGAGACCAGCGGACTCGCGGTGCAACCGGCGTGCATCGGGCGCATCTGGTTCGAGATCGAAATTCAGGGCAAGGCCGCCGGTATCCAGCGGCGCTACCAGGGCGTAAGCGGTATCGAACTCGGCTATAAAATCACCAAGGCCGTGGAGGCGCTTGAGCAGAAGCGGGTCGCCACAGTCAAACATCCGCTCTACCCCAAACCGATCGACGCTCTGCCGTGCATGATCGGCGCCTTCCACGCCGGCAGCTTTCCGAGTTCTTTTGCTGCTACCTGCTTGTTGAAGGGCAGCATGGCCACAGTGCCCGGCGAGGACCATGAGGGTGTCAAGCGCAGCCTCGTCGATCACATCGCCCGCGCCGCCGCCGAAGATCCCTGGATGAAGGACCACCCGCCGAAGGTCCGCTTCGTCGGCTACGACGCCCAGGCTTCCGAGATTCCTCGCGAGCACCCGATCGTTCAGCTGGTCTGCAAGAACTACAAGGAAGTGACAGGGCGCGAAGCCGAGGTCAGCGGCCGGCAAGGCGCGGCGGACACCCGCTTCCTCAACCTGTATGGCCATACGCCGACGGTGATCTTCGGGCCCGGATCGACCGCGATCATGCATTCGGACGACGAGTACGTGAGCATCGACGATTATCAGACCGCGATCAAAGTGATGGCGCTGAGCATCTACGATTGGTGCGGCGTCTAGGCTGGCAACGCCGCCGGGGTGCCGTAAGGTATTGTGTTACTAATCTTAGTACCTTACACCTCGGTCGTTTCGCGGCAATGGAGCCTCCGAACCCGTGGAAAATCAAAAGCCGGTCATCGCCATCATTGGCGGCACAGGCGACCTAGGCTCCGGGCTCGCCCGGCTTTGGGCGGCCGCCGGCTATCGGGTCGTGCTCGGTTCGCGCGACAAGGACAAGGCGAGCAGCGCGGCGGAGGAGCTATCCCGGCAGATCGGCGTAGCGGTTGCCGGAAATGACAATCGCGCGGCGGCGCAGACTGCGGACATCGTCGTACTGTGTGTGCCCTATTCCAATCACGACGCCAGCCTCGCGGAGATCGGACCGGTGCTTGGCGGCAAAATCCTTGTCGACGCCGTCGTTCCGCTGATGCCACCCAAGGTGGCAACCGTGCAATTGCCGGCCGCCGGCTCGCCTGCGGTGGTGGCGCGGCGTCTGCTTGGCGCGGATGTCCGCGTCGCCTCGGCTTTCCACAACGTCGGCGCTACGAAACTGCACAGCGGCACCAAAGCCGACTGCGACGTGCTGGTGTTTTCTGACGATGTTGCGGTTCGGGAACAGGTGATCGCGTTGGCGAATGTTGTGGCTACACGCGGCGTGCACGGCGGCGTGCTCGCCAACAGCGTGGCTGCCGAAGCGCTCACCTCCGTGTTGATCGCCATCAATCGGCGCTACAAGATACCCGGCGCCGGCATCCGCATTACTGGTTTGCCGTCCTCCGATGGACAGTGATCTTCATATGGGCGCAGCACGGCTTACGTTGACCGCCTTGGCCGGCATGCCGCTGGTCGCGGCCGGCGACGATCTGGCGGGACTGTTGACGGCGGCGCTTCGGCGCGCGGATATTTCGCCGGCAGACGGCGACATTCTCGTTGTTGCCCAGAAGGTGGTGTCGAAGGCGGAAGGCCGCATTGTCGACCTCGCCGCCGTCGTGGCTTCGCCGCGCGCCGCCGCGTTGGCGAAGGAGGTCCATAAAGACCCGCGCCTCGTCGAGGTCATTCTTTCAGAATCGAGTGAGGTCGTTCGACATCGCAAGGACGTTTTGATCGTGGCTCACCGTCTCGGGCTCGTAATGGCGAACGCGGGCGTCGACCAGTCGAACGTCGCCGACGGCGACAGCGAGCTTGTGTTGTTGCTGCCACGCGATCCCGACGCCTCGGCCGCGGCCTTGAAAGCAAAGATCGACGAGGAGTTCGGCGTCAGTTTCGGCATCGTCATCAATGACAGCTTCGGCCGCGCTTGGCGGAACGGTGTCGTCGGCGTCGCTCTCGGCGCCGCCGGCGTGCCCTCGCTCCGCAACATCATTGGCGATCCAGACCTGTTCGGGCGCAAGATGCGGGTAACCGAGGTGGCCATCGCCGATGAAATAGCCTCCGCGGCATCGCTGCTGATGGGTGAGGCGGCGGAAGGGCTCCCGGCCGTGCACGTGCGCGGTCTTGCTTGTGATGCGCCCGCGGTCTCGGCCGCCGCACTGCTACGGCCCAAGGAAATGGACCTGTTCCGATGAAATCCCAGGTCCAGCCCGGTCACGTGGTTGCGCTTTGCGGCGGCGTCGGCGGCGCCAAGCTCGCGCTGGGGCTCTATCGCGTACTGGAGCCGGGGCAGTTGAGTGTGATCGTGAACACCGGCGATGATTTCGACCATCTCGGGCTTCACATTTCACCCGATCTTGACACCGTCCTCTATACGCTCGCCGGCATCGCCGACCGAGAGCGCGGCTGGGGACGTGCCGAGGAAACGTGGAATTTCATGGACGCGCTGCGCGGCCGTGGCGGCGAGTCCTGGTTTCAGCTCGGCGACCGCGATCTGGCGACGCACATCACGCGGACTCAATGGCTGCGCGAGGGCGGCGCACTCAGTGAATTCGTCAGCCAAACCGCGCGCGCGCTGGGAATTTCCGCCCGGATATTGCCGATGTCGAACGATCCCGTTCGGACGATCGTCGAGGCTGCCGAAGGCGACCTGCCGTTTCAACACTATTTCGTGCGACGGCGCTGTGAACCGATCGTAAAAAAAATCCGCTTCGCGCACGCCGCGAAGGCAGTGCCCACGCCCGGCGTATTGAATCTGCTGTCGCAACCTGGCTTGCGGGCGATCGTGATCTGCCCATCGAATCCCTACCTCAGCGTTGATCCGATCCTGGCGGTCCCAGGAATTCGTGGCGCGCTCTTGAATGCTGTTCCTGTGATCGCGGTTTCTCCGATCATTGGCGGCCAGGCGGTAAAAGGGCCGACCGCGAAAATCATGCGCGAACTGGGGATTGTGGTAAACACGCAAGCGATTGCTGCGCATTATCGCGGGCTGATCGATGCCCTGGTGATCGACGAGGCGGACGCGGCCGACCAGGCAAATAACGACGTTCCGATCATGCGAACGCGCACGATGATGAAAACTCTCGAGGACCGCGAACAGCTCGCCCGCGACGTCCTGTCCTTTGCCGGACAATTCTCGCGGCAGCCGACTGCCGCCCGCTTTGCAGGTGGTGCGCGGTGATCCGTCATCCAGACGTATGGGCCGTGGTGCCGGTGAAGCGTTTTGTGCTCGCCAAGCGCCGCCTGACGCCGGCGCTTGGCACGGCCGAACGCGCGCGCTTGGCGCGCGTCATGTTCGAGGACGTGCTCGATGCGCTGTCGCGGGCCAACAAGCATCTGGCCGGAATTGCCGTCGTCACTGTCGATCCGGATGCTGCTCGACTGGCCGAACAGCATAACGCCATCGTCGTTTCAGACGAAGGCTGCGACGACATCAATCTGGCGATCCGGCTTGGCGTCGAGGCTATCGTCAAGCGAGACGCCGGCGCGGTGCTGGTGGTCCCATCCGACATTCCACACTTGTCGCCGGAAGCCGTGGCCGACGCCGTGGCTGCGATCGATGTGTCCCCTTCGCTCGCGGCCGTCCAGGCAACGCAGGACGGAGGTACCAATCTGCTCGCGTGTCGGCCGGCGACCGCGGTTCCGCTGTGCTTCGGACAGGACAGTTTTAAAAAGCACTGCCGGTCGGCGCGCGCCGATGGCATGAATGTATGCGCGTTGCCATCCGGCGATCTCGGTCTCGATATCGACCGGCCCGAGGATCTCGCATCCTTCGTTTCACTTCGGCCTTCCACGCGCACCCATTCTTATCTGGCTACGTTGCGCGCTTTAGAACCGACGCAACCGGGCCTATCTTTGCTGCAGGATATTCCCGACAGCCGGAATTTGACGCGCGAGGAGGCTTTCGACCTTGCGGCCTTGACTGATCTCGAACCGTTGTTGTCGGCCGCACGCCGGCGCCGCGACCGCGCGCATGGTCCGATCGTTTCCTACTCGCGAAAAGTCTTTATCCCGCTGACAAAGCTTTGCCGCGACGTTTGCCATTATTGCGTATTTGCGCAGTCGCCGCGTGCCGGCGAGCCGGCCTTCATGTCGTCCGATGAAGTCTTGGCAGTTGCCCGCGCCGGGCGCGACGCAGGCTGCAAGGAAGCGCTGTTTACGCTTGGCGACAAGCCGGAGCTTCGTTATCGCGGCGCGCGCGAAGATCTCGCGCGCCTCGGCCACCAGACGACGTTGTCGTACCTCGCCGCGATGGCCCGCCTGGTTTTCGAAGAAACCGGCCTCCTGCCGCACGTCAATCCCGGGCTCCTCGACTCCTCCGATCTGGCCGCCCTGCGGACCGTCTCGATTTCGCAAGGCATCATGCTGGAAAGTGCGTCGGAACGCCTGATGCAGAAAGGCGGACCGCACTACGGCTCGCCCGACAAGGCGCCCGCGGCGCGGCTCGCCAGCATTCGAATGGCAGGCGAACAGCGCGTGCCCTTTACCACCGGCATCCTGATCGGCATCGGCGAGACGCGGCAAGAACGCATCGAAGCGCTGTTGGCGCTGCGCGAACTGCACGAAGCCTACGGCCATATTCAGGAAATCATCATTCAGAATTTCCGCCCGAAGCCCGACACGCTCATGGCGAACGCGCCCGCGCCAAGCGTGGACGAGCATTTGTGGACCATCGCCGTAGCGCGGCTGATCTTCCCGCCGTCGATGAATATTCAGGCGCCGCCGAATCTGAGTCCAGGGGCGCTCCGGCCGCTAATCGAAGCCGGCATCAACGATTGGGGGGGCGTATCGCCGGTGACGGTCGATCACGTCAATCCCGAAGCGCCGTGGCCGCACTTGCCGATGCTGGAGCGCGCCACCAGTGCGGCCGGCAAGCGCCTGCATGAGCGGCTGGCAATCTATCCCGCTTATGCCCTCGATCATCGACTATGGGTCGACCAGAAGCTGCACAACGCGCTCCTCCAGCGCATCGACGCTGACGGGTGGCCGCGGACCGATGCCTGGTCGCCAGGGACAGCGCAGCCGCTGCCGGACGAGAGCCGCTCATTGCCGGTATCGGCTTTCATTTCAAACGATCTGTCGAAGATCATCGATCGGGCGTCGGCGGGGCGGACGCTGTCGGAACCTGAAATCGTTCGTTTGTTCCAGGCCCGCGACGACGAGTTTGCGCTCGTTTGCCGCTCGGCGGACATCCTGCGGCGCGAGGTCTGCGGCGAAACCGTCTCGTATGTCGTGACCCGCAATATCAACTACACCAATATTTGCTCGTACAAATGCCAATTTTGCGCGTTTTCGAAGGGCAAAACGAACGAGAATCTGCGCGGCCGCCCTTACAATCTTTCGCTCGAGGAAATTGCCGGGCGCGCGCGCGAAGCCTGGCAGCGCGGCGCCACCGAAGTCTGTATGCAGGGCGGCATTCATCCCGACTTTTCCGGCCGCACTTATCTGGAGATTTGCCGCGCCGTGCGTAAAGCGGTGCCGGATATGCACGTTCACGCCTTTTCGCCGCTTGAAGTGCATCAAGGCGCCGCCACGCTGGGCATGCCGGTCGAGCAATTTTTCTTGCAATTGAAAGAAGCGGGGCTCGGCACGCTGCCCGGCACGGCGGCGGAAGTGTTGGACGACGAGGTGCGCGCGGTGCTGTGCCCGGACAAGATCGGCACCGCACGCTGGCTCGAGGTGATACGGGCGGCGCACCATGCCGGCTTCAAGACGACGTCGACGATCATGTACGGACACGTCGATCATTATCGGCATTGGGCGCGGCATCTCTTGCGCCTGCGCGCGCTGCAGATGGAAACCGGCGGTTTTACTGAATTCGTCCCGCTGCCGTTCGTCCACATGGAGGCGCCGATCTATCTCAAAGGGCGCGCGCGGCGGGGCCCCACATTCCGCGAAGCCGTGTTGATGCACGCGGTGGCGCGACTTGCTCTCCACCCGGTGCTGTCGAACATCCAGACTTCGTGGGTCAAAATGGGATCCGAAGGCGTGAAGAGTTGCCTTCGTTCCGGCGCCAACGATCTGGGCGGTACCTTAATGGACGAAACCATCACCCGGTCGGCCGGCGCCGTGCACGGTCAGGAAATGACGCCGGCAACGATGGAGCGGATTATCAGATCGCTCGGCAGGACGCCGCGCCAGCGCAACACCGTCTACGGTGACGTAACGGCCGAACGCTATCGAGCCTCGTTCTTGCCCGCGTTCTTGCCTGATTATACGGCCGCCGATGGCGCGGAACCGACGAGGGCATTGCAATGAGTCTGTCGGTCGCCCTCGAGATTTCCGACCGCGCTCGCCGCCGCGCTGCGATCGATCGCTTGAAACAAGTTGGCGGGTTCCTGCCGACGTGGAGCGAATTGGCCGATCCGACTACGGCGGTGAACGGCCGAGCGCCGGACCTGGGGCGGGTCGACCCCGATGCGCCCGATGTCGCCAATCTCTGGCGCGTGCACTGGTTCAACGGTCCAGACCGAAAGTCGCGCCTCGATGTGCCAATGCATGTCGTGCTGCCGCCGGAGTTGACCGGCGTCAAGGCGCCGATCGTCGTGCTGGTCGGGCGTAATTTTCCGATGATCGGCGCGCACAAGGTATTGGCCGCATACGCGTGCCTGGTGCCGAGGCTGATCACCGGGAGCTTCGACCCGTCACACCAGCGGGCGATCTGGCCGTCCACCGGAAATTATTGCCGTGGCGGCGTTGCCATTTCGCGCATTCTCGGCTGCCGCGGTGTCGCGGTTCTTCCGGCCGGCATGAGTCGTGAGCGGTTCGACTGGCTGGCGCAATGGGTCGGCGATCCATCAGACATCATCCGCACGCCCGGCACCGAAAGCAACGTCAAGGAAATCTACGACAAATGCGCCGAACTCGAGCGCGACAAGGACAACGTCATTTTCAACCAGTTCTCGGAATTTGCGAATTATCTGATTCACTACCACTGCACGGGCCAGGCCGTTGGTCGCGTCTTCGAACATCTACAGTCCGGCCACGACAATTACCGGCTCGCCGCGTTCGTGTCCGCAACCGGCTCGGCTGGTACGATTGCGGCCGGCGACCGGCTTAAGAAAAACCACGGCAGTAAAATCGTCGCCGTGGAAGCCGCCGAATGTCCGACCATGTATTGCAACGGCTACGGCGAACACAACATCCAGGGGATTGGCGACAAGCACATCCCGCTCATCCATAATGTGATGAACACCGACGTCGTTGTCGCGGTCTCGGATGCGGCCACCGATGCGCTTAACCTGCTGTTCAGCGATGATTGCGGCCGCACCTATCTCGGCAAACGCCGCAAAATCGACGCGGAACTGATCCGCTTGTTCGACTGCTTCGGAATCTCGAGTCTCGCCAACATCGTCGCCGCCATTAAACTTGCCCGGCACCTCGACTACGGGCCCGACGACGTGGTGATGACGGTCGCGACCGACAGCGCGGCCATGTACCACAGCGAACGCGAGACCTATCTGGCGCGGAAATATCCGGACGGCTTTGACGAGGTCAATGCTGGTGAGATTTACGGGCGGCATATCGAGGGCATCGCCGACGACCACGTCCTGGAACTCACTTATCTTGACCGCAATCGCATTTTCAATCTCGGTTACTACACCTGGGTCGAACAACAGGGCGTCTCGATCGAGGATTTCGACAGCCGCAGGAAGCAGGACTTTTGGCAAAAACTCGTCGATACCATTCCAGCCTGGGACCGGCTGATCGAGGATTTCAACGCCGAGATCGGTCGCAACGCACCGGCATGAGCAAATTCACGTGAGCGACGTCAAACCATATGAAAAGCTGCGCAACGATCTGGCGCAACGCGACCGCAGTCTGCGCGAGAAGGTGGTGACCCTCGACGACGTTGGCTCGTTCGTGCGTGACGGCGAAACGGTCGGCATCGGCGGCAGCACGATGTCGCGCACGCCGATGGCGTTGATCTGGGCGCTGATCCGCGCGGGACGCCGGAAACTGACCTGCGCGCGCGGTATTACTTCAAGCGACGGCGACTTGTGGTTCGCCTCAGGCGCCTGCGATCGCATTGTTACCAGCTGGTTCAGCCAGGGCATCCTTTGGGGAGTTTCCAAAGTGATGCGGCATCATGTCGAGACCGGCAAGGCGCAGTTCGAGGAATGGAGCCATCTCGCCATGGGCATGCGGCTTCGCGCCGGCGCCATGGGACTGCCTTTCATGCCCATCCGGCCGATGCTCGGCTCCGACGTTCGCAGAGAACGGCCCGAGGCCAAGGAGATGGATTGTCCGTTCACCGGCGAAAAGCTGCTCCTCGTGCCGGCGCTCAATCCCGACGTGGCGCTGATTCATGTGCAGCGATGCGACGCCTACGGCAATGCGCAGATCGACGGCCTGCAATTTATCGACATCGACCTCGCAATGGCGGCCAACAAGGTCATCCTTTCGACCGAGCGCGTCGTATCCAACGATCAGATCAGGCGGGCGCCCGATCACACGAAGATTCCGTTTTTCACGGTCGACGCGATCGTCGAAGTGCCGTTCGGTTGCGCTCCGCACGAGTGTTACGGCGTCTACGAACCGATGATCAAACACATGGAATATTACGTGGGCCTCGTGAACAAGGATCCGGTTGCGGGCATGCGCGAGTATCTCGATCGCTTTGTTTACGGGCCAAAATCCTGGGCGGAGTTCCTCGACCTGATCGGGATCGAAGAAGTGCTTGCCGCTGCGCGTTTGGGAAATTCGATCTATGACTCATAAGCCCGATTATACGGCGGGCGAATTGCTCGCGATCTTGAGCGCGCGCCAGCTCAAGGACGGCATGGTGGTCTTCGCCGGCGTGGGAATTCCGTTACTTGCGGCTACGCTCGCACAACGGCTGCATTGTCCGGGCCTCACCATCCTGTTCGAAGGCGGCGTCGTCGGCGCCTTTGTCGAACCGGGCAAGCTTCCGCCATCGACCAACGATCAGCGCTGCACCGCGCGCGCCAACATGGTGCTGGGCAGTGCCGATGTGCTGTTGCTGCTGCAGCGCGGCTACGTCGATATCGGCTTCATGGGTGGCGCGCAGATCGACCAATACGGCAACTTGAACAGCTCGATCATCGGCGAGGCAAAGAAACCGACCGTGCGATTACCCGGGACTGGCGGCGGCAACGACATCGCGAGCCTCGCCAACATGGTCGTGGCGATGAAGCACGAGAAGCGGCGCTTCGTCGAGAAAGTCGATTTCATCACCAGCCCGGGATGGATGCGGGGCAATGATAGCCGGCGTCAGAGCGGGCTGCCGTTCGGCGGAATGTTCCGGGTCGTCACCGATCTCGCCGTGTTCGGCTTCGATGAGAAAACAAATCGGATGAAGCCGCTTGCGCTCAACCTCGGAGTCACGCGCGAGCAGGTGCAGGAAAATACCGGCTTCAAGCTTGAATTCGGTTCTGACGTCGGCGTTACCGAGCCGCCCACCGATCACGAATTATCCGTGTTGCGCATGCTCGATCCGCAACGGCTGTACATCGGCTGACGCGCCGAGTGAATGCGCTGCCCCAAAGGAGATCCGAAGAATGACGGCCTTAAGCAAGACGTTCGGTATCGCAGTACGCAATTTCACCGCCTATCCGGAAATGCCCGATGCCGGGGCGCTCGTCGAATACGGCGTCAAGATGGAACAACTTGGCTTCGATTCAATATGGGCCTGGGACCATGTTCTCCTCGGCGTGCAGCCGAATTTCCCCATCATAGAATCGCTGACGCTGCTCACCGCGATCGCGGCGCGCACCAAGAAGATAAAGCTGGGCACTGGCATTCTCGTTCTGCCCATGCGCAATCCGGTTATTCTCGCAAAACAGCTCGGCAGCATGGATCTGCTGTCGAACGGACGTCTCATCATGGGACTGGCGTCGGGCTGGTACAGGCGGGAGTTCGACGCGGTCGGCGTGCCGTTCGAAAAGCGCGGCAAAATCATGGATGAAAATCTCGACATCCTGAAACGCTTCTGGACCGAGGACATGGTCAAGGGCGAATGGATGAACCACAAGATTCCGGCCGGCGTGATGTATCCCAAGCCTGCGCAAAAACCCTATCCGCCGCTGTTGATCGGGGGTTATGTCGATCGCGTGCTGCAGCGCGCCGCCGTAGCGGGTGACGGCTGGCTCACCTACTTCTATCGGCCCGAAAGTTTCGCCAAGTCATGGGCTAAAATCCGCAGCTTCGCCCAGGAAGCCGGCAAGGATCCCGATAAGCTGTTGAACGCCTCGCAGCTCCCCATTCGCATCGGCAAGTCGCGCGCCGCGGTGGAAAGCGAAATGATGGAGTGGCTCGGCAAGGAATGGGACTATGCGTCCTGGAGCGAATCGACCAAGGACAGCGCCATTCTCGGCACCGTCGACGAATGTGTCGAACAGCTCAAGGCGCACCTTGCGGTCGGCACGCAGAAACTCATTTTCGTGCCCTACCGCTATGAAATGGAGCAGATCGAGATCATCGCGCGGGAAATCATTCCGCGACTGAAGAACGCGTGATTTTGTTGCTGAGGTGGCGTTCGCCCGTCCCCTCGGCGCATCGGGATTCATCTCAGGTCTGATCGCCGGGCGCGGTCGGGGCAGCACTATCGCCCAACACCCAGATCGCGACTTTGTCTGGCGCCAACCGCGGCCGCTCGCTGCCGCCGCTCGCAGCGGTGCCGATCATGACCAGCATCTGTGCCCTCCATTCGCGGGGCACATCGAGCACCTCGGCGATCGTGTCTGGACAGAATAACGGTGCGCACATGATGCTTGCGCCAAGCCCCTCGCTCTGCGCGGCAAGCAGCAGGTTCTGCACCGCCATGGCGGTGCTCTGTACCGCCATTAAATATTCGGCCTCGCTCCGACGACCGTCCGGATAATGATCCATCACGCGCGCATCGGCGCATACGACAATGACGACTGGCGCCCCGGTAATGCGCGAATATGACCGTGAGACATCGGTATCGATCGCACTCGTTTCATCGCCGTCCGCGGCCCGGTCCGCCCGCAAACGCTCGCCCATCGCCTTGGCGAGCCTGTGCTTGCTCGTCTTGTCGTCGAGGATGGCGAAGCGCCAGGGCTGGCGGTTGTGGGCCGATGGCGCACGCGTGGCCGCGGCGAGTATCCGCTCGACCACAGTCCGGGCAACCGGCTCCTGGTGAAAGCGGCGGACCGACCGGCGTTTATTGATGGCGGCTATTAGTTTCTGATCGGGGATCATGAGGACTGGCTGCTGTCGTGGACCACTTTCACGGCGCAAGCGGCCTGCCGCACATTGTATCGCGCCGCGGCGGTGCGACCAAGTCGAAGCCCCGAGCGGATAAGTTCAATTCAGGATTGGGACCGCTGCCCGCTAAGCGGCCTCGAATGCGATCGCTTCGTCGGTGTTCAGTGAAAGGCCGACCGGCGCGCCGATCGAGCGGGGCGTCATAGCCTGCGGCCCGGATAGGCGCGCCAGCACCCGGCCCGCTGCCGAGTCGGCACACTCGAGATAGATGTCGACGTGGCCGCCCTGGTAGACCTGCGCAACGATCGTGCCGTTACTGGCGCAGGGCTCATTCAATTCGGCGAGCCGCAATTGCTCCGGGCGGACGAACAGATCGACTGCCGCGGACACCGCGAGATGCCGCAGCGAGGCGGCGGCCACCCTTATCCGGGCCGCACCAAGCGCGACGATCGCGCAAGTTGCATCAATCCTCTCGATCCGCGCGCGCAATACATTGGTATCGCCGACGAAAGAGGCCACAAACCGGTCGCTGGGCTGGCGGTAGGTTTCTTCGGGCGTGCCGAGTTGGCGGATGCGCCCCTCGGATATCACCGCAAGTCGATCGGACAGGCTCAAAGCCTCACTCTGATCGTGGGTCACAAACACGGTGGTGACGCCAAGCTTGCGCTGGATTTCGCGCAGCTCGACCTGCATCGACGCGCGCAGGTTCTTGTCGAGCGCGGAAAACGGCTCGTCGAGCAGCAGCACTTTCGGATTGATCACCAGCGCGCGCGCCAGCGCGACGCGCTGCTGCTGGCCGCCAGAGAGTTCGCGCGGCCGGCGCTCCTCATAGCCGAGGAGCCGCACCAGGGCCAGCACATCGCGCAGACGGCGGTCGATCTCGCTCTTCGGCAGATGGCGCGCCTTGAGGCCGTAGCCGATATTGGCGCCGACGCTCATATGCGGAAACAGGGCGTAATTCTGAAACATCATGCCGACCTGGCGCTTGTATGTCGGCACGTCATTCACGAGTTCGCCATCGACGCGGATTTCACCGCCGTCAGGGCTGAAGAACCCAGCAATCAAATTGAGAATGGTGGTCTTCCCGCAGCCTGACGGCCCGAGCAGCGTCATGAACTCGCCGCACCGGATCGAGAACGAGATTTCGTGCAAGGCCGCGACCCCGCCGAATCGCTTGCTTACGCCCGCAAAGCGCACGGCAGCATCCGGGCTGTCTTCCGCTGCAGCCATCCCGGCGTCGCGGTTGATGCTAGCGATTACCGTCGACATTGAGAATCCTATCGAGGCCGAGCCAGACGTTGGCGGCGGTGAGCAGCCCGGCGATGGCAATGATGTAGATCACCGACAAGGCAGCCATGGAAGGATCGGCATATTCGCGGACGTAATTGTACATCACCACCGGCAGAGTCTGCGTGCGCTGCGTGGTGACGAAAAGCGATGCCGTAAATTCGTTGAAAGACAATATTGCGGCAAACAGCCAGCCGCTGACTAGGCCGGGCAGCAGCAGCGGTAGTGTGATCGTCATCAGCACGCGGCGGGGCGCGGCGCCGAGGCTCGCGGCAGCGAGTTCAAGCCGCCGATCGAGGTTGCGCAGCGAAACATAAACGCTGCGCAAAACGAATGGCAGAACGAGAACGACGTGGCATACAATGACAAGCGCGTAGGTGTTGACCAGCCCGACTTGCGCGGCGAGGATCAGGAAGCCGAGTCCAATCGTGAAATGCGGGACGAAAAGCGGCGATAGCAGCAAGCCTTCGATCGTGCTCTTGAAGCGGAACCGGTAATGGTCCAGGGCGAACGCGAAAGTCGCGCCGACCGCGAGTGCAATCGCCGAACTCAAGCTGGTGACGATCAGGCCGTTGCGCAGTCCCTCTCGAAAGTCCTGATAGGCAATCGCCTTGGCAAACCATCGCAGTGACCATGCCTGCGGCGGAAACGACGGCAGGGCGCTGGCGTTAAAGGCCGCCAGCGCGACCACAAAGGCCGGCAGCAGGAGGAAGCCGATGACGGCAAGCACGGTCAGCGTCCCGCCGAGCCGCAACAGCCGCTGAAGCGAAGAGCGCGGCATGTCAATGCGGCCCCATCCGTTCCAATGGGCGCAGCACAGCGCGCAGCATCAAAAGGACGATCAGTGTTAGCGCCAGTCCGGCGACGCAAAGGCTTGCCGCGAACGGAAAGTTGAAGCTGGCGAAGCCGAGCTGATAGACGAGATTTGAGATCATATTAACCCGGCCACCGCCGATCAGCTGCGGCGTGGCGAAAGCGCTGAACGTCCACGCGAAAGACGTGGTCACTGCGGCCACTATGCCGGGCATCGATAGTGGCAAGGTCACGGTGGCGAAGGCGCGGATCGGACCCGCCCCGAGACTTTCCGCGGCTCTGACATAATTGCGGTCGATGTGCGAAAGCGCCGCCGCCAGGATGACGACCATGACCGGTATGGTCACATGCACCAGCGCGAGCACGACGCCGAATGTCGTGAACATGAACTGCACCGGCTGCGCGATCAGGCCGAGTTTGAGCAACACCGAATTGATGAAGCCGTTGCTGCCCAGCACGATGATCCAGGCGTAGGTTCGGACCACTTCGCCAAGGAAGAGCGGCGTGATGACGGTGATCAGCATGAAGGACTTGGCGAACCGGTTGCGAACATGCACCAACGCATAAGCCAGCGGATAACCGACGATCAGAGTGAACACCGTCGTCAGAAAGCAGATCCAGACGGTGTTGACGAAGACGTGAGCAAAAAGCGGCCTGAACAGCGCCGTGAAATTTTCAAGCGTAAGCCCGCCCGGCTCCAACGAGCCGGGGATGAAAGCGCGAACGCTATACTGCAGCACGGCCGCCATCGCGGCCAGAAAGCCGAACGCGCAGAGCGCCGCGGGAGTTACGAAGCTGCGAAGGAACGGCTGCGTCTTCACTAGTCGAAGGGCGCGGCCGCGGATCGACGTGCGGCCGCTGTCATGTCAGTTCATGATGTTTTCGGAGAACCACTTGCGCCATTCCGGAAGCTTTTCCGCGCGCAATTTCGGATCGATGACGATTTGCTGTTTCCATTGCGCGGGTGATGTGAAGACGCCCGGAAGCTTGGCGAGTGCGGGATCGAGCTTGGCATCGGTTACGACCGGGCTGCCTTTCTTTTCCGCCGCGATCTGCGCCTGAACGTCGGGATCGTACAGCGTATTGATGAACTTGTAGGCGAGATCAGCGTTCTTCGAACCGCTCATCATGGCGACGCTGTCCACGCCGAGCACACCGCCCTCCTTCGGGATGCTCACCGCGATCGGCGAGCCCTGGCCGATCATGTAGAAGGCGTTCATGGAAAGAATGTCCTGAACCGGCGTCTCGCCGCTCGCCAAGAGCTGCTGGCTGTTGGCGTCGTCGCTGTAGAAGGCCTTGAAATTCGGTTTCAGCGCCTTCAGCTTTGCCTCGCCTTTCTGCCAATGCTCGGCATCGCCGCCCGACAGGATGGCGGAAACGACAATCAGCGAACTGGGATCGAAGTCGGGCGCGGCGATCTTGCCCTTCAGCTCCGGATTCCAAAGGTCGCTCCAGCTGTCGAACTTGATGTCTTTGATCAGATCCTTGCGGTAGCCGATCGTATAGACGTACGCCCAGCTGCCGAGATGATAGGGGCTGAAGCGTGCTTCATCGACCAGGTTTTTGGCGTTGGGAATTTTCGACATGTCGAGTTTCTGAAACAGGCCGCTATTCACGTAAAGCCAGCCGACATGCGAGGTCGTGAAGGTGATATCGCTTTCCGGGTTAGCCTTGGTGAGCCGAGCCTTATTGAGCCGATCAATGGTGCCCCCGGTGATGAATTGGACCGGCACGCCGGTTTCCGCTGTGAATTTTTTGGCCACCGTATCGGCAACAAGGTCGCGCCAGCTGCCGCCCCAGATGCTGACGACAAGCTTTTGCTGCGCGTGCGCGGGCACTGCAATCGCAAGGGCAAAGAGCGCGAGTAGGAAGCGTTTCATTTTCAGCTCCTCGAAACGGAACGCCGCGTAAAGCGCCGACGTTCGTTTCCGCCTGGACGCCTTCCCGTCTCAACCAGCATGATTGCACATGCAGACGCCCCATCTCATTCTGCATCAGTCCTCGCGGGTCGACAATAGGACGTGCGTTGCCTACGATTGCGGCTGGCCGGTAGGTTGCATCGTTGGCGCATATCGCGCGGCCGGTCACGCAACCGCCGCGGCGAACGGCAAGGTGCTCGGGGGAGAAGAATTGATGAAAGCGCGTCAGCCTGCGGCGGCTACGCATCGGCCGTCCGAACTTGTCGACACGCTCAGCCGGCTCGGCTTCGGCGTGGCGGTTGCCGTGCCGGACAGCTGGCTTGGCGAGATTCTCGTGCAAATCGAGCGGAAAAAAATCATGCGGCTTGTGCGCGCCACGCACGAGGAGGAGGCGCTCGCGATCGCTTGCGGCGCCCGGTTAGGCGGTGTGCGTACGGCGCTGTTCGTCCAGAACGCCGGGTTGCTCAGCATGGGCGCCGGAATGGTCACGCTCGCGCAGCGCTATCAGTTCCCGCTGCTGATCCTTGTTTCTTACCGCGGCACTGTCGACGATCCTGTCTTCTATCATGTCGGCAAGGGCCGGGCGACGGAGCCGGTGCTCAACGGCTTGGGCGTCGCCCATAGCCGGGTCGATCGCAATCGGCCGATCGGTCCGCAGGTCGAAGCGGCGGCGACCTACGCGGAGGAAGCATCGAGCCCATTCGCATTGCTGCTGTCGCGGGAAGACATCCAATGGTGAAGGACGCAAGGCCGAGCCGGGCCGATTATTACAAAGTGCTCGCGAAGGCGGTCCCTGCCGGGACCCTTGTCGTGACCGCACTGGGCAATGCCTCCTATCTGTGGGCTGCGATGCACCATGTGCCGGAAAACTTCTATGTCGAGGACTCCATGGGTCTCGCGCTGCCGTTGGCGCTCGGCCTGGCGGTGGCGCGACCCTCCCGACGCGTCGTCGTGGTCGAGGGCGACGGCGCCACGTTGATGCATATGGGCGCGCTGGTGACCGTCGGTGCGGTCAAGCCAGCTAACCTCACCGTGCTGCTCATTCAAAACGGCGTCCATGCCGCATCCGGGGGGCAGGCGCTGACCAACCCGTCGCTCGATCTGGCCGCGCTCGCACGGGCTTCCGGCATCGACCACGCCGTGAACCTGGCGCACCCGAAAGCTTTGGCCGCGGCGATTGACGAAAGCGCCGAAGGTCCGCGCGTGTTCGTGCTGGCGACTGCTCCTGACGTCGAAGTCGTTCGGCCGCCG
Source organism: Xanthobacteraceae bacterium (assembly GCA_049300295.1). Lineage (GTDB taxonomy): Bacteria > Pseudomonadota > Alphaproteobacteria > Rhizobiales > Xanthobacteraceae > BOG-931. The sequence continues at coordinate 128,333 of JBAQJL010000004.1, forward strand.
ATCGCGTTCGACCCGGTGCTCACCAAGCAACGGTTCATGATCGCGATCGGTGCGCCTCGCTACGTTCCGACGCTGTTCGGTGGCGGCGGACTTGAAGGCGCGTAGCGTTCCTTACGGCTCGGCAACAAAGACTGGAATTTGACGTTTCGTGCGCGTCTGATAGTCCGCGTATGGCGGGAACGCCGCCACGGCCAGTGCCCACAGACGCGCTCGTTCCGCCGCGTCCCCAACCTCACGCGTGCGCATCGGCCGTAGGGCGTCCTCATCGCGAAGCTCGATATGCGGGTTGGCGCGCAGATTGTGCACCCAAGCCGGATCTTTCGGCGCTCCGCCCTGCGAGCCGACGAGAACATAGTTATTGGCGTCCTTGACGCGCATCAAAGGTGTCTTTCGAATTTCACCCGTCTTATTGCCGAAGTGGGTCACGATGACGACAGGCAGGCCAGTGTCGCGCAGGGTGGTGCCCTTGGTGCCGCCGCTGCCTTCATAGAGTTCGACCTGCTCACGCACCCAGTCTTGAGGACTCGGAACATACTTGGCCATGGGTCTTCTCCTCCGATTTCGGCGATCCGCATTCCGCATAGTGTCTCATGGACGGTCACCTCATGGGTAGCCGCCATCATGACGGGGCTGGATATTATCAAATTGCTGCCGCCATGCCGGCCGAAGCGGCCCACATCGCCAAGCCTGATTGCCGCGCCTGAACGTGCTGTTGATTTTTTCATTTGGCGGTCGTCTCATCGCAAAAAAGCGAGGTTCGCGTGCGGATTGCAGTTCCTGACATTATCTCGCCGTCCTATTTCCCGGCTGAGGCGGCGGTCGTTCTCGGCTGCTTCGCCGAACAGGGAATCCAGGCCGAGGTCGAACTCATTTCGCCGGTCGAAAAGGCCTATGCGGCGCTGCGCGACGGCGAGATCGAGATCGTCGCCGGGTCCGCGCATTCGGCGCTTTCGGCTTTTCCGCGCTGGCACGGCGTCAAGCTTCTGTGCGCGCAATCGCAGGGGATGTACTGGTTTCTGGTCATGCGCGCCGATATCGGCGCCAGCCGCGGCGATGTCAGCTGTGTCAAAGGCCGGAAAATCGGTGCTGCCCCTTGGGTCGGCATGGGGCTTAGGCGTCTGCTGATTGAGGCCGGCGTCGATCTCGAACGCGATGATGTGGCGATTGCGCCGATCCCGGGCAGCCTTGCGCCCGGTGTCAATTTCGGTGTCGCCGCCGCTCGCGCCCTCGAACAAAGAATTGTGGACGGTTTCTGGGCCAACGGCATGGGTGCCGAGATCGCTGTGCGCTCGGGCATCGGGACACTTGTCCTTGACGTCCGTCGCGGCGACGGTCCGCGCGCCGCCTTTAACTATACGATGCCGACGCTGGCAGCCACCGACGCTTTTATCGCGCAACGGCCGCAAGAAGCCGCCGCAAGCGTGCGCGCCATTGTCGAGGCGCAGCAGATCCTCAAACGCGACGTGGCCCGTTCGCTTGAGGTCGGGCGGCGTCTTTTCCCCGACGAAGCCGACCATATCGTCGAGCTTGTGCGCCGTGACCTGCCGTTTTACAGCGCGGGACTCAGCGAAGACTTCATCGCTGGCATGAATCGGTTTGCGCGCGATCTCGGCATTCTTGATGTCGATGTAGCCTACAGCGCCGTCGTTGCCGAACAATTCAGAGACGAATGGAAATGATTCGTGCCGGCCGCGGTACGCTGCGGCTGTCGGCGCGGGTCATACGTTCAGCCCCGCGCGATTCTTGGCTTTCAGTTCGGCGATGCCCGAAATGGTCTCGTTGGACAGCGGCAGATCGACCGGCTCGTTGCGGTCGGCGGAGAGGTCGGCGGCGCTGTAAGTTTCCATGACGCGCCGCGCGCTTTCCGGCGTCACCATCACAGCGGTGTCGCGGATGCAGGCTTCGAGGAAATAGATGGTTTCCGGCCCGATGCCGCCGGCGAAAACGTGATCGACCCATTCGCCCGGCATGGTCGACATCGGAAATTCCTGGCCGCGCTTTTCGGTGTTGAGCCAGTTATCGCGCTGGGTGTCGTCGAGAAATAGCGAGCCGTCGGTGCCGGTGACCTCGATCCAGGTGGCGCAATAGTTCGGAAAGCTCGGCGGCAGGTTCCAGCCGCCGCCGATCATCACCACGACGCCGTTGTCCATCGTCACGGTGGTGAACATCACGTCGTGCGAGCCGTTGATCGGCTGCATGTAGCCATAGGCGCCCTGGCTGTAGACGCGCACCGGCTTCGCCGGCTCCAGGAGCCAGAACACGAAATCAAGGTCGTGTGTCGATTCCATCACTACTGGCGACAGCCGTACCCGACTTGCGATCTTCTTGCCGAGTTCGCGCGACAGGTGGCGGCTCACCAGCACCGAGACGACGCTGCCGAGCGTGCCGTCGGTGATCTTCTTCTTGGCGAATGCGATCTTCGGATTGAAGCGCTGCGAGTAACCGATGGTAAATTTCAGATCATTGCGTTTCGCGAGCTGGATCAGCTCGTCGGCCTCCCACAGTTCCAGTGCGATCGGCTTTTCCAGCATGACGTTCTTGCCGGAGCGCAGGCAATCGCGCGCGATCGGATAGTGATTGGCTTCCGGCGTGGTCGACACATAGACGACCCGGATGGCGTCGTTCTTGATGATGTCCTGATAGTCGAGCGTCGAACTCGCGGGCTTGTAGAGCCGCGTTACTTCGGCGAGCCGGTCGGGCTTGATGTCGCACAGGTGCAATTTCTCGACCAAAGCCGTGCGGGACAGCGTGTCGGCTCGCAAGCCTCCGATCCACCCGACGCCGATGACTGCTGCTTCTACGGTGCGCACCTGAGTGTTTCCCCCACATTTGTATTGGCGGCATAAAGATCATGGCGGGGCGGGCGGCGCAAATGGTCTTTCGTCATTCCGGAAGCCGCGTAGCGGCTGTCCGGAATCCATAATCACGGTTTGTGAGGGAAGCTCTCAGGCAGGGGTTATGGATTCCGGGCTCGGCCTTGAGGGCCGCCCCGGAATGACAATCCCGAATACTCTTTTGGCAAACTTCGGATAGACCTCCGCCAGCATCGGCGCGACCACGGTGCGCATGAGGCGAAGAGTCTCGGACGACGGCGCGGGCGTGGTCGGCACATGCGCCGGCCGGTCGAATTCGAAGCCAGTATTCTCGATCACCTCGTCGACGCTGTGCCCGGGATGCACGCTGGCGAGGCGAAAGCGCGCGCGGTCGCGGTCGAAATCGAACAGGCAGCGGTTGGTGATGAGGCCGACCGGGCCGCCGGAGCGTGTCACGTTGCCGGGGCTGCCGCCCGGGGCACTGATGAAGTCCACCTTGGGCACCAGGGTGCGGCGCGAGTGCTCGGTGCGGAACAGGATCACCTTGGGCACCACGTAATAAAGATAGGCGGAGCCGAACGAGCCGGGAAAGCGCGCCTTGGGATGTTCGTAGTCGCCGACGGTGACGAGGTTGATGTTGCCTTGGCCGTCAATCTGGCCGCCCGAGAGAAAGAATACGTCGACCCGGCCCTGGCCGGCGCAGTCGAACAATTCGCGCGCGCCATCGGTAAAGAAACTGTGGTCGCGGCTGCCGAGCAGCGACACATAGGGCCGGCTCGCACTGTCGTTCAGGTTGGCGCGCTCGCGCGCGAGCAGCGCCGCCGTCGCCGGGATCGGCGATTGCGCGCCGACAGCGATGTGGCGCACGTCGCCGATCAGCCGGCAGATCGCGTCGGCGAGAAGCTCTTCGTCGCGGAATTCCATCATGGCCGAGCTTGTCGCGGGCATGACGATGGAGGGCGGGTTTCAGGCAGCGCGCCGCTCATAAACATACCGATCGAGATATTGCGCGAAGCCTTCCGGCGTCGCGGCCAGGCGAGCGTATTCCGCCATATGCGCAGCATCGGTGCCGTAATGATCCGGCAGTGGCAGCGGCCATGCGCCGCGCGGCTCGACCGCGACCGCCTCGACATAGAAGCCGGGCAGAGTGCCGGCGGCGAGCAGTGGATCGCGCAACAGATCGCCATCGTGCATTTTCTCCACCGTGACGATTGTTTTTTGCGCCGCATGCGCCATCACAATCAGTTCGCGCTGGGTACCGATGAAGACATTGCCGAAGCGATCGGCCAGCGGCGCATGAAACAGTGCCACGTCGGGCTTGAGCGCTGGCAGCAGCACGATCGGATCGGCACCGCTAAGAGAGTCTTGGCCGAACGGATTGTCGATCATCTTCCAGTCGGGACGATGCGCCAGCACGTCGGAGCCGATCAGGCCGCGCAACGGCATGAACGGCACGCCTTTTTCGGCCGCCTGAAACTGCGCGTGCAGCGCCGGGCAGGTGGCGTCGCGCATCTTGAGCGCGCCCGCCAGTATAGCGGCGGTAAAGCGCGGCGCCGGGCCGAATTCGCCGAGACTGACCGCTGACGTTTCCAGCGTTTCGATCGCGCCCGCGCCAATCAGCAAATCGGCCTGCAGGCTCGATGTCGGCAGTGTGACGAGATGCAGCCGCTTGACACCGCGCCGGATCAGCGCCCGCGTTGCCGCCATCGCGACGCCTGAACTGTCACGCGGCACCGCCAGCATCATGCCGTTGCGGACCGGCGACAGCGCTTCGTCGAGGGAGTGGGCGATCATCGGCAAGTACCCAGCATCGTCGTTCTTCGACTCATCAGAATTCTACGAGTCAGCAGACCCCCACTCTATCTCTCCCCTTTTAGGGGGAGAGAAGCGCAAGCGGCACCGTCAGAGGGCGGTTAACATATGCGGTTGCCGGCTGCGCATTCCTCCCCTGAAAGGGGAGGAATGAGGAGGGGTCGCCGGCCGCAATGGTAGATACAAACGTTATACCATCGCTACATCGCAGCATTCTCCGCCTACGATAGTGCCGACTTCACGTTGGCGGGCGACAGCGGCGCACGACGAATGCGCACGCCGGTGGCGTCGAACACGGCGTTGGCGATGGCGCCCGGCACCGGCCGGCTCGCCGCTTCACCGGCTCCGGTCGGCGCGATTTCCGGATGATCGATCATCACGATATCGATCTCGGCCGGCGCCTCGGTCATATCGAGGATCGGGTAGGTACGCCAGTCGACGCTGGTGACATTGCGCGTATCGAACCTGACCTCTTCCCACAGCGTGCGGCTCGTCGCCTGCACGATGTTGTTCTCGATGGCGTGATGCAGTCCGTCCGGATTGATGATCTGGCCGCAATCGTGGGCGACGGTGAACTTGCGCGCCCAGATTTTGCCGGTCGAACGATCGACATCCACCTCGGCGACCACGGCGACGCGGGTCGGGCCGCGCTGCACGTAAGCGATGCCGCGGCCCGAGACCTTGTCGCCGCGCTGGTCGTTGCGCGGCGACGGCCGTGACTGCCAGCCCGACTTCTCCGCCGCCGCCTTGATGACGGCAATGTCGCGCGGGTCGCGCGCGTAACGCAGCCGGAACTCGACCGGGTCCACTTTGAGTGCGGCGGCCAGTTCGTCGATAAACGACTCGCTGGCGAAGTGGATTTGCGGACCCACCGGATCGCGCATATGCGCGGTGCGCAACGGCGAAGCACGATCGAGCAGCGGCGCGATCGTCTCCCATGCGGTGCGCTTGTTGGGGAAGCCGTAAGAGTCACCGGGGAAGCCAAAGCCGTCGCCCGATTTGAGCGTGACGCCGAGGTCCTGCCCGGCGAGCGTGTCCCGCGGCTGACTGCCGTTGGTGTCAACATCGACGCGCGAGAAGCCCTTGCTCAGATAGTCGTAGGCAATGACGTTGCCCGAGGCGTCGAGCGCGGCGCGCGCCGTGTGGATCGAGGCGGGCGCTTTCGGGTCCCAGCCGGTGCCCTGGTCGCGCATGTATTGCACGCGCACCGGCTTGCCGACGGCCTTGGCGAGCACCGCGGCGTCCGCTGTGGCATCGTCGGCGTCACTGCGGCCGTAGGATCCGGGCCCCGTAGTCCAGATGACGTGCACATTTTCCTTCGGCATGCCGAGGATGGCGGCAACGCCCATCTGCACGAAATGCGACTTCTGTGTGCCGCTCCAGCAGGTGGCGTGGCCGTCCTTGATGTCGACCAGCGCGCAGCCCGGCCCCATGCGGGCGTGCGACTGGAACGGCCATTCGTACTCGGCCTCGATCACCTTCGCGGCGGTCTTGAACGCCGCATCGACGTCGCCGATGTGTTTGCCGACTTCGCGCTTGCGCGTCTGCGCTTTGCGGATGTGATCGTACAGCGCCGGCTGATCGGGGAACGGCGGGCTTGCATCCGACCACTCGACCTTGAGCGCGCGCGCCGCCTTGATGGCATCCCACTCGCGGTCAGCGACGACGCCGAGGAAGCCCTTGTCCCAGACGACCTTCGCCCCTGGAATATCCTTGATCGAGCTTTCGTCGACTTTCACAGGTACTGCGCCGGCCACCGCCGGCCGGATCATGCGGCCGTGCACCATGCCGGGGACCTTGATGTCCATGGCAAAGTCCGTCTGCGCAAACACCTTGCCGGCGATGTCGTCGCGCGGAATCGGTTTGCCGACGATGGTATAGTCTTTCGGGTCCTTCGGTTTGGCTTTGCCCGGTGCATAGAGCGGGTTGCCGTATTTGCCGTTCCAGTCGAGATGCACGTTGAAGAACTTGCCGCCAATGAGGTCGGCGTAGCTCACTTTTTTGCTCGCGTCGCCGTTCGCGCTGACAACACCATCCTTCACGGTCAATTGGCCGGCGGGGACGCCGAGTTTCTCGGCCGCCATGTCGACCAGCACGCGGCGCGCTTCGGCGGCGGCCATGCGCATCTGCTTGCCGCCTTCCATGACGCCGGTCGACCCGGAAGCGCCGCCCTGATTGAGGCTGTTGTCGGTGTCGCCGATGAAGATCTTCATGCTCGCATACGGAACGTCGAGTTCCTCCGCGATCATCTGCTTGATGGCGACCGAAAGGCCTTGGCCCATGTCCATCTTGCCGAAATAGGCCGAGACGGTGCCGTCCGCGTTGACTGAAATGTAAGACGACAGTTGGTCGGGCATCAGCGGCGGCTTGGTCGCGACTGCGGTGGCGTCCGCGGCCGCGCGCGCGTCATCAAACGATGCCGGCCCGCCGATGGAGATCACCAGGGCGCCACCGGCCTTGAGCAGCGTGCGGCGCGAGAAATTCTTGACTTGTTGGTGCTTGGTCATGACGCTCTCCCTCAACCCATCATGGCGGCGGCGCGCTTGACGGCGCGCAGGATGGCCATGTGGGTGCCGCAGCGGCACTTGACGTGGGTCAATGCACCACGAATTTGTTCGTCGCTCGGTTTCTTGTTGTCGCGCAGGAAGGCGGCGGCCGTCATGATCCAGCCGTTGATGCAATAGGCGCACTGCGGCACCTGCTCCTGCACATAGGCTGTCTGCAGCGGATGCGGATGCTCGGGCGTGCCGAGGCCGGCCAGCGTGACGACCTTTTTGTCGCCCACAGCCGAGATCGGCCGCCGGCAAGAATGGGTCGGCTTGCCGTCGAGATGCACCGTGCAGGCGCCGCATTGGCCAAGACCGCAGCCGAAATGCGGATTGTTGAGACCGAGATCGTCGCGCAGCACGTAGAGCAGCGGCGTATCCGGATCGGCTTCGACAGTGCGGTCGATGCCGTTGACGCTGAGCGTGAATTGTTTGCTCATGAGAATTGGGCCTCCCTTGTGGGGGCGTACAGCCACCCGATCGTGAGTCCTTGCGGTGTGGTACAACGCCGCAGTAGGGGCCGCACCCTATGCCGAAACGCGCCGCAAGGGAATGCGTGCGGTCGGCAGTTCCGCTATGCTCCAATCACAAAGTCACGAAACGAGGTGCGTTCCATGGTCAGGCTGTTTGCCGTTTTCGCCGCGCTGGCGCTGTCATTCGCCAGCGGTCCCGCCGCCGCGCAATCGGCCAAACCGTGGCGGCACGGCTTGATCATGCCCAAGAGCGATTCCGGCATCCTGCTGATGGCCGCCGAGCACGGCTTCTTCAAGCAGGTGGGGCTTAACGTTCAGATCGTGCCCATCAAGGACGACGAAATCCTGCTCAAGGCGCTGATTGCCGGCGATCTCGACAGCTTCGAGGGCGGACCGGGCAGCGCCATGATCGCGGACTCGCACGGCGCCGACGTCAGGGTGATCGGCTGCAGCTGGCTGGTCGTGCCGCACGGCATCTTCGTTCACGACAACATCACCTCGATGGAGCAACTGCGCGGCAAGACCATCGCCATCTCGTCGCCCGGCGCCTTTCCGGAAATCTTTGCCAAGGGCGCGCTCGATCATTTCCATATTCCCGAGAACGCGGTGAAATACGCGAGCCTCGGCGGCGATCTCGACCGTTATCGCGCGCTGGTCGCGGGCGTCGTCGATGCTGCGGTGGTCTCAGGCGAATATGTGCCGATCGCCGTCAAGGAACATATCAAGATGCTGGTCAGCGCCGAGGAAGCGCTGCCGATGTTCGTGCGCATGTGTCTGCACTCGACCGGCAAGACGCTGGCCGATCGCCCGCAGGACGCGGCGAAATTCCTGGCCGGCGAAATGCTCGGCCTGCGTTATGCCGCGACCCACAAGGACGAGGCGATGAAGGTCGCGCAGAAGGTCGCCAACATCAAGCCGGACGATCCGCGGCCGTCCTACATCTACGATCTCGTCAGCAAGCAGCACGCTATCGGGACCGACGTGCCGATTCCGATGGACAAGTTCAATTGGCTCAATGAGGAACTCGTCAAAGTCGGCAGCATTCCGAAACTTCTGGACCTGTCAAAGGTGCTCGACAGCCGGGCGCGCGAGGCGGCGCTCAAGATCGTCGCGCAGATGCATTGAGGAGTGACCTTGTCATGCTCCGCGAAAGCGGAGCATCCAGTAACCCGCCGACGATCTGGTGATTACTGGATCATCCGCTTTCGCGGATGATGACATGGGCGGATGAATATCGGTTTTCAGGGAATGATGGCAGCATGGGTGAAGTCAGCCTGATCGACGTGTCCAAGCGTTTCACGCTGCGCGTCGACGGCGATGTGCAGAACGTGCAGGCGCTCGACCGGTTGAGCTTTACGGTGCGCGACGGCGAAGTGGTGGCGCTAATCGGGCCGTCCGGCTGTGGCAAGACCACGGCTTTGCGCATCGCCATGGGGCTCGAAGCCGCCAGCAGCGGCCGCGTGACCGTGGACGGCGCACAGATCGATGGCTGCGGTTACGACCGCGGCATGGTGTTTCAGCACGCTGAATTGCTGCCGTGGCTCACCGCGCTCAAGAATGTCGAGTTCGGCCTGGAGATGAAAGGTGTGCGTGGCGCAGCGCTGCGCGACACGGCGGTAAAATATCTGACGCTGGTGGGCTTGAGCGACAGCCTCAACCGGCGGCCGTATCAGCTCTCCGGCGGCATGCAGCAGCGCGTCGGCATCGCCCGCGCGCTGGCAATCGACCCCAAGGTACTGCTGATGGACGAGCCGTTCGGCGCGCTCGACGCGCAGACGCGCGAGACCTTGCAGGGCGAGCTGTTGCAGATCCACACGCGCACCAAAAAGACGATCCTGTTCGTCACCCACGATCTCGACGAGGCCGTGCTGCTGGCCGACCGCGTCGTTGTCATGCAGCATGGCCAGCTACATGAGATCGTCGATGTACCGCTGCCGCGTCCGCGCGGCGATCTGGCCGTGGTTCGCGGTTCTGAAGCGTTTGCCAAAACCCGCTATCACATCTGGCAGGCGCTGCATGACGGCGCCGGCGGCGAAACCGTGCATTGAGGAGACGATGGCCGATTTCGCCGATCCACGTGCTGCGACGAAGCCGGCCGGCGGCACAGCGTCTGTGAGACGCGCACTGCCGCGCTGGGTCATCACTGCGATTTCGCTGTGTGCGTTCCTCCTGCTCTGGGAATTTTTCGGCCGGCGGATCAATCCGATCTTCGGCTCCTATCCGACCGCGATCTTTTCCGCGTCCATCGAGCTTGTGCGCAACGGCAAGCTCGGCGCCGCGCTCATTCAGAGCCTGCAGCCTTTCCTGCTCGGCTATTGTCTCGCCATCGTGGTGGGCGTGCCGCTTGGGCTGGTCCTCGGCCGGTTCAGGGCCGTGGAGGCGGCGCTCGGGATGTTCGTCACCGGCGGCTACGCCATGCCGCTGGTGGCGCTGGTGCCGTTGCTGATCCTTTGGTTCGGCCTCGGTTTTACGGTGAAGGCGGCCGTCATTTTTCTGATGGCGATCTTTCCGATCGTCATCAACACCTGGCTCGGGGTGAAATCCGTGCCTAAGGCGCTGATCGATGTCGGCAAATCGTTGGTGGCGTCGGACGCCGTAATCCTGCGCCGCATCGTGCTGCCGGCGACGCTGCCCTACATCATGGCCGGCATCCGCCTCGCCGTGGGTCGCGCCGTGGTTGGCATGGTGGTGGCCGAGTTTTTCACCGAGATATCCGGGCTCGGCGGCATCATCATCAATGCCGGCAACAATTTCGATACCGCCACTATGTTCGTGCCGATCATTGTGCTGATGGCGATAGCCGTCGGGCTCAATCATCTGATCGGCTGGCTCGAACGCGTTATCGCCCCGTGGCAGGCGGAGATCGCCGGGCGCGATCAAAATTGATCCGCGCGTCGCCCATAACTGTTCCACAAACCCGCAATATTAACTCAAAATCTACCCTATTCCGGTCAACTGAAGCGCGGGGGCCCGCGCTTTCAGCTTCTGGGGGTTGATCTTGCGCGAAAAGGAACTCCGCATCGCGCTGGTCTGCTTCGGCGGCGTCTCGCTCGCAGTCTATATCCATGGGATTTGCAAGGAGATTTTGAAGCTGGTGCGTGCTTCGAGCGCACTGCACCGCATTACCGACCGTGCGCAGCGCGCCAACGCTTCATTTTTCGATTCCGCCGACCCCAAAGATCCCGAATACGACACCGAAGCCCATTATTTCGAGCTGCTGCGAGAAATCGGCAGCAAAATCGAGCTGCGGGTCATCGTCGATACGCTGGCCGGTGCGTCGGCTGGCGGGATTAATGCCAGCATGCTGGCGCGGGCGCTTAGCCACGATCTGTCGACCGCAAAGTTGCGCGATCTCTGGCTCGAAAATGCCGACGTCACGGTGTTGTTGGCTCCGGAAGCGCGCGCCGGTGCATGGAGCAAATGGATCTTGCGGCCACTGATCCGGGCCGCAGCGGCGAGCGGCGTGTTCGAACTGACCAAGGACAGGGAGGTGCGGCAGAAGCTTTCGCTTTTCCTGCGCTCGCGCTGGTTCAAGCCGCCTTTCTCCGGCCGGGTCATGGCCGAACTCATGTACGACGCCGCCACCGCCATGGGCGAACCGAAATCGCCTGCGGCGTCGCTCCTGCCGTCGGGGCAGGGCCTCGATTTGTTCGTGACGCTGACCGACTATCACGGCTACCGTCAGCTTCTCCAAATTCACGACCCGCCGCTCATCTACGAACTCGAACATCGCCACGTATTGCATTTCAAGTATCGGCGACGCGCGGGCGGCGAAGTCGAAAGCGACTTCGACCTGGATAACGCGCCGGGGCTCGCGTTCGCGGCGCGCGCCACCTCCTGTTTCCCGGGCGCGTTTCCGCCGGCGCAGATCGTCGAGATGGACGAACTGGTCGCCAGCCGCGGCGCACACTGGCCGCGCCGCGAGGAGTTCATCCTGAAGAACTTCGAACGGCATCTGCGCGCCGATGTCGATCCGGCGACGGCTGCCTTCATCGACGGCTCGGTTCTCAACAATCGGCCGTTTCGGGAAGCGATTGCGGCGATCCACAACCGGTCCGCCTATCGCGACGTCGACCGGCGGCTGATCTTCATCGACGCCAAGCCGGAATCGGTGCGGCCCGACGTCGACGCCGACCTGCCAAATTTCTTCTCGACCATAAAGGGTGCGCTGTCGGACTTGCCCTCAGAGCAACCGATCGCCAATGAGCTCGCCTGGGTGGTCAATCTCAACGCCCAGGCTCGCAGCATCAGGACGATCATCGAGAATGCCCGGCCGCACGTAAGCGAACTGGTCGGCGATATCATCAATAAGCCGCTCGACGGCCCGTTCACGACCGAAGACATCCGCGGCTGGCGCGAACAGGTCAATAATCGCGTCGCGCGCGAAGCCGGTTTCGCCCATGAGGGCTACGTGCGGCTGAAGCTCACTTCGGTTCGCGGCTTCGTCGCCCGCACGATCGCGATGATCGGCGGCGCGCCGCCGAATTCGCCGCAGGCGCGCGCCATGGAAGAAATCATCGGCGCCTGGGCTTTTCATCACGGCATCGTCTACAGCAGGGCCGGGAGCGAGGCGCTCCAGCACGAGGTTGCCGCCGCGCCCCGGCTGCCGTCCTGGATCGAATTCTTTCTTACTTTCGACGTCGAGTATCGCAGGCGCCGCCTGCAGTTTTTGATCGAGGGACAGAACCGGCTTTACCGGCTCATCGACGAGGGCCGTTTTCCGGGACTGGACCCCGTCGTGGTCGACCGCCTCAAGCGGGAATTTTACCTGCGGCTCGATGTGCTGCAGCGATGGGAGGAGCCGCGGTCTTTCGGCCCCGGCGTCCATGTGCTGGCGGAGAAGCTATTCCAGCACGCGCCGACGGCGGCCGAGGCCAGAGACTTGCCGGCCTTTGCGCGCGGGGTCGTGGCGAGCGAGCGCATCAAGACCATCGATCGGCTGGTGGAGACGCTGGGCAAGGAAATCGACCTCAATGCCACGACGCGCGATCTCGACGAACTGCTAGCCTCGCTCGACCCGGCGGCGTGGCATCCGGAAGCGCGCCGCGAGGTTCTGGTCAATTATCTCGGCTTTCCGTTCTGGGATGTGCTCACCTTCTCGGTCAGTACTGGGCGCGGCACCGGCGAACTGCGCGAGATTCTGATCGACCGCATCAGCCCGGAAGAGATGCATACGCTCAAAGCCTTTGCGGGCGCGAAAAGCCTGAAAGGTACCGCGCTCAATAGTTTTGCCGGTTTTTTTTCGCGCCGCTATCGCGAGAACGATTATCTGCTCGGCCGTCTCCACGCCGTGGAGCGCCTCATGGATATCGTCTGCGACGCGGCCGGTATCGATCCGCAAAACGGCGGCATCGATGTGCTTGCGCTCAAGCGGCGGGCATTCGAGCGGGTTCTCGATGCCGAGGAAAGCCATCTCATTCACAGTGCGGATTTGGTAGCGGCGCTGCGTCAGGCCATCGCCGAGATCGGGCGGTCCTGATTGGAGGCCGTTTTGCCCCATGGGAATGGTAGGAAAGTGCCTTGGACGGGGATCAACGCACCAGCGCTATCGCCCTTTCTTCTCGCGCCTTTTAGGCTGGTCCATCTTGATGAAGCGGGTTCGCACCCGGTCGGCCTCGGCCACTAGTGTAGGATAATCCCTACGGAGCACGGGTGGTGCAGCAACCTGGGAGCATCGGGTTCCGATGACGCTGCCGCGTTCGTCGCAATACAAGATTAGCACTAGTACTCGGGAAACTTTCGCGACTAAACAGGCGATCTCGCTACGCCGTTGAATTTCCGCAGACGTCGGTTGAGCTTCTTCGCAAGTCAGCCAAATTTGGATGGGTAGATTGCCTCCGAAAAGAAAGCTTCTTACTCGTGTGTCGGGAAGCGTCCTAGCCAACTCGCCTATCGTCGAGCCAAGTTTAGCACGGCCTGCCGCGTCACAATCCCGGATTGTCGAATCGATTCGTAGCCAACATTGTGGGCGCTCACGGTCGAGTACCTCCAGAATTTGCGCTATCTCTGGAGGGTAAGGTTGGTGAGGTGCAGGATCGGTCTCCCAATTTTCTTTCTCGAAGTGACGATCCACTCGGTCACTAAAGGAATCCCACATTACCATGTCGGCTTTGTCGAGTTGCTGACGCATGTCTTGATCGAACCGATTGCGGACAATGTAGGCGCCTAAGTGATCGATCTCATCGAACATCATTGCTTGTGGCATGCCAGCTACGGCCTGACGTACCTGCAGATAGTGGGAGAGCTCGCCCGCTGAGGGAAGGAAGCGGTTGAGAACGAACAAGTCGTCCACTGACATTGAGACGAAAGGATATTTTCCCGCTATTGGCACAATCTCAGGAATTATCTTGCACATCGCTGAGAATGGTGTGAACGCCTCAACGGTAAGACCAATCGGAAAGACGGAGCGCCATTTCGTGATATTGATCTTTGCAACCTCTTCGTAGTTTCCGTCTCGTAATCGATAGATGGGTTTATCGCCTCCGCTAGCGATATAGTCGAGAAACCTCTTGCACTGCCGATAGGCTTTCAAAACAAGCTCGCGGATGGTGCGCACATGGCTTTCAAAGTTCGTTGCTGGGGATTGCATTGCCATGACCCCCGCCTTTGCCTCTATGACAAAAAGAACGTCGTCGATAAGGCCGACGAGGTCTGTTTCCACCCACGCTCCCGTTGCCACGTCTTTGAAATAGACCTCCTCAAACAGTCGTGCGTCCTTTAGCTGCTTCCAGAGAATTTTCGGAAGCGCGGTTTCTGTCATCACCTTCTGGTTCTTATTCCAGCCTTCGCGATAATCCGGCAACCGCGCTATCACGCCTCGTTGTATGGCGCGGTACGCAGAATCGCGGACGAACTGCCCGTCTGTCGCGTAGTAGCCGTCATTCAGTTTAACTAGGGGTCGAATGCGTGCGGGCAGTGTGCGAAGAGGTGTCCCCTTGAACGGGCCTTCGAGCTATGAGCGGAAGTTGGTGACGGCATGAAGGGGTAAGGC
>JBAQJL010000005.1:0-21062 GCA_049300295.1 Xanthobacteraceae bacterium
GAGTGCTCCTCGTGAGGTTGCAACACTCCAATCGTCGAACTCACGAAGCTCTCATCAAATCCCCTGTCGGCCTTCGCTCCAGACTAGACCGGCCCGCAGCCTCCCTCCCGCGAAGCGGGTTCGTTCATTGACCCATAGCTGCCGTCGCCGCGCGCTAATTTGCTGCACTCTTGCAGCGCTTTCCCCCAGCCGCTTATGAAGCGGCCCCAACTTTCGTGTTCGCAGTCGTTCGAGGTACTTGATGCCGCCTCCTGATCCGGCGGTCGGCATCAAGAGTATCTCCGTATCGCTTATTGGACGTGGCGGAGAGCACCACGTCACCCACTTGCTGCCACTGACATCGGGTGCGCGGCGTCGGGCCTGCAAGAGCTATGCCGCCGCGCTCTTCGTGCACAAAGCGGCGCTCGACACTCCTGCGCTGCCGGAAGCGATCGCAAAAGTCTACACCCTCACGCCGATGGAATTGCGGGTGTTGCTCGCCGTCGTCGAGGTCGGTGGCGTTCCCGAAGTTGCCGAGGCTCTCGGCGTCGCCGAGAGCACGGTCAGAACTCACTTGCATCGGGCCTATGAGAAGACCGGCGTCAATCGTCAGCCCGAGCTGGTCAAACTGGTCGCCGCGTTTTCCAGTCCGCTGCTTAAGTAGTTCGGAGGCGAAAGGAGTGAATCGCTTCCGGCCGGGTCAATTCAATGCGGTCCCGCGAGGAGATCAAGGCGAGGTAAGGGACATAAGCGTAGTAATAGCCGACGCAGCAGCCGCCGGTGCTTGCGGTCGGTCCATTCTCCACCCAATCGCCGACATGCGAGCAGACATCGGCGACCGGCGTCTTATGCCAATCCACGACCGAAGTGCAGTGCAGCAAACAAAGCGCTGAGTGGCATCCAAGACTACAACAACAAGTTTTTGGCATTTGCTCACGCAAACAGCAACGCCGCATATAAGTATGTCCGGAAGTTGCACGACGTGCGGACGCCGCCCGAGTTCATCGAACTTGCGACCCAACATGCACGAACTCAAACTGAGGCGCCAACCGATCAAGGCAAACAGCTCACGGAACTTGTCCAAAAGGTTGCGCTTGCGACCGTGGAGTCAGTGAAAGCCCGCGTCGCAAAAGCGTTCAATCAAGCCGGTTGATCTCAGCCGTCCTCAACTTAATCATGTTCGATGCTCTGGGTCATGCCCAGGGCGTCTTCGAATGGTTTGGTGCAGGGGCCGCCGAGTGAGACGTGCACGATGATTTCCAGTCAGGCTCGACAGCGGGCAGAAAGGACCTTCATTCGGCAAGCGCGCCTGGAAGATGGTCGAAAGGTGATGATTGAAAATGAGGTCCAGGCTGACGCCATCCGCGAGAAGACCACGCGCCTAAGGGCGCTCCGACTGGCTAGGGAAGCCGCGGCAAAAGCGAGCCCCGACAAATAGCGGCGTGTTTGAACCGCCGGGGCGCGCTCCTACTATTCAAGCTTTCTTAACCCTGCTGAGAGCTATTGTTACAGCTCAAGTTCTGGGGCGACTATGCGCGTATTGCTGATCGAAGACGATAGCGCCACCGCGCAGTCGATTGAGCTGATGCTCAAGCTAGACAGTTTCAACGTCTACACCACCGATTTGGGCGAAGAGGGCATCGATCTCGGCAAAATCTACGACTACGATATTATTCTTCTCGACCTAAATCTGCCGGATATGTCGGGCTTCGACGTGCTGCGGAAACTGCGCGTCTCGAAGGTGACAACACCGATCCTGATCCTCTCCGGGCTTGCGGCCACCGAGGATAAGATCAAAGGTCTCGGTTTCGGCGCCGACGACTACATGACGAAGCCGTTCCATAAGGACGAATTGGTAGCGCGCATTCACGCCATCGTGCGCCGATCCAAGGGACATGATCAGTCAGTCATCAACACTGACGATCTATCTGTTAATCTAGATACCAAGATGGTCGAGATCGGCGGCACGCGCGTTCATCTGACGGCCAAAGAATATGAGATGCTGGAGCTGCTCTCGCTGCGCAAGGGCACGACGCTCACCAAGGAAATGTTCTTGAGTCATCTCTACGGCGGCATGGACGAACCCGACATGAAGATCATCGACGTGTTCATCTGCAAGCTGCGCAAAAAGCTCTTCGGTGCATCGGGCGGCAAGGATTACATTGAGACGGTGTGGGGGCGCGGCTATGTGATGCGCGACCGACCCGAGATTAGCGCCGCCATTTCCGCCTGAGATTTTCCGTCGGTCGCAACGCCCGAAAGTCGTTATGGATACTTGATCGCGCGGCGATCAGGCGCCCAGTGTCACAAAGTCTGCACGCTATTTTCTTGCCGCCGATCGTGAAGGGCGTCCATTCGAACGACGCTACTCGGCATCCGGCTTTCGGTAGGTACCTAGAATCCTGTCCCAGAAAAAGTGGATCACCGCAAAATTGCAAGCCGCGTGCCGGTGATGGGCGAAGTGCAGCTCCTGTTTGCGCTTGAACCACGCAAACCGCTGAAGTCGCGATCTCTCTGAGTGGTATTCCTTGTCGAAATAGACGTGCACGTAGAACGACGCCGCACACGTCACGACCGCGACGATGAACAGGTCAAGCGGTAGCAGCAAGTAAGCGCACGTTCCGGCCAGAAGAACAGGAATAAGAAAATAGGGTGTCGTGTTGCCTTCGTCGCCGAGGTACGTTCGAGAGACGAGATGATCGTCCGAATAGTGCGTGTGATGGGAGCCGACGTGGTCGCGAAAAATCTTACCGCCCATCGGATGGTGGGCGATTTTAAAATGAATCAAGGTCTGCCCGAATGACATCAACAGATGCGTGGTGACCGCAACCACCAGACATAGCGAAAGCGTCAGCACGAACGGAAACGTAGGGTGGAGCATGAGCGCTTTCCTCGGGTCGAAGGACCCAGCGTAGCACCATAACCCTTTCTCTAAGAGGTCGCCAATTTCGAATCTTGCCGCAGGGTCAACGATCTGTGGGATGCGACCGGGGTGCAGAACGGCTCCTGCACCGTGACCGCCGACGGCAACCTAACTGGCTGGCCCGACACAGCGAAGAGCCCTGGCTATCTGAGTTCCGGCCTTCCGTCCGGACCGATCGCGGCCGCGCACACCTTGAAGCTTGCGTGCACTTGAGCGAGCGAAATTTCGCGGAGCGCTGGTCCAAAGGCTTGGCCACTTAGATATGGTCTTATTGGCACAAGCCCCCGGTAGTGAGTAGCGTGTTCATATCGGATGCCAGAGGCCAGCTTCGCCTATTGAATCTTGCTCTCCTTATCCATTTTATGTTCTGCCAAGCCATCCCATAAGGCGGCGATCCGGAGAAGCGTATCGCGCTCGTCGGCCTCGTCCGCCTCCTTGGCGTTCCGGCGGTATTCGTCGGCTAGTTTCCGGCACTGTTCGGATGTTGGCATATCGGCACAAACTTACGTCGACCAAACAGGTTCCCGCGACTCAGGCTGGCAGCAAGGTACCATGGCCTCGCCATCGACCACGCAGATCGCGGGCAGCGTGGCCGCGGCTGGCGACGAAGGGGAGCCGGCGGCTAAGATTGTTACGCGTGCGCGGGCGGACGGCGGTCGCGGTCGAAAGCCCTCAGGCCTGATTTCGTGCATCAGTCGAGCTTCCGAAGGGGGCAGACAACCGACTGCGCATTTCCAGCGCAGGAGGTAGCGCTGCCGGTTAGCGTCTGCTGCCGTAAAGTTCGCGCTCCTTGCGAATCTGATCGGCGGAATAGGGCGCCGCGTTGGGATCGAACGTTTGCCACCCGGACTGCCGCCAAGCAGCACCACGCTCGCCAATATTAACGGCCGAACGGTCAAGGGTGGCTTCGAGCCCTGGACGGTCCGCATCAGGAACGCGCGCGCTCACCAAGGTGCCACCGCGCCTGACTCCTTCGGCATACATGCGGGCGTCTTCTTCGCTCGTGCCTGCCTGGGTCAGGGCGCCAAAATATTCCTCCTGCGGCCCCACCAGCTGCAGCTCCAGCTGCGGTGGTTGCTAACCATCCCGCAGCGACCACCGGACCCACTCCAGGAATGGCGAGCAGGCCAAGCCCGGTCAGCAGCCCGACAATACCGCCAGCGGTGGCGTCAATGCCCACGCCCGTCTCCGCGCCTTCAGCCCGATCATCACGGCCATCCCGATCGCGATCAACGGTTCCAGTTCGTGGCGCCTGGGTGGTGGAAGTGGTAGAGTACCAGCCGTCAGCGTTGTTCGAAACAATGCTGATGTCCGAGTGTTGGCCGACGAATTTCGCCGGTGCAAAAGCGCACTTAATAGTGTCCGCAGAGGGCGCCAATAGTGTTCTTAGTGAGAGAGAAAAGAAAACTAGCACTCCTCCTTGTAGAGCGCTAAATAAACCCCACGTAGAGCTTGCAGGCTGCAGCTCATAAGCTACAGCTCATAATCAGCCTCTGCCGCTCTCGAAAAATATAACAGCAACGTTTCCTTGGAGGATTGCATGCAATTCCGTCCACTGCACGACCGTGTCGTCGTCAAGCGCATTGATGCCGAATCCAAGACCACAGGCGGCATCATCATCCCCGACACCGCGAAAGAAAAACCTCAAACCGGCGAGATCACGGCTGTCGGTCCAGGCGGCCGCGATGAAGCGGGCAAGCTCATCCCAATTGATCTTAAAGTCGGCGACAAAGTGTTGTTTGGAAAATGGTCCGGCACCGAAGTGAAGCTTGACGGCGGCGAACTCCTGATCATGAAAGAAGGCGACATCATGGGCGTGCTCGATGGCGCGCCGGGAGCGCGGGTCGATAAGAAAGCCGCCTAATACTTAATACACTTATCGCCGCTGACGCGGCTCGCACCTTCGGGTGCCGAACAAAGAACGGAATTCCAAAATGGCAGCCAAGGACGTTAGATTCTCCGTAGATGCGCGCGATAGAATGATGCGCGGCGTCGACATCCTCGCCAATGCGGTGAGGGTCACCCTCGGTCCGAAGGGCCGCAATGTCGTTCTTGACAAGTCCTACGGCGCCCCACGCATCACCAAGGATGGCGTCACCGTTGCGAAGGAAATTGAGCTTGATGACAAGTTCGAGAACATGGGCGCGCAGATGGTGCGCGAAGTCGCCTCGAAGTCGTCCGACTTCGCCGGTGACGGCACCACCACCGCGACCGTGCTGGCGCACGCGATCGTCCGGGAGGGTGTCAAGTCGGTGGCCGCCGGCATGAATCCGATGGACCTCAAGCGCGGTATCGATCTTGCGGTCGGAGCCGTGGTCGAGCACCTCAAAAGCAATTCCAAGAAAGTCACCTCCAACGAAGAGATCGCGCAGGTCGGCACCATTTCGGCCAATGGCGATGCCGAAATCGGCAAGTTTCTTGCCGACGCGATGAAGCGAGTGGGCAATGAAGGCGTGATCACGGTCGAGGAGGCGAAGAGCCTGGCGACCGAGCTCGACGTCGTCGAAGGCATGCAGTTCGACCGCGGCTATATCTCACCCTACTTCATCACCAATGCCGACAAGATGCGCGTTGAAATGGATGACCCCTACATCCTGATCTACGAGAAGAAACTCTCGGGCTTGCAGGAACTCCTGCCGTTGCTTGAGGCGGTCGTGCAATCGGGCAAGCCGCTGCTGATCATCGCCGAGGATATCGAAGGCGAAGCGCTCGCGACGCTCGTCGTCAACAAGCTGCGCGGCGGCCTCAAGGTCGCGGCGGTTAAGGCGCCGGGCTTCGGCGATCGCCGTAAGGCCATGCTGCAGGACATCGCGGTCCTGACGGCCGGTCAGGCGATTTCGGAAGACCTGGGCATCAAGCTTGAAAACGTCAACCTCGCGATGCTCGGCCGCGCCAAGAAAGTGACGATTGAGAAAGAGAACACCACGATCATCAACGGCGCCGGCAAAAAGTCCGACATTGAGGCCCGCATCAGCCAGATCAAGGCGCAGATTGAAGAGACAACTTCCGACTACGACAAGGAAAAGCTTCAGGAGCGCTTAGCCAAACTCGCAGGCGGCGTCGCGGTCATCCGCGTCGGCGGCGCGACCGAGATCGAGGTGAAGGAGCGCAAGGACCGTGTGGATGATGCCATGCACGCGACCCGAGCCGCGGTCGAAGAAGGCATTCTTCCCGGCGGCGGCGTCGCCCTCCTGCGTGCCTCCGAGACGCTCAAGAAAATCCGCACCCAGAACGACGACCAGAGGACCGGCGTCGAGATCGTGCGCAAGGCGCTCTCCAGCCCGGCTCGCCAGATTGCGATCAATGCGGGTGAGGATGGCTCCGTCATCGTGGGCAAGATCCTTGAGAAAGATCAGTACGCCTATGGTTTCGACGCCCAGAGCGGCGAATACGTCAACATGGTGAGCAAGGGCATCATCGACCCGACCAAAGTGGTGCGTTCGGCGCTGCAGAACGCGGCCTCGATCGCCGGTCTGCTGGTCACAACGGAAGCCATGATAGCCGAACGGCCGAAGAAAGACGGCGGAATGCCGGCAATGCCTGGCGGCGGCATGGGTGGTATGGACTACTGAGCTGACCTCGACGGAAGATTAGGGGCCCGGGATTTTCTCGGGCCTTTTTCATCTCCATAGCTATTCGAGGCCAAAGAGCCCACGGTCGGCTGTTGCCGATGATGGTGATACGTTGCGACGAGCAACCCGTCATGGAACCAATAGCGGCGTAGGATCGAGATGTCTGCGATCTATTATGTGGCGCTCCCGTTTCTGAGGACCGAGGACGGCATCGCAGCCGGACAGGCACAGGAAATGCCCAGCGCAGCGGCGGCGGTACGGCGCGCCGACCTGATGTCTCAGGATCCGCTCAATGCGGGAGCGCTCGCTTTCAAGCGCTCAGGCGACCCGAACCTGGGCGATTTCGGAGAGCCTACGATACTGAAGTCCTTTGGCGAAGTTCCCAATACCCTCGATGAACTGTAAGGCATAACTAGCTGCGAAAGGCGTGTGAACGCAATGACAACGCGAACCAGCAACAAGACGGTGACCTTCGCTCTGCCTTTTTTGTTGAAAGGAATTGATCGCGAAATGCCGGCCGGGAGCTATCGGGTCGTGACCGACGAGGAACTGGTCGAGGGGTTATCATTTCCGGTCTATAGGCGCATTTCGACGATGATTTTCGTGCCGGCACAAGCTTCCTCGGTGGAGATGGTCTCTATTGATCCTCTGGACCTCATAGTGGCACAGGATCGTGATAAAACGATGAGTGAGAGCATGCTTCATAGCCACCTGTAATCCGTTCGATACGGATTGCGGCTGCTAACGAGTCTTCGCGAATTATCACCGCACGACGTACAGTGAAAAGATGACAGTGTTCAAATGTCCCTATTGTTCGGCCGAATATGAGCTGACAACGGCTCGCCTCTCTTTTCAGCAGCGGAGCTATGCCAAGTGCGAGCTTTGTTACCAGACCATGTACAGTTGGAGCTCCCGAAACGTGCCCTGCTTCACGCTCATGAAGCCATCAGAGGGCAAGCACCATATCGTTCGAACACCCGCGACAAAGACTCCGCGCCGTGTAGGGCTTTATGATTTCATCGGCTGGCAGGGACGCCGCTAATGCTCGAATTGGAATAAACGCCCAAGCCGGCTGCACGTGGCCTTCAGCTCGGCACGACGAAATTGACGCGTGTGAAACCAGGATCGGTCAGATCACAGAGCCGGGAGGCGGCGGCTCACATCAACCAAATCGTGACGGGCCGATGTCGCATATCCGCGCCGACAAGAACCCCAATGAGAGTGCAACGAGCAGTCGAAACGACTACTTGGAGAAATCATTAGACCGCAACACCACAGTCCGGTCGGCCAGCACGTGTTCGTCAAGAAACTTGCTCGATGCTCGCTCCTCTATTACTTCGCGCAATCGCATGAACTGGCCTACTCGCTCCTCCGGCTTCACGCTATGCCCGTCTTCAAGATTGTCCATCGCCGCGCTGCTGATTGCACAGGGGATAATCTTGCCCTGATTGAGCATCGTGAACTCGACGACCATTCGATCGATGTCGTAACCTTGTACCTCGCCCTGCTCTAGTGCCACCGCAAATTCTCCATTCTCTATTGGATCACTTTACCTTATGCCACGTGGAGAATGCGATGTCAGTTGCGATTTGAAAGGCAGTTTTCACGTATAGTTATTAGCGGCTGATCGCAGCCTGAAACTGCGCAATGAAAAACATCTCGCCTACGGCGGGCGGACGGTGAGTCAAGCTGAGGTCTGGTGGCCTTTATCGGTAAGCGTCGGTTCACCCGAAGCAGTTTCAGTGATGAGGCCAGCCGATTTTAATTCCGGCAGGCCCTTCTTAACTGTTTTGGCGCTGCCAACCTTCATATTCAACTGAATCAGCGCAATACCATCGCCGGGCTTTCGGTTGAGCATTTTTATCTTTTGAAAAACTTCTTGAGCCTCCCAACTCAGCCCGCCACTATCGGCCATCTTGTATACCCCTGCGTTTGACTGCCGTGACGCGAGCAGCGCCCGGAGCGCAAGCGGCCATCACAGCTATGTCGCTTACGTCTGATCCGGATCCGAGCGCATCGATCTGAAATAATGTTCGGCGTATTGGTAGTAGTTCTCCGCTCCGACAGTGTTGCCAAGTTGGGCTTCGGCACGGGCGAGCGACACATACCGCTCATAGTTCCTTTGCGCGTTTTGAAGATTCTGCGGCTCGGAGCGGGCAGCACTCGATGTCCGCCGCTTTGAGCGTCCCGCAAATGGCGCTGTCGACCCGGGCTGGCGCGCGTTCATGATTGTCTTACGGCCATTTTGCATGGGTCGCCCTTGGTTGTTTTGGATAAGAGGCTCCGCGCGAAATGATCGCAATTTCTAGAGCTGATCGGTTGAGTCGTCGTGGCGACACGTGCCGACTACACGCGACTTAGATGAATTAAGCGTATGCCATAGCATAAAAGCGAGCTTCTCCTATTGTTCTTTATCTCCGGCATTACCATTATTTGCCTATATGGGCATGCATTGCCTTTTCCGAAGGACTGCCAAAACGGTTCATACAATTGGAAGCCGCGGGTGCTTGGCGCGAACCCGAGTAGTGACAGCTCCCGCGGGCGCGCCGTGACCGTGCGACAACGTTGAAAAAACACCTGTGGCCTCGGTCCAGCGCGGGCTCAGCGTCGATTGTGAGAAGCATGGCAAGCAAGATCAAGGTGGCGCCGCAGAAGCAAGAAGCGACGAAGGGCCGTCCCGCGAACGCGCCTGATCGCTCGGTGCTCGACCACTCGAACGCAGCTGTCGAGGAGCTGATCCGCAGCGCCAAGAAGCACGGCTTCGTCACCGTCGCGCAGATCGACTCTGTGCTGCCCTCGAAAGAGACCGCTTCCGAGCAGATCAGCGATATTCTGTCTATTTTTGGAGAAATTGGCGTGAAGGTGGTCGACACCAAGGAGGCCGAATCCGAGGAAGAGGCGGCGAGTCCTGAAAAGTCGGAGGAAGAAACCGAGGGCGACCACGACCTAGTCGAAGTCCAGCAACGTCCCTTATTGGTCAAGTCTGGGGCCAAGGAACCCGCCGAGCGGGCCGACGACCCCGTGCGCATGTATCTGCGCGAAATGGGCACGGTGGAACTCCTCTCGCGGGAGGGCGAGATCGCCATCGCCAAGCGCATCGAGGCCAGCCGCGAGGCCATGATCGCGGGACTCTGCGAGAGCCCGCTCACCTTCCAGGCCATCGTCATCTGGCGGGATGAGCTCAACGAGGGCAAGGTCTCTCTGCGCCACATCATCGACCTCGACGCGACCTATGCCGGCCCCGACGCCAAGGCCATGCCGGCGCCGGTGGTCGGCCCCGACGGCCCCTTGATCGAGGGGATCGCCGCCCTGGGCCAACCCGAGCGGCCGCCGCAGATGCGGGCGCCGGCCACGGCGCCCGCGACCGCCACCCCGTTCAATTCGGCCGGCGAGCGCACCGACGGTGAGCAGGCGGCAGCCAATGGAACGATCGGCGACGGCGACCTCGACGACGATGACGATATGGAGAATTGGCTCTCAGTCTCCGCAATCGAGGCGGAGCTTAAGCCCAAGGTGATCGAGACTTTTGACGCCGTCGCCAGTGCCTACAAAAGCCTACGCCGCCTGCAGGACCAAGACATCCAGTTCCAGCTCAAAAGGCTGTCGCTCTCGCCTGCGCAGGAACGCAAGTATAAGAAACTGAAGAACGAGATCATCGGCCAGGTGAAATCGCTGCGGCTGAACCAAGCGCGCATCGACACACTGGTCGAGCAACTCTATGATATCAATAAACGCCTCGTCGGCTACGAGGGTCGCCTGATGCGGCTCGCCGAGAGCCGCGGCGTTTCCCGCGACGATTTTCTCAAGGCCTACCGGGGCTCTGAGCTCGACCCACTCTGGCTCAACCGCGTGTCGAAGCTCTCATCCAAGGGCTGGAAGAGTCTCGTTGCCAAGGACAAGGACACAATCAAGTCGCACCGCCACGAGATCTACGCGCTTGCGAGCGAGACGGGGCTCGAGATCGGTGAGTTCCGCAAGATCGTGCACATGGTGCAGAAGGGCGAGCGCGAGACGCGTCAGGCCAAGAAGGAGATGGTGGAGGCGAACCTGCGCCTCGTCATCTCGATCGCCAAGAAATATAACAACCGTGGCCTACAGTTCCTCGACCTGATCCAGGAAGGCAATATCGGCCTGATGAAGGCGGTCGACAAGTTCGAGTATCGGCGCGGATACAAGTTCGCGACCTACGCCACTTGGTGGATTCGACAGGCGGTTAGCCGCTCCCTCGCCGATCAATCGCGCACTATCCGTGTGCCCGTTCACATGATCGAGACCATCAACAAGATCGTGCGCACCAGCCGGCAGATGCTCGGCGAGATCGGCCGTGAGCCGACGCCGGAAGAGCTAGCCAAAAAGCTCCACATGCCACTCGAAAAGGTCCGCAAGACCTTGAAGATCGCCAAGGAACCGCTCTCGCTCGAAACACCGATCGGAGAGGAAGGGGACTCTCATCTCGGCGACTTAATCGAGGACAAGGACGCGATACTGCCCGATCAGGCCGCGATCGCAGCCAATCTGCGCGAGACCACGACGCGCGTCCTGGCGTCACTGACGGCGCGTGAGGAGCGCATCGTGCGCATGCGCTTCGGCATCGGCATGAATAGCGACCACACGCTGGAGGAAGTCGGTCAACAATTTTCGGTGACGCGTGAGCGAATTCGGCAGATCGAGGCCAAAGCCTTACGAAAACTCAAGCATCCGAGCCGGTCAAAGGAGCTTAGGAGTTTCCTCGAAAATTAGAGTATGGGGCCGGGCCGCCCCCCGACCTGAAGGCGATGATCTTCTGCGTCTTCGACTTATCCCTTCGGGCGCCGGTCCGAGCGGCTGTGTGGCCGCCTCTGAGACAGCGCGAGGCATCCTGGCTCCCTGTGGGGCTGCGACCGACAGAACGAGGTGTAAAATGGATTCCGTCATCTTTGAAGTCGTCTGCGACAAAATCACAGACGTCATTGGTGAAGGAATCGCGTTGCCACGGGGGGAATATCCCGGCGTAATTGAGTGGCGGACGACTTCGCTGGTTGGGAATGTGCAACCATATCTTCACATGGCAGGACTTTTTCTCCGCGCAGACCAGCAAGAGACTCTTGGCGTTGCTAACCCGCGTGATGTTTGGTGCACTATTCATGCCCACGTCAAATCCGGCAAAATCATCGCCCACTATCCGTTGAGCGGTTCGCGAAGTGGAGCGGGGCAAGCAAGCGCCGCGCCTCTGCCTGTTCGAGTGTGACGTCGGCCAGTGTCCTAAATGGCATACACCTTTTCGCGCAATAGCGCGGGCAAGCGACCGCCCGCTCCGCTCCCCGCAGTTGCACTCCTACGTGGAGAACCGTTCCAAGGCTCTGCGCATCAAGCGTCGATCGCCTGCTGGAAATTACCGAGCGCGGTGTCAATCGCCGCTCAGTGGCTCGAACCAATTCCAATGAGTTGAATTAATTGCGCGGGCGAGCATTGCGCATTCCCAGGCGGCTACAAGCCCTCAATGCCCGTCCCAGAGCCCCGCCCGCGCGGGGCTTTGCTTTTTGAGAAGCCGTTTCTTGGTGCACCATCCCAAATATAGTGGTTCGGGGTGTGCGAGATTAAAGGAAAAACATGGGGATCAAGTGGACAGCCACTCTCAAGGTCGAATTTGAATTGGCTGACGGGCAGGAAGAGCGCGTAGCGCGCGTCGTCCTGACGCGCGAGGTGGGTAAGTTTCGAGTGGGAATTGAGCAAGGTATAGGATTGGCCCCAACAGGTGTTAAGCGCGGCTCGGCTAAAGTCGAGATAGTGTCTCAAGGGACGGCATAATGCAGGCTTAGGGCGCTCCCACGTCAACTGCGCCTACCGAAGCAAGTGCTCCGAAGGGGCTTTGAGCGCGGGGATGGAATTCTTTCGACTACAGCATCAGGGCCCCCGGACCTTGTAATCACCACAGTTCATCCACAAATGCACGGGTAGGGCTGGAAAGTCCCCAAGGAACCGTCTTCTGTCGGCCACCGATTAACTGCTTTTGTCTTTGGCTCTTCAGTCCGACCTCCTTTCGCGACCGCCAAAACATCGCCCGCTACCGACATTCTATCGACCCACGCCGCAGGCGTTGGCGACTTAGAGATTTCGACGCGCTTCTGCGATCGGAAATGCGTTGTCTCGACCGAATCGGATGAGGTTATGGCGATTGAACGTGCGTCCGTGCGCGCCTTACCAAAGCCATGGGGTGTTGAACATCTGCATCCGTGGAATGACGCGGCCCACAGTGGCCATGCGATCGGAGAAGTCTGGTACGAACGGCCCGGCAACGCACAAAATTCTTCGCTCTTGCTCAAGTTGCTGTTCACGAGTCAGCCACTTTCCATCCAGGTCCATCCGGACGACGCGTTTGCACATTCGATGGGTCTGCCAAACGGTAAAACCGAAGCTTGGTACGTTTTAAGTGCCGTTCCTGATGCCAAGGTTGCACTTGGCCTTAATCGGCGTCTGACTCCGCAGCAACTGCGCGCGGCCATCGCCAATGGGTCGATCTCCGATCTGGTTGCTTGGCGCACGGTGTCGGCAAACGACACGGTTTTGGTGCCCGCCGGGACGATTCACACAATTGGCGCCGGTCTCGTTATTGCTGAACTCCAACAACGGAGCGACACGACATTCCGTCTGTTCGATCACGGGAGTGAACGCGAACTTCATATCGAGAAAGCCATTGCAGTGGCCGACCCCGGACCGGCTGATTTTCAAGTTCAACAGGACCAGCTTACCGCCGAACGGAGGCTTCTCGTTTCCAACCCGCATTTCGTGTTCGAGCGGATCGATCTCGCTCCGAATTCCTCTTGGCGTTTGGATGCGGACCGAGAAACTTGGCTCCTCGTTATCGACGGCGGCGCTCTCGCCGGATCGTTCGAGGTTGCCATGGGCGATGCCCTATTCGCGCAATCGGATCGTGTCGACATTCATCTTGGAACCGCCAGCATGGCTGGCCTCGTGGCGTACACGGGCGGCGGCCCTATCCCACACCTGCTCACGCAGCAGGGTTCAACCGATGTCGGACAGCCGAGGGCGCCGCAGGTGGCACCTTCTTTGACCCATGCAAAAGCTGCCCCAAATAACGGCCACCTGGAGACGATTAAATGAAACTGCTTCAGCGTGTGGCCTTCGTCGGGAACTATCTTCCGCGTCGTTGCGGCATCGCGACATTCACCCAAGATCTCCACCGGGCGGTCTCGACCGCTCGGCCGGATCTTGAGACTTGCGTCGTCGCCATGACGGATTCGAACCGCACCTATGACTACCCGCCCGCGGTCCGTTTCGAGATTCACGAAGAAACGATGGGCGATTATGTCAAGGCGGGCGAGTTCTTGAACAGCGCAGGATTCGACGTAGTTTCTCTTCAACACGAATATGGAATTTTTGGCGGCAATGCTGGCGGCAACATCTTCGAGCTCTTATCGCGACTCGAAATGCCAGTCGTCACGACACTTCACACGGTGCTCGCGAAGCCGACTGCCATCCAGCATGACGTAATGCGTCGGATCATCGACATTTCGGCGAGTATCGTCGTCATGTCGGAAAAAGGTCACGAATTGCTCCGTTCGGTTCATGACGTGCCCATTCGCAAAATCGAAATTATACCCCATGGAATACCGGATTTCCCATTCCTCGAACCACACCACGCCAAGGCCAAATTCGACTTCACCGGAAAGATGGTCATCCTGACCTTTGGTCTCCTATCACCAAACAAAGGCATCGAGACCATGCTCGACGCCATGCCGGGAATCATCAAATCCTGCCCGAGCGCCGTCTATGTCATTCTTGGTGCTACTCATCCAAAACTTGTGCGGGAACAGGGCGAGGCTTACCGCGACAGCCTGACGGCGCGCGTGCGGGACCTCGGCATCGAAAACCATGTCGTCTTTTTCAACCAGTTCGTGGATCAGGCCACGTTGCTGGATTTCATTTCGATGTGCGATGTATATGCGACTCCCTATCTCAACGAGGCGCAGATGACGTCGGGTACACTCGCGTACAGTTTTGGATTGGGAAAGGCGGTCGTATCGACACCCTATTGGCACGCCAAGGAGCTTCTGAGCGACGGGTGCGGCATTCTGGTTCCGTTCGGTGATATCAAAACTTTGGGTGCCGAGATTTCTGGTCTGCTGACGAACGACGTCCGCCGGCATTCCATGGGAAAACGGGCGTACGCCGCAAGCCGATCGATGACGTGGATGCAAGCGGCTAAGCGCTATCTTTCGGTCTTCGAGACTCAGAGCGAGAATACCCGGCCTGGGATATTGCTTCCTATTGATGCGATCGTGCCCGGAAGAAACGGGCACGTCATACCGGAGATTCAGATCGGGCATTTTCTTTCGCTCTGCGACAGTACGGGAATGCTCCAACATGCCGTCTATTCAGTACCTGATCGCTCCCATGGCTACTGTGCCGACGATAACGCTCGCGCGCTGCTGTTCTCAAGCTTGCTTACGAATTTCGGCGAAGTGCAATTGTCAAAGCCGTTTACCGCACGCTTTGCCGCATTCATCCAGCATGCTTGGAACCCGGACACTCGTCGGTTTCGAAATTTCATGAGCTACGACCGCCGGTGGCTGGAAGAGCAGGGCTCGGAGGATAGTCACTGCAGGACGCTCTGGGCATTGGCCGAATGCGCACGAAAGGATATTGACTTATCTCGTCGCAAATGGGCTGCGGCGCTCTTCAAGACAGCACTCCCGATCGTCGAGGAATTTTCGTCACCGCGAGCCTGGGCGTTCTCGCTCCTGGGCTTGGATAGCTACTGCACACTGGCCGGCGGCGACGTTCTTGCCAACCGTCTCCGAAGATTGTTGGCCGACAGGTTAATGTCCCTAATTTCCGCAACGGAGACCAAAGATTGGATTTGGTTTGAAGACGTGCTTGCGTACGACAACGCCCGGCTTCCCCAAGCGCTGATCCAAACCGGCTTGGCGACCTACACGCCTCAGTACGTCGAGGTTGGCCTCCGGTCGCTCCGTTGGCTAAATTCGCTTCAGACCACCTCATCGGGGTATTTTAGACCGGTTGGGACCAATAGCTTCGGTAGACTCCGCCAGACGCCGGAGGCGTTCGATCAGCAGCCAGTCGAGGCGTCAGCGACAATTTCCGCTTGCCTTATCGCGTGGCAGGCTGATGGTAGCAAGGAGTGGGCGATGGAGGCGCTGCGCGCGTTCGAATGGTTTCTGGGCGAAAACGACTTGCAGACGGCACTGATCGATCCGGAAACGGGAAGCTGCTCGGACGGGCTTCACCCGGATCGATCCAATGAGAACAAGGGTGCGGAATCCGTGCTATCTTATCTTCTGAGTCTTGTGGAGATTCGGCAGCTCAAGCGTATGATTGCGATGGATCGAACGAGACCCGTATCCAGGTTCGTAGGCGGCGACGTACATCGGGCGATCTCACCTCGAACAGCCCCAGGGAGCCTCTTTGTCTCAATTCCGATTCATAAATCGCCAGAGCTTGTATCTGCGCCCGGACCCGGCAAGGGTTCTCGTCAGACCCTTTAAACCCGCAACTGAACCCCGAGACCTCAATCCCACCGATAAGATCCGGGCCAACCATATCGTTGACAGGGTACTTCGGCTCAATAGCGAAGCTGCCACACAACAATTAAACGACGTGCTCGAAACTTTCGAAGACCGTCATAGAAACCTGATCGATATCTTCGAGGCGCGCGCGGCGGATATGGAGGACGCGCTAGAGCCGCATTCCGAACTCGATAAGACCCAACGCCGCTTGATCGGTGCATATTTTCTGAGCGAATACTCATTCGAGGCGTCGGCCTTGTTTAATCCGAGTATTGTCCGACACCCCGACCAGACCGGCGCACCGGAAAATGGCTGTCGGTTCATCTTGAGTCTGCGCGCCGTCGGCGAGGGGCATATTTCGTCGCTGACATTCCGGTCCGGCACCATAGCTGCCGACGGAAGCGTAGCCGTCGATCCGACCGCGCGTCTCGCAGCGGTCCCAAAGATCCAAAGCCGGACGTCAACGCCAAATGGCGATGACGTCGAAGTGACGTTTCGAGATAACGAAGAGCTGAGCGAACGCATTATTTTTCCGATCACCGACTCTCAAGCAAACGGCATTGAGGACGCCCGGTTCGTTGAATTCAATGACGGTGCAAGCAGAACATTCTACGCAACCTACACAGCGTATAGCGGCAGGTCGATTCGGTCTGAGCTGATCGAAACGACGGATTTTCGATCATTCCGGATGACTTCCCTTGGCGGATCAGCTGCGCGCAACAAGGGAATGGCTCTGTTTCCACGTAAAATCAATGGACGGTATGCAATGATCGGTCGGCAGGATAACGAGAACCTCTATCTGATCTATTCCGACGACCTTTACACGTGGGACGGCGGTCAATGTATCCTTCAGCCCGAGTATCCTTGGGAATTCGTACAGATTGGGACCTGCGGCTCACCCGTCGAGCTGGACGACTGCTGGCTGCTGCTGACCCACGGCGTGGGTCCGGTCAGGAAATATTCGATCGGAGCGGCTCTTTTGGACAAAAAGGATCCGTCGAAGGTTCTCGCACGCTCTCGCGAACCGCTCGTTCGTCCTGAGACCACCGAACGGGAAGGTTACGTGCCCAATGTTGTCTATACCTGTGGCGCAATGCGCCATAACGATCAGATCATCTTGCCTTACGCGGTATCGGACACCTTCTCCAATTTCGCGACGATAAAGATTGCTGCGCTAATGAAGGCCGTTGCGAGCTAGTGGTTGGTTCACTGTGAGTGCCCGTGTGTACTGGCTAGCGCTTCGTACCATCAGCTCACCATCCGACCGAATCAAATTCGGCACACCGGAAGTGGTCGAATTTGAGGACAGGAGCCGGTCGTTAAGCGCCCGATGATCCAGCTTTGATTAATCAAATTTCTGTGTAATCCGTAATCCCAAGGAGGCAATACGACCTTGCGTAGTGGGCAATATCTTGGATTCGGTGTGCTGCGCCGGTATCATCGAAATTCCAAAATGGAGGCAGCGTGCGATGACGAACGGTATGGTGAAATGGTTCCGCCCCTCCGTAGGTTGGATCGCGATTAGCCTTGATCAAACGCCCGAGGATCTTAATGCTATTTTCGGCGACGCGGGCGGCCCTTGAGACTTGCGGCGCGACAACAAGGCCACCCGGACACATTGAGCCAGCAGCGGCCAACGAGAACGTACCACGCGAGCGTTCCGGCTGAAGCGGTGCCTTTAGAGTGGATGGGACGAAGTCCCAATATAAAAGCCGGTGGGCGGTGGGCGATGCGCATCAGGCGGCCTGCCGCCGAACGCGGGCAAGGAGCAAAGGGTTCAACATGGCCAGCGGTAATGACGACTACGGTGACGCGTTCAAGAAAGCGAAGCTTGAACACGACCAACAACTGGAAATTCCCACAGAGGCAGCGCGTTTGCAGGCCGAAGCTGATGCAGACTTCACTGTATTGAGCAATGTGGTGCTGCCCCAATTGCAGGCTGCTGCTCAGAAATTACACCCACTCGGCGGCAAAGTGGAAATTCGGCAATACGGCCGCACCGGAAAAACCTTACGGCCCGCATCGGTTGCTTTCCGCATAACGGATGAGCAGAATCAGCAGGATCAGTCGGGCCATGGAAAGCGCCACCAGAGCCGCGCTTATTTGATTGTTCCGCGCGACGGGACGGTCACGATCACCTGCGGCGACGGTTTCGACGTGACAGGCCAACCGAAACAACCCAAGAACGTAAGCGAGGAGATCGGCATCCGGCGACGCGATGACGTCACAATCGAGAATGTCAAAAAGCTAATCATGCGTGCGATCGAGGAATATCGAAACGATCGCGACCACCCGGCGCGCGAATGACAACATCGCCTGGCGACGATGAGGCGGTTGCTGACGCCTGCTGCGGCGGCTGAAAATGGGGAGCGAAGGGTAAACCGGCGTACCGGAAAGCGCCCGGGGCCGTCTCCCTACCTCATCACAGCTTTGGTTCTGTCATAAACGCGCAGACGGCGGACTATAGACTGCCCGTCAAGTATTGCTGAGAGGCCTGCTATTGGTACAGCTTGTCGTAGTCTCGAATAGAATCGCGATTCCCGAAAAAAATGCAAAGGCGCGCGCCGGCGGGCTTGAGGTTGCCGTCAAGGCCTCACTTAACCACAAATCTGGCATTTGGTTCGGCTGGAGTGGAAAGACCACCACGCACTCCAAGATCGCCACGCAGCAGGTGATGCACGACAAGATTACCTACATCACACTCGATCTCTCCAAAGAAGACCACCAGGAATACTACAACGGCTTCACGAATCGTGTGCTCTGGCCGATCCTGCACTACCGCATCGATCTCGCCGAGTTCTCGCGCCGGGACTTGAGCGGTTATTTGCGTGTCAATGAACATTTTGCGCGCGAATTGCACGAGCTGCTCGGGCCGGATGACCTCGTTTGGGTGCACGATTATCACCTGATTCCGCTCGCCAAGGCGCTGCGCGAGCGCGGCCATAAGAATCGGATTGGCTTTTTCCTCCATATCCCCTGTCCGCCGCCGGAAATACTGACTGCGTTACCCAACCACGAGCGTCTCATTCCATCGCTCTGCGAATACGATCTCGTGGGCTTTCAGACGGGCGATGACGCCTTCAATTTCAGCCGTTATCTCGCTCGCGAATGCGGTTTGCATAGCCGCGATTTCAATTTCGTTGTCGCCGGCCGGACGGTTCGGGTCGATGCGTTTCCGGTAGGCATCGAGACCGCGGCCTTCGCCGATCTTGCCAGGCGTTCAGTGCGATTGCCGTTCGTTCAGGGCGTGATCGCGAGCTTGGGTGGCCGCGCGCTCATCATCGGGGTCGATCGATTAGATTACTCGAAAGGGATCGCGCATCGACTTTCGGCATTCGAGCTGTTTCTCAGGACGCAGGCTGATTGGCGGGGCAAAGTGACTTATCTGCAGATCGCAACCAAGAGCCGCACTGAGATTCCGGAATATGCCACTATCGAGCAAGAGATTGGATCGGCCGCGGGACGCATCAACGGCGCTTATGGTGAGGCGGACTGGACGCCGATCCGATACGTCAACCGCGCCTACAGCCACTCGACCCTTGCGGGCCTTTATCGCGCCGCACGTGTCGGGCTCGTGACCCCACTGCGGGACGGAATGAACCTCGTCGCAAAGGAATATATCGCCTCGCAGAATCCCGATGACCCGGGTGTGCTCATCCTGTCGCGTTTCGCTGGCGCGGCTCATGAATGCAAAGCGGCCCTGCTGGTCAATCCTTACGATCCCGATAGCATGGCGGCGGCCATCGGGCAGGCGCTATCGATGCCGCTCGCCGAGCGGCGCGAGCGGCACGAGTCGCTGTTTCGGGTGCTTTCGCACAACGACATCCAACACTGGGCCGACCGCTTTCTCACCGCGTTGGAACATGCGCCCACGGCTCCAAGCCAGCTTGAGCAAATGCCCGCTGTGGGATTGTAGTGTGTTGCCGTCCCTCGCACGTTGAACAAAAGTCTTCACCAACAGAATTGTCAAAGGGACGGCCGCCGCATTCCGACATGGTGAAGATGAGAGCCCGTGTAGGTCAGGCGGCGAGCGCGTGTACTTCCGGTAGCCAGGTAAATGCTCGCTGATCCCGATCGTAGAGTCGCTCAAATTCTGTATAGGTCGCGAGGGCGTAAGTCTCGTAAGGGAACGTCCCCTCGCTCTTGATCTCAAGCAAGCCGGTAGCGAGTTTCTGAGTAACCTTGGAAACCCTTCGCCAATGGCGTGACATGGCAAGACCCCTCGGTTTTTGTGCCTAATTGGCGCGCTGGCGTTCCTCGCCTAGCGATGTGCCAGCTTATTCCCCGCCGTTTCGGCGGAATCGGGCGAAAGCGGGGCGTGGTCCCAGTGGACCATTTCGAGACGGACGCTGTTTGGCGCGACCGGTGCCTTCGTTTCGCGAGCCTGCGAATAAAGGAACCCCGGCAGAACGACCGCCGCAATCAGCGCGGAAAGCAGGTACGGCAAGACTTCTAGGACAAACCTCGATGTCTGCTCGAGCCCGGAAGACCCCCGCATATGCCTGAGCATAAAAACCCCTGATTTCCTAAGGTCGCCCGACTTTCAGGCGCATTATATAATACGGTCGTCTTAATTTCAAACGGTCGTTTGAGTCAAGATGATGACGTTTCGCCGTTAAATGTTGCGTTTCCCCCGGCCAGTTCGCTCGCGGCGCCGACCAAGCCCCGTATACTTTAATCGCTGTCCTTACGCGCGCGCGAGGGAGAGCGGTGGCAACACCGGCGATTGACCTGCTCGACCTGCGCGGGCCGGCGGAGTGGTGCTGCGCCGGCGGCCGGCGAGGGGGTTTCCGGTTTAGCGCAATTGTTGGTCGCGATTCGGGGCGACGACCCCGGTTTACTTAATTGGTTGGCCTCACGCGCGCGCGAGGGCAGTGGCGGATTCGGCGGCGGCGGATTTCTATTTCGCGATTATCAGATCGCGACGGGTCGGACCCACGGCGTGTTGAGGTATGGGGTTGAAGCCAAAGCCACCCCGGCTCGATCGAGCGCGGCGTAGAGTTACTCAACGGCGTGCTCTCGCTCCGACATTTCGGGCTGGCGTGATGCTGCTCTTTATCC
>JBAQJL010000006.1:0-38798 GCA_049300295.1 Xanthobacteraceae bacterium
CCGCAGCCGGCTACAACTTCCGACGCCTCATCAAGTGGTTGAACGATTTTTTACGCTTCATTCTGGCGGTCCTCTTCGCCCAGTCAAAATCGCTGCCCGTCTGAAAATAGCGTTCTTCACGGAAGACCAAAAAAGCGTTAAGCGGAGGTAAACCATTAACTCCGCGTTAACCTTATCTGCGCAGATTATTAACCAATCAAGATTCATTCATATCGGAGAGGCGGCCTTGTCGAGCCTCATCTGCCAACGGCAGTCGCTGACGTTTCGCGCGCGGTCCTACATGGCGTTCGTTTTTACGCCAACGCCGCCGATCGCCGACTGGCTTGCCGACCTTGACGCCACACTGGAGCGCTCCAAGGGCTTCTTCGCCGGCCACCCAGTCGCGCTCGATCTCTCGACGGCCGGTCTGACCGCGCCCGAAATCGCTCAGCTCACCGCCAGCCTTGCCGAACGCGGCATCCGCGTGCTCGGCATCGAGGGCATCGCGCCGAACGAGCTAACGGCGGCGCTGCCGCCGCTGCTGCGCGGCGGCCGCGGCGCCCAAGAGATCGAAATCCCCGAGCCCGCCGCTGCTGCGGCAGAGCCCGTGCCGGCTCCACCGCCGCAGAAGCAGGAACCCGCATCACTCCTGATCGATTCGCCGATCCGCTCCGGGCAATCGGTGGTCTACATCGAGGGCGATGTAACGGTCCTGGGCTCGGTCGGCTCAGGCGCCGAGATCATCGCCGGCGGTTCCATTCACATTTACGGCACGCTGCGCGGGCTCGCCATGGCGGGCGCCTCCGGTAATTCGCGCGCGCGCATCTTCTGCCACCGTTTCGAGGGTGAGCTTCTGGCCATCGGCCCTCACTACAAGACGGCGGACGAAATCGAAGCCAGCCTGCGCCGCGGACCGACGCAGGCATGGCTGGACGGCAACACGCTGAAAATCACAGCGATGAACTAAAGAGAGGTCGTAGACATGAGCCAGGAGAAATCGGCACGCGTTGTGGTGGTGACATCGGGTAAGGGTGGCGTCGGCAAGACCACCTCGACGGCTTCGCTCGGCGCGGCGCTGGCCCATTTCGGCCAGAAGGTCGTGGTCATCGATTTCGACGTCGGCCTGCGCAATCTCGATCTCGTGCTCGGCGCCGAGCGGCGCGTCGTGTTCGATCTGATCAACGTCATCAACGGCGTGGCCAAGCTGCCGCAGGCGCTTATCAAGGACAAACGGCTGGAGAACCTGTTTCTGCTGCCCGCTTCGCAGACCCGCGACAAGGATGCGCTGACCGAGGAGGGCGTCGCCAAGGTGATCGCCGACCTGCGCACCAAGTTCGACTGGATCCTCTGCGACAGCCCGGCCGGCATCGAACGCGGCGCGACGCTGGCGATGCGGCACGCCGACACCGCGATCATCGTCACCAATCCGGAAGTGTCGTCGGTGCGCGACTCCGACCGCATCATCGGCCTGCTCGACTCGAAGACCGAAAAAGCCGAGCGCGGCGAGAGCGTCGACAAGCATTTGCTGATCACCCGCTATCATCCGTGGCGCGCAGCGCGCGGCGAGATGCTGTCGATCGACGACGTGCTGGATATCCTGTCGATTCCGCTTCTCGGCATCATCCCCGAGAGCGAAGAAGTGTTGCGCGCGTCAAACGTCGGCTCGCCGGTGACGCTGAATGCGGCGCTCAGCGCCCCTGCCCGGGCTTATTTCGACGCCACAAGGCGTCTCAAGGGCGAACAAATCGCCATGCACATTCCCTCGGAAAGCCGCGGCATCTTCAACAAGCTGTTCGGACGGAAAGCAGCATGAACCTGCTCAGCCTGTTTCGCCGGGGCTCCGCGCCGGTTGCGCGCGAGCGCCTGCAAATCCTCCTCGCGCACGAGCGCGAGACGCGCGACCAGCCCGATCTGCTCGGGGTACTGCGCGAAGAAATCCTCGAGGTCATCGCGCGCCATGTCGCCTTCGATCCCGACAAGGTGCAGATCACGATGGATCGCGGCTCGACCGTCTCGACGCTGGCCGTCGATATCGAGATTCCCAATCGCCGTCGCGCCAGCGGCGCGGCATCGCAGCAATTGAGCCGGCTCGCCTTTACGGCGAAGACGGCCACAGCACGGTCGCAATGGACCAACGGGTTAGTTTGATGCGCACCATAGTTCTGCTCACGCAAAAAGGCGGCACCGGAAAGACCACACTGGCGGCATCGCTCGCGGTCGCGGCGGCACAGTCCGGCGAGCGGGTGATTGCGCTCGACCTCGATCCGCAGGCGTCGCTGGTGCATTGGGGCGAACGCCGCGCCGCGGCGCATGCACCGAACCGGATCATGGTCGAACCGCTCGAACGTGAGCGCCTGCAGCGTCTGCGCGCCATTCTCGACGGCCTGGCGGGCGCGGGTTTCACGCTCGCCATCTTCGACACGGCCGGCGCTGACGGGCCCGCTGTGCGCCTCATCACCGAGGCCGCCGACCTTTGCCTCTTGCCGGCGCGGCCGACGCGTCTTGATGTGGAAGCGACGGCATCGACGTTCCGCACGCTTTTCCTCGCCAAGCGCAGAGCCGCCTTCGTGCTCAACCAGTGCCCGGTGACGTACCGCAGCGCGCGCGCCGGCCAGGCGGCCAAAGGTCTCACCGAACTCGGCGTG
Source organism: Xanthobacteraceae bacterium (assembly GCA_049300295.1). Classification (GTDB taxonomy): domain Bacteria; phylum Pseudomonadota; class Alphaproteobacteria; order Rhizobiales; family Xanthobacteraceae; genus BOG-931. The sequence goes on from JBAQJL010000006.1 coordinate 2,625, forward strand.
CTCGCCGAGCCGATGCTGGCGACCCGCATGGATTATCAGGACGCGATTGCCGCGGGTCTCGGCGTCACCGAATACGATGCCGGCGGCCGTGCGGCGCACGAAATCAAGATGCTCTGGAACTGGAGCCGCGCGCAGTTCGACGGCGCCAAAAACGAAGCAAAGATCGAAGCCAAGATCGAAGCCAAAAGCGAACGCCCTGCCGAGCAGCGCGCAAACCGCCAGGCCGCCGCCTAACGCTGCCCGCAAATCAGCCGAACGGATTCAAAAATTGGTGACGGGCCCCGGTCGCAAGATCGGGGCCTCATTCTTTTTGACGCCGCACGTGCGCGCCGAAGGTGCTCAAAACCGGCGCCCCGGGAGCCCTATTTGGGCAGCCCCCTCGGTTGCGACGCCGCTGCGCGATGGGCCTCGAAGTTGGCGATGCCGACCGAGGTCTGCAGCGAATAGTCGGTCGATTGCCGGGCGGGATCGAATGGCTCGCCGGATCGTATGTTGCGAAACCATTTTGCGGTGTCGGCTTGCGCCGGTGGCAGCAGTGCGCCGGCAGGGACTTCACCGGTTGAATGACACGACAAGCATGACGAGGTCGGATAGTCGACCGGGCCGCTGAGCCGATCCTGATAGCCGAGATGGGGCATGTGCACCGACGGATTGATCCAGGTCTGCGACAGCGATCCCGTGCCTGAATAGTTTGGATCGTTGCCCCACATGCCGCCGACCGCAGCGACATGAGTCCATCCGCTGCCGCTTTGTCCACCCGGGCCGCCGCCATAGACGAACGTGCCAAAGACCCAGCCGGTCGCATCGGCGACGCGGCGATCCTTCACCGCGACGTCGATCTGCAGCAGCGGAAGCGCGAGCACGGCGCGTGGACTGGCGGCGGTCGGATCGGGTTCGTTGGCGTCGGCATACACATAGGCCCGCCAGCGCGGCGCTCCCTTCAGATAAGGCACCTCCGCTTCGGACGCGGTCGTGAAGAGGAGCTTGGTCGCGACTGTGCCATCGGGAAACGCCGCCGCGGCGGCGTTCGGCGCGCCACGGTCTTTCCAGATACGGCCTAAAATCATGCCGCCGGGCGCATTGTAAAATCCCACCGCATAGCTGCTCCATTGGTGGCTCTGCTGCGGTGCCAGCTCATAAGGCCGCGACACGCGTTCGCGCGTCAGGCCATGAATGAACTCGCGGCCGGTGATGCCAACGTCCTGCCATGGCGCGTGGTACCAGGCGCGCTTGCGATTGAGTGCGGGATCGAAGCTTGCTTCGGTGTCGGCCCGGAGATTGCCGTCAAACACATAATCGAGAACCGCACGCAGATATTTTTCTGTCTGCGTCCGCGGATCGTATCGCAGCCACGGCTGCAGGTCGGGACCGATCGTGGCCGGGTAGCTTTGGCTCAAATGAAACACATGACCCGTCCAATTTGCGATGGGCGGCATCAGCGCGTCGCAAAATGGCGTCGTGGGCGTATCGCATCCGCCCGACATATAGGCTCGGTTGGCGGACTGGGCGTTGATTGTGGACGGCAAGGAAAGAAGAGCAGCGGCCAGGAGCAGCGGCCGCACGCGCGTCAGCAAAAAACTCGAGCGATGGCGCTGCGGCGTCTGGGGTTCGATCATCATACCGATCTTAAACAAACCGGACCGCGGCGCGGCCACACAAGACGCGCAGCCGGCTTATTGATACAAATCTCGCGCGACACGAAAGCCTACGTCGAAGCCGCGCCGATCGGGCGTGCCCTTGTCGCGGCTGGCGGAACGCACGGTTTGCGGCGTGTCGCGCCAAAAGCCGCCGCCGCGGTCGACCCGATGATCGCAGTCGTCTGCGGTCCATGCCGAGCCATCCGCCGGCGCGCCATTGTAGTTCGGGTGGTAGCAGTCCGTCACCCATTCCCAGACATTGCCGATCGTGTCGAACAAACCAAAGCGGTTCGGAGGAAATGAGCCAACCGGCGCCGTCTGCTTGGCGTCCCATTGGCTGCCGCAACCGTTGCAGTCGGCCATCGGTTTGCCGTCCACCTCAATGTTGGCCCCCCAGGGGTATGCCGTCTGCGTTCCCGCGCGAGCGACGTATTCGTATTCGGCCTCGGTCAGCAGCCGATACGGCTTGCCGGTCATTTTCGACAGCCACGCCACATATTGCTGAGCGTCGTCCCAATCGACATTGATCGCCGGGCGCTGGCCGCGCCCGAAATCGGCGTCGCGGACATCGGGGCGGCACTCGCCATAAGACGCACAGGTATCCCACTCGTCGAAGGTTAGTTCGAACTTGGATATCGCAAGGGCTTTGCCGAGCGTCACCTGATGCCGCGGCTGCTCGTCGCTCTGTCCATTCTCGCCTGGCGCCGCGCCCATCATGAAATTGCCGGCCGGGACGACGAGCATATCGGGGCAGAAATCCCGGCCAGGCGCCTTGGGCACACACTCTCTAAAAGCCCTGCTGGGATCGGGCTTGAGCGACCGCTCCGCGTCGGCGGTAAGGACGTAAGGCCGCATATTGGCAGACGCGAACGGCCGCTCGGTCGCGTACCAGCGCCATTGCTGTTTGAGAAACGCCTGATTGATCCAGCCCACGAGGCCGACAATCATCCCGACCAACAGCATATAAATAAGGGCGCGAATGCTCCGCGCACGCGTCTGCACTTTTTTCTCGCGCGCGACGCTGAGCGTGATGAATTCGCGATCGGGCCCGTGCAGATCGTTGGGCCGCCGGGACAGCCAACTCTGCGCCTGGGCGAGCGCCGCGCCCATCAAAAGCGCGTCGTATCTCGAATGATGCGGCGTCGACTGCCAAGACCGCCGCGCCGCTTCGAGGCTGCTGCGCCAAGCCAGAAATTCACGCTCGGCGGCAACCCACTCGCGCAGCCGGTCCCAACGGCGAAACAGCGCCTCGTGCGCAACCTCCGCATAGGTCTCGCCGTGCGGCGTAGCCGGCGCGGATGCGGCTGTGCCTCCACCGTTTGAGATCGTCGCCACGGCCCGGCTCACGTCAGTGGATTCGCCATGCGCCTCGCCGTCTTCGAGCTTCGGCCTTGCCGTAACGAGAAGACGATACGGATGATTGGCGAGTTCGCCGATGAGATGCCATTCTGCCTCGGAAAATTCGGAGTGCACCGCGCGCCGGCGCGTCGGCTCCTCGCCTTCGCGCAACGTGGCAAGCTTCAAGGTCAGGATGCGGCGGAGCGCGGTTTCGTCATCGGGATGAGTCGCCAAGAAGCTGTTGGCGCGATCGACGAGGACGCGGCCGAGCTCGAAATAGGGCGCCGGCAATCGCAGAATTCCATCACCGGGTTGCGCCGCCTGCATTTGCGTCCACATGTCGTCGAGCGTGTAGGACAAAAGCGGCAGCGCGCCGACGTCCTTCACCGAATCCTCGACAGTGCGCCGGGTGATCACCTCGATAAGCCGATCGTTCTCGAACCGCGCGCCGAGCAGTTGCGCCGGCCGGCTGATGACCTCCCGCAACTCCTCCTCGCCGAGCGGCGGCACGTCGATCTGCTGGCGCGCGTTGAACAGCGGCTTGTCGGCTTGCAATGCGCCGAGAAAATCAGCGCGCATGCTCATCATCGTGCGCAAGCGATGGTCCGGTAAAGCCTGTGCGAGAAGTTCTGAAAACCGCCGCCGCTGCCCCGCTTCGGCACGGATGTAAAGCTCTTCGCCCTGGTCGACGTAGAGCAAAAAACCGTTGGGTTCAGGCTCCTTGAGCTCCTTGCGGCGGCGCACGGTCGCGTCGATAAGATCGGGCAGGCTCGCCTTGCCGTCGCGCAACAGCTCGATCCAGCCGTTCTGCTGCTTGGTCCGTTCAAAGTCCGTGGCGTCGAATTGCCACGTGTCCAGAAATGCCTCCACCAGGGCTTTGAGCGGATCGGTGCCTGGCTTGAGCGTGAGGTAGCACCATTGCCGGCTGTGCGCGAAGACCGCCGGCCAGACGCTGGCGGCGGCCGCCGCCTCGGGCCAAGCCTGCTGTTTGAGCGCAGCAATGACGCCGGCCTGAGCGAGCGACGATTTTCCGACGCCGGAATTGCCGATCAAGATCGGCAATCGGTTGGGCGCCGCGAGTGCGTTGAGAACTTCGACTGTCTCCCGCGCGCGTCCAAAAAAATAGTCGCTGTCCTTTTCTTCCATCGCGGCGAGACCGCGATACGGACCGGTGTAGCGCCATAGCTGTCCGGGAGTGCTGCCGTGGCCCGCCGTCGCATCGAACAGGCGCGCGATCGAGGTTTCCGCGGCCGGATCGGCTGTCACGATCCAATGCATCTGCCGCAAGAACGGCAAGCCCGGCGCGTTCTGTCCTTCGAGCAAGACGACAATCAGCGGAAATTCCGTGGGCGCCCCGACATGCCGGTCGTGGGCCTCGTAGTATTCGGGGACTTGCCACTTTCCGAGTCCAGACTCGCCGATCAAGAGAATAAATGCATTCGCCTCGGCGATTTCCTGCGCCAGTTGGGCGCTCCACGAACCACCGGCGCGCAAATGCGCCGGGGCGAAGAACACCCGCGCTGCCGCATCCTTCGCCTCGATAGCGTCTTTGAGCCTCGCGGCCAGCGCCTCGTCCGGAGAGTGATAACTGAGAAACCAGCGGCGCATTCAACTGTCCCGGTCAACTGGCAGGATATCAATTTGGCTGCCAAGGGACAGCGGTTATTCCAGTTTTTACAAGCCTTTGGCTAACACGGCCGGCGCTCGGCGCAGACCCGAAGGCCCAATATCGTCAGCGCTTCCGACGATGCTGATAGGCATGATAATTTTTCACGACCGAGCGATCCCGATGGGGCGACCCGGTGGGGATGGCCTGGAATATGACAGAATCTTGAATTTCATATCGGGATCAGGCCTAGTGCGGCCTAATGACGATTTTGCCGGGCGTTAGAAGCTGGCGCGAGGAAACACGGTGATGGCCGAGGCGAGTCACATGTTTCTGCTGGAGCTCTCGAACGCCTTGCCGCCTGGATTCAACTTCAAAGATTTGCTCGATGAGATTGCACGGGCGGATATTCCATACCGGCGGCATTACAGCGAATATCAATCGGGCGACTGGTGGACGTGCTCGCTGCTGGGCCGCACTGCCGATGCCACCGACGGAGCAGTGACCGATACCGGCCGGCCTGTGGAAACCGATGCGCTCGACAGGCTGCCCCTCACCCGCAGATTTCTCGAAGACCTGGGGCTGCGCTACATGATGGTGCGTTTGGCCCGGCTCGATCCAGGCGGCGCCTTATGGGAGCATCGGGATTATCAGGATCTCAGTCGCGCTTCACGGCAACGCATCCATTTGCCACTCGACACCAATCCCGGCGCCCTGTTCGTTTCCGCGGGCTGCCGTTTTCACATGAAGCGCGGTTCGTTGCAGACCTTTCGTCCAACCATTGCGCACGGGGCCTGCAACGCGGGCAACCACGCGCGCCTGCACCTCATGATCGACGTTCATGAAGACGGCCATCTGAAAACCCTTCTTGCCGGCGCGACACCTCTGACTTCGCGATCCATGCCGCAATTATCACCGGCGGATTTGGCCGATACGGTCAGGTGTCTTCGCATGACGCTTGCAAACCGGCTCGATGACACCGAGCGCACGCCGCATGCCAGCTCGTTAGCGCATTGGGAGCGGGCCGTGCTTGGGCTTTATTTCGCTTTCTCTGTCGCCGAGGGAGAAATCTACCAGGCGCTGGAGCACGCGTGTTCGGAGAATGGTCAGCACGAGCGCGCAGATTTCTGGGCCGCGCGGCGTCGCCTCACGCTCGGCATGGGGCTTGTGGATGCGTGAGACGGCTGGCGCGCCGGCGTCGGTAGATCAGCGTTGGCAGTCTCGCGTTCTTGACGACGTGAACCGCATCCTTCTCGCCAGACCGTGGGCGCGCGAGACGTTGCTGCGCGGCTCGATGGCGCGCGGCACCGGCGATACCGAAAGCGACATCGATCTCGTCGCAATTGCGGCCGACACGGAATTCGAAACCGCGCTACGCGACCTGACCGGCAAGCTGCCGCACGCCTTGCCGGGTCGGTTGCCGCCTTGGCTCGACGGGATCGTACGCGACTTCGGAGGCATGGGCTTTGTCTATCTGCTGCATGTCGGCGAACGGAAATGGGGACAACTCGACATTTATCTGCTGCCGCAGAGCCGCAAACAACAGCTCCTCGACAACGAGTTCGCTCTCGCCCTGCAATGCGACGGCGGCATAAAGCCATTTGCCGGAAAGGCCGCCACCCCGGTCGATACCGCGCGCCGGAATTTTGAGGAGGATGCCGGCGCCGATGTCGAGCAGGCCGTGCTTGCCTGTTACGTGGCAATGTTTCTGTTGCGCAAGCGCCTCATCCGCGGCGATCGGCTGCAGACATTCGCCGACACATACGCGACGGCGTTGCGCGTGCGGGATTTGATCTTCGCCGCCTGCTACGCGGACCGTCCGGAACGCGGCTGGCGTGACGTGCCACATGCGGCGGAACGCTCGCCGGACCGCGATTTGATCCTCAATGTCATGGCCACATTTGCGCAGCAGGATGTCGTCAATGCCGCTGGCCTGGCTCATCGTGCGGCAGGACTTGAGCAAATCGTCGCCGCAGTGGCTCCGGCCGTGTGGCGTGAGCATGGCGAGGCGTTGCGCAACCTTAGGCGTTATCTCGGCGGCAGTGCTGACCGACTGCAAGCCTGAGCGACCAGGGCACCCGCCCTACACCTTGGCCTTGAGCCAATCGCCCTGCCAGAACCGGAGCGCGAAAATAATACCGCGCACCGCTACTTCGCCGCACAACGCGAACCAAATGCCGGTCAATCCGTAACCCAGCACCACGCCGAGAAGGTAGACCGCCGGCAGGCGCACACAGAAGATCGAAAGGTAAGACAGAGCCATCGGGGTACGCGTATCGCCCGCGCCGCGCATGGCGGCGGAGAGCACCAGATAGGTCGCCATGAAGATCTCGGACGGCCCGCAGATGCGGAGCAAAGTCGGCGCGTCGTGGATGATGACCGGATCGCTGGTGACGATGGCGACAAGCGGTCCCGGGGCCAGCACGAACAAAAGACCGACGCTGCCCATGATGGCCATGCAGATGTACCAGCACAGCCGAGTCGCGGTCTTGACGCGCTGATAATCGCCGACGCCGAGATATTGGCCCGCGAGCGTCGCCGCCGCGGTACTCATCGCGAAGCCGGGAAGATAGCTGATGCCGTCGAGCCGAACCGCGACGGCATGAACCGCAATGGCGTTCGGCAGACCGGCATAAATCGTGTTACCGACAATCCTGAGAACCACGAACTGGGCGATCCAAAAACCGGACGCCTCCACCACGTTGGGCAGACCGACGCGCAACAAACGGCGGATGATGTGCCAGTGGGGAACGAGGCGGTGAAGGTAGAGCCGCAGCCCGTTGTGACCACGCAGCAGCGACATCAGCATGGCGAGCGCGCCGAGCGACCAGGCCAGATCGGTGGCCCAGGCGATGCCGGCAACGCCGTGGCCGCCGAGCGGCAGCGGGCCGCGCACGAACGTGTAATTGCCGGCGACGTTGACGACGTTGACGGCAAGCATGATGCGGAACGGCATCACCGTGTTGCCGGCGCCGCGGTAACAGGCGCAGCCGACAAACAGCATGAAGCTCATCGGCGTCGCGAATGCGAGAATGCGCAGGAACAGGATGCTGTGCTGCAGCCCTCGGCCGGTGAGCCCGACGAAGGCGCCGATCGAGGGGGCGAGCAGCAACAATATGGCGGCCATGATTGCGCCGGCGAAGGCAGCGAGGACGAGCGACTGACCGAGCGTCGCGTTGACCAGGCGGCGCTGCGGCGCCGCCGTGGCGCGCGCTATGATGGCGACCGCACCGATGCCGGCGGCCGACTGAATCAATCCGACGATACCAATGATGTAACCGGCAACGCCGACCGCGGCGACAGCGTCGGGATCGAGATGCCCGGCCTGCATGGTATCGACGAAGGTCACGAGAAACGTCAGCAGCTGCTCGAGCAGCGGCCAGACCGCGAGAACCGCCACCTGCCGCGGCAGCGAAAGTCCGGCGAGCCGACCGGCAAGCTGTCGCGGCGGCGTCTCGCCAGCCAAGGTCTGCGGGCCGGCCAGCAATGCAATGTCGGCGTCGGCGCTGGGCACCGCTGGCTCCTCAGGACGCCATCGCTGGTGGTGGTCTGATTCCAGTATCCGCACGCGGCGGATGCGCTTGCGGTGCCCGGTCCGGCAATGTCAGGACAACGCGGATAACAGCAATTCCTTTGTCGCTTGCGCGGTTTCGGGCGTCACCGCAAAGCGCTGAAACTCGATCTGCTGCGGATGACCGTCGCTGCCAAGCACCGTGCCAATGCCGTTCTCTTCCGCATGAAACATGCAGAGCGTCACGCATTCGGCATCGTCCGGAATGTTGGTTGCGTGAAACAGTCCCTTCGCCACCTCGTATTGCGTTCCGGCGCGAACCGTTTCGCAAACCTTGCGGCCTTCCGAGATTCGCAGGTCGCTCTTCGTCAGCACCGAGGTGCTCTTGCTGTAGGATGCCAGATACAGTGGCTCACCAAAGCCGAATCTGGGTTCCGGCCAGACGAGATTCTCAAGTTCGCCGCGAACCACGTAGCTCGACATCGACACTTCGTGGGAGTGGATAGGCCAGTTGGGTTGCTGTCCGGGGCGGTTTTCTTTCAGCCAGACGTTGAACCGGACATCAGCTTCGGAGACTTTTGCCGGCAATCGGACAACAAGAAAGCCGTACGGATGCCTGGAGACGGCGGCGCTCGGCACCATCTCCGTCCAAGAGGCTTTCCGCTGGGCGATCTCGCTGACGAGATCCATGAACGCCCCCGCTGATAAATAGTAGTAAGACCGGTCTATATCGAAAACGTGTTGAACTAGCCATAGCGGCCGCCTGTTGCGCAGCGAGGGCCTGCGAGCCTCCCCTCTCCTGCAACGCCGGCGGCAACCCGCTGCCGAGTTTTCATTTTAATAACGCTGGGCCACGGCGATGGCGCCGAGCTGCCGGTGGGGCGCAACCGGATGCGGTCCAAGACGTTGTCTCGGGTCATGCCATCGAACATAGCCGTGAAATCACCAGAGCGTCCCACGCCGCCGGCCGCGAACAAAGAGCGGCCGTTTAACGAACCGCGCAGTTCGGAAGAGCCGCGCGACGCCCAGCTTCACCGCGCCGCGGAACACGGCCGCGGCCGCCGCGCCATGCATCCGCTGCAAATCCCCTGGGCCGGCTGGAAGGATATTCTGTGGCGCACCTATCGTGAGACGAACTCCGATCGGTTGCTGTCGATTGCGGGCGGCGTCGCCTTCTTCATCCTGTTCGCCATACTTCCCGCCATCACCGCGCTGGTCTCCGCCTACGGCATCTTCTTCAACGCCGCCACCATCGGCCAGGAGCTTTCGCTTTTGCAGGGCGTAGTGCCGGCCGACGTGCTTGGCATCCTCAACGAGCAGGCCACGCGCATCGCCGCTCAGCGCAACGGCGCGCTCAGCATCGGCGTCGTGGTTGGAATTCTAGTCGCGCTATGGAGCGCCATGGGCGGCATCAAGGCGATGATCGATGCGCTCAATGTCATCTACGAACAGCAGGAGGGCCGTAACCTCTTCAAGCTCAACCTGGTGGCGCTCGTCTTCACCCTCGGCGGCTTTGCCGTCTTCTTGACCGCGGTCGGCGCCGTCATCGCCGTGCCGGTGGCCCTGTCCTGGGTCGGATTGGGCGGCGCGGCCGCCGAACTCATTCGGCTTGCGCGCTGGCCGGCGCTGCTCGTGGTGCTGCTCGTTGGTCTCGCCGTGCTCTACCGCTACGGCCCAAACCGCCGCGCCGCGCGCTGGCAATGGGTCAGTATCGGCAGCGTGTTCGCCGCGGTGGTGTGGATCGTCGCCTCATTCCTGTTTTCCTGGTATCTCGCCAAATTCAATACCTACAATGCCACCTATGGCTCGCTCGGCGCGGTGCTCGCCATGATGATGTGGCTGTGGATCTCGTCGATGGTGGTGCTGCTCGGTGCCGAACTGAATGCTGAAATCGAGCATCAGACCGCGCAGGATTCCACAGTCGGAGACGATAAGCCGCTCGGCCAGCGCGGCGCCGTGATGGCCGACACGGTGGGCTCCAAACAAGATTGACGCGGCGAGCAGCGGCTTCCTATGGTGTGAAATCACCGTTCAACGCGCCCGGCGGCCTACAAAATACTGGAACCCGCGAGCCCCCGGCCCCATTTACCGAAACGTCCGCGGTTTGACGGTCGCATGAGCGCCGGCCAATGCGTATTGCCGGCCCCGCAATGAAGGCGACAGCCGATGGGAAGCATGGTTCTGCTCGATCTGATGGGCGGTGTGGCGCTGCTGCTGTGGGGCCTGCACATGGTGCTCAGCGGCGTGCTGCGCGCCTTCGGCCCCGACCTGCGCCGCGTGCTTGGCAAGGCGCTGCGCAATCGCTTCACCGCATTCGGCGCCGGATTCGGCCTGACGGCGCTGTTGCAGAGCAGCACCGCCGCCGGCCTGATGACGGCCTCACTTGCCGCCGAGGGCGTGGTCGGGCTCGTACCCGCACTCGCCATCATGCTCGGCGCCAATGTCGGCACCACGTTGATCGTGCAGGTGCTGTCGTTCGACGTATCGGCGGCGGCGCCGATTTTGCTGATCATCGGCGTCGTTACGTTTCGCGCTGCGGACAATAGCCTCCCCCGTGCCCTCGGCCGCGTCGGCATCGGTCTCGGACTCATTCTCCTGGCGCTGCATGTTCTGCTCGACACGCTCGCTCCGGCCGAGCAGGCGCCGGCCGTGCAAGCGCTGCTCAAATCGATCACCAACGACCCGGTGCTCTGCATCGTCATCGCAGCGGCGCTGACCTGGGCGGCGCATTCGAGCGTCGCTGTCGTGCTGCTGGTGATGTCGCTGGCCTATTCGCAATTTGTGACACCGCAGGCGGCACTGGCGCTGGTGCTCGGCGCCAACCTCGGCAGCGCGATCAATCCGCTGATCGAGTCCGGAACGCGCGGCGATCCGGCGAGCCGGCGGCTGCCGGTTGGCAATATGATCAACCGGCTGGTCGGCGTCATCGTCGTGTTGCCGTTCCTCGGGCCGATTGCGCGGGAGATGACGGCGCTGCAGCCGCATCCCGCCAAGATGACCGCAGAGTTCCACATGCTGTTCAATATCGCGCTAGCCGCGATCTTCATCGGGCCGCTCAACGGCGTGGCCTGGCTGCTGAAGCGCATGCTGCCGGAGCGCAAACAGCCGGTCGATCCGTATGCGCCTCGGCACCTCGACGAGGCGGCGCTGGCAACGCCGCAGCTCGCGCTCGCCAATGCGGCGCGCGAAACGTTGCGCATGGGCGAGATCGTCGAAACCATGCTGCGCAACGTCATGGCGGCGCTGCTCGACAACGACCGCAAGCTCACGGCCGACGTATCGCGGCTCGACAATGCCGTCGACCGGCTGAACGAGGCGATCAAGTTCTATATCACCAAACTCACGCGCGATGCCCTCGATGAGCGCGACGGCCGCCGCGCCATGGAGATCATCTCGTTCACCATCAACCTCGAACACATCGGCGACATCGTCGACAAAAACCTGTGCGAACTAGCGGCGAAAAAAATCAAAAAGCGTTATCAATTCTCCGCCGAAGGCGCGGCCGAGCTGACAGGCTTTCACAAACAGGTCGTCGATTCGCTGCAGGCGGCGTTTGGCATATTCATGACGGGCGATGTCGAGGCCGCGCGCCGGCTGCTGCGGCAAAAGTCCGAGCTGCGGCAGGCCGAGCTCGCCGCCGCCGACCGGCATTTCGAACGGCTGCGCGAGGGCCGGCCGGAGAGCCTGGAGACCACGTCGCTGCACCTCGACATCTTGAGCGACCTCAAGCGCATCCATTCGCATATCTGCTCGGTCGCCTATCCGGTGCTCGAAGCCGCCGGCGAATTGAAGCGAGATCGGTTCGAGACGAGCAGCTTTGGCGCAGCAGAGGCGCCGGCAAGCATGCTCTCGTCGCCGCCGGCGCGCACGACATGATCCAAGTTAATTGAGCGGGCCTGGATTCAACCACGCCGTCGAAGAGGCGGCGGCAGCACTGGAACGAAACGCTGCCACACCGTGCCGTCGTCGAATTGTATGGCGAACCCATCGGGGGAAATCACCGCACCTTCGTTCCAGCGCTCCGCCCAGATATGGCCGGGATGATCGATCCAGGCGCGCGATGGCTGACCCGCCTCGTTGACGAGATTCATGTCCCAGCCATTCTGGGTGATGTACACCAATTGCTGTCCGGTACAATTTTGGACGCACTGATATTGACCGGACAGAAGCTCCTGCGCGGAGGCGCCGGTAATTCCTGCGGCGCACAGTACGAGCAATGCGAACAAGATTTTCATTGTCACATCTCCCGAGTAGAACGGACTGGATATTCGCTACCCAGTCAGCAGCGAACTCCGACAGGGAATGGCAATCCGAAGTAGAGTAGCGCAATAAGTTGCCGCTGTCCTTCGATTCCGATCTTCACGCCCGCCACAGCGCGATCAGCGGTCCGTTGGCGCCGAATACCGGATCGGTTGCGGGCGCCGGCACTTTGGGGATCGACGCGATTGCCTTGGCGTGCTCAGCCTTGCTGCCGCGGCAAAGATTATATTTGCCGCTCGGCGGATAAGCGCCGATCACCACCAACTCCTGGGTTTGGGTGACGAGCTGATGGCCGGTGCCGGCGGGAAGGATCATCACGTCGCCGACGCCGATGTCGATCTCTTTGCCCTTCTTGCCGCCGAAGCGCACCTTGGCGCGACCGCGCGCGATACCCATCGCCTCGTGAATCATCGAATGATAGTGGGGATACGGATAAATACCGTTGCGCCACATGTGGCCCCAGCCGTTATCGGCGAAGGTCTGTTCAATCAGCTGTTCGGGATCGGGCGAGCCGGACAGATCGATGCCGGCGCGATACACCACGAGCGGCAGCGCGGCGTTGTTAGGGATCGAACCGTCGTCGGCGAAATGAAAGGTCGCGGGAGCTGAACGTTTCCTGGCAATGGGCATGGCGTGCATTGGCGCCCGAGCGGGCCGCTCCTTCTACGCCGACATCGGTTGAGATTTTATAACGGCGCATGCAACAAATCGCTGACTTCAAAACGCTTACTTGATAACGCGCTACTCGAACGATCGCTCGGATGATGACTTGAAAGATGACTTGAACGACTACTTGGCCCTGAACGACTACTTGGCCCGGAATTCTTCCATCAGCCGGACAAACCGCCCGAAAAGATAGTGGCTGTCGCGCGGGCCGGGAGACGCCTCCGGGTGATACTGCACCGAAAACACCGGCCTGTCCTTGAGCCGCAGCCCGCAATTCGAGCCGTCGAACAGCGACACATGCGTCTCGACCGCGTGCGCCGGCAGTGTTGCGCGATCAACCGCGAAGCCATGATTCATCGAGGTGATTTCGACCTTGCCGGTTTGCAAGTCTTTCACCGGATGATTGGCGCCGTGATGACCCTGGTGCATCTTGACTGTCTTGGCACCGATCGCGAGCGCCAGCATCTGGTGGCCGAGGCAAATGCCGAATGTCGGCACCTTTTCGATCAGCGAGCGGATTACCGGCACGGCGTATTCGCCGGTGGCGGCGGGATCGCCCGGCCCGTTGGACAGAAAGACGCCGTCGGGCTTGAGCGCCAGAATGTCCTCGGCCGCGGTCTGCGCCGGCACCACCGTCACCTTGCAGGCATGGCCCGCAAGCTGGCGCAGGATGTTGCGCTTGATACCGTAATCGACGGCGACGACCTGGAACGCAGCGCTGTCGGCGCGGCCGTAGCCTTCGCCCCAGCGCCACGGGGTTTCATCCCAGGTGAAGCGCTGCGCCGTCGTCACCATCGGCACCAGATCGAGTCCGATCATGCCAGGCCACTCGCGCGCCTGCCGCTTGAGCGCATCGAGATCGAAATTGCCTGACGGTTCATGTGCGATCACCGCATTGGGCATGCCCTGTTCGCGGATGCGCGCAGTGAGCGCGCGCGTGTCGATGCCGGCGAGCCCGATGACGCCGCGATTCTTCAGCCAGCCATCGAGGTGGCGGGTCGCGCGATAATTCGACGGCTGGGTGATCGCCGCGTGCAGGACGACGCCGCGTGCGCCGGGCGTCGCCGCCAGGTTGACCGTTTCGATGTCCTCGTCGTTGGTGCCGACGTTGCCGATGTGCGGAAACGTGAATGTGATGATCTGCCCCGCATAGGACGGATCGGTCAGGATCTCCTCGTAGCCGGTCATCGCCGTGTTGAAGCAGACCTCGCCGACCGCGTGGCCGCTGGCGCCGAAGCCGATACCTTCGAGCACGGTGCCGTCGGCCAGCACCAGGAGCGCGGTCGGCTTGCTGTCATGCCAGGCCCCGGCCGTCGCGCTGGCGGAGGAATCTTGCGGCTGGGTCATGGCCTCTTAGTCGCGTATTATGTAGTGAGACGCAACTGCCGTTCTGGGCCGTCCCCACCCGGACCCTGTTATTGCCGGGAAGGGATATCAACGCTCGAGGAGCCGACATCGTGCTGCGCGACGAGATTAATACTGCGATGAAGGAGGCCATGAAGGCCGGCCAAGCGCGGCGGGTTACAACGCTGCGCCTGATCAACGCCGATATCTTGAAGCGCGAAACCGGCGGCGCCGAACGCACCTCGCTAAATGACGCCGAAATCCTCGATGTCATGGGCAAGATGATCAAGCAACGCCAAGAATCCCTCGAGATTTACCAAAAGGCCGGGCGCAGCGAACTTGCCGCGCAGGAGCGCGAGGAAATCGAGATCATCTCCGCCTACATGCCGAAGCAGATGTCCGATCTCGACGCCGCCGAAGCGATCTCGGGGCTGATCAAGGAACTCGAGGCTGCGACGCTCAAGGACATGGGCCGCACCATGGCGGCGCTCAAGCAGCGCTTCTCCGGGCAGATGGATTTTTCCAAGGCCGGCGCGATGGTGAAGAAATTGCTCGGGGGCGGGTGAGTTCTCGCCCCGCACCGCCGTGACCAAGCGCAGGATACTGGTCGGTCTGATCGGCAGGAATATTCAGGGCTCGCTGTCGCCGGCCCTGTTCGCCGATGCGTTCGCGGCCGCGGGCATCGACGGTTTTTATCATCTGATGGATGCCGACCGGCTGTCGGGACGACAGTTGCCCGAATTGCTCGGCGCCATCAAGGCGGCTGGCTTCGCCGGCGCCAACATCACCTATCCGTTCAAACAGGATATCCTGCCGCTGCTCGATGCCATCGACCCTGAGGCGGCGCAGGTCGGCGCCATCAATACGGTGGCGATCGCGGAGGACGGCCGCACCACTGGCTACAATTTCGATCGCCACGGCTGGCGCAACAGTTTTGCCGAGACGCTGGGAGCCGACAGCGCCCGCGGCAAGACCGTGGTGCTGATCGGCGCGGGCGGCGCAGGCCGCGCCGTCGCCTTCGCGTTGATGGACCTTGGCCTAGGCAACCTTGTTTTGCATGACCTCGACCATGCGCGCGCCAACGCGTTAGCGGCCGATGTTGCCAAACACTACGGCGCGGCCCGCTGCCGTCTCGCCGACGATTTGGAGCGCGACGTCGCTGAGGCCGATGGGATCGTCAACGCGACGCAGACCGGAATGAGCGGCTTTCCCGGCAATCCGGTGCCTGTCGCCGCGATCAACCCGGCGCATTGGGTAGCGGACGTCATCTACACGCCGGCCGAGACCGAGTTCCTCAAAGCCGCGGCCGCAAAAGGCGCGCGTACGCTCAACGGCAGCGGCATGGTGGTACATCAGGCGGCCGCGGCGTTCCGCTGTCTCGCCGGGGAGACGGCCGATGTCGCGCGCCTCTATCGCGCCTTCGCCAAAGGCCTCGCCATGCGCGACGGGGCGCGTTGACGGGTGCGCGGCGGTCACGCACGCTTCTTGTGCTTCTGTTGCATGTAGGAACGCAATACCGCGTTCATGCGCCGCTGATAGCCGGAGCCTTCGGTCTTAAAATAATCGAGCACGTCCTCGTCGACTCGGATCGAGATCGCCTTCTTCTTCGGAGGGACGAGCACGGCTTCGCCCCAATTCCAATCGTCGCTCCAATCAGGATCATTGGCAATCGAAGCCTCGATTTCTTCATCAGTCAGCGCGTCAAGAGCCGCCCAATCGGTCTTACCTTTGCTCGATGCGTATCGTGAGACCACCGTAATATTTTTTTCGCTCGTCACGGCTCGCGTGCCGCGCCGAGATGAGCCAGCAGAGCGACCCGTGGACGGTGCATATAACCGCGACCGGCCGGCCTTGGAGATATCCGAAGACTTGGTATCTGGTTTCGCCATGACGGTCAGATCGGCGGATATTCTTGTAGCCGCCGAATACTCCCTTTGCGTCCTCAAAGTCGATTTTGTGATCGCGTAGATTGCTCAAACGTTTTTTCGGGTCCCATCCGAACTCACGAATAGATGCGAGAAGCTGCAAAAATTCTGAGTCGGCCATGGCCGGCTACTCCCTCGAAGGCAATGAATGGGTTCCATTCTATCTCTCCGCGGTTTCAGACTGGCGGGACACCGTGTCCCTACGGGCATTCTGTATATACAGATGTATATCAAAATGACAAGAGGTTTCCCTCGCCGTTTCCTTTTGATAGCCGGGGAGCTGTGGAAAACCGGGACAAGCCGGGTTTGGGCGTCCCGCGCAACCGTCTTGCCTATATTGAGGACGCTGTTGCGCTACCCTTGCCAGGTACAGGCGAATCACCATGCGCTTTACGCCACAATTTCTCGATGAGCTGCGTGCGCGGCTTCCGGTTTCGGGGGTCGTGGGCCGGCGCGTGAAATTGCGCAAGACGGGGCGCGAATGGAAAGGTCTCTCGCCGTTCAACAAGGAGAAGACACCCTCGTTCACGGTCAACGACGAGAAGGGCTTCTATCACGACTTCTCCTCCGGCAAGCACGGCGGCATTTTCGACTTTGTGATGGAGACCGAGGGTATCACCTTTCCCGAAGCGGTCGAACGGCTGGCGGAGATGGCCGGTGTTCCGCTGCCAGCCTATTCGCCCGAGGCCGAAGCGCGCGACGAACACCGCAAGACGCTCCATGACATCGTCGAACTCGCCGCCAAGTTCTTCGAGGCCACGCTGGCGTCACGGAATGGCGCGCGCGGCCGCGGCTATCTCGCCGATCGCGGGCTTGCCTCGGCGACCCAGCTGAAATTCCGACTAGGCTACGCCCCGGCGGAACAGTATGCGCTGAAGGAACATCTCGGTGCCGCCAAGGTGCCGGTCGAAGACATGATCGAGGCCGGGCTTCTGGTTGCAGGCGAGGACATCGCGGTGCCCTACGACCGCTTCCGCGATCGCGTCATATTTCCCATCGCCGACTGGCGCGGCCGGGTCATCGCCTTTGGCGGCCGCGCGCTCGAAAAGGACGTGTCGGCAAAATACCTCAACTCGCCGGAGACGCCGCTCTTCCACAAGGGCGGCACGCTCTACAACATCGCCGCCGCCCGCAAGGCAGCCCACGACGGCGCGCCGGTGATCGCGGTCGAAGGCTACGTCGACGTCATCGCCATGGTGACCTCCGGCTACGAGGCGACAGTCGCGCCGCTCGGCACCGCGCTCACCACCGACCAGCTTGCCCTAATGTGGCGCATGACCGATGAGCCGATCCTGTGCTTTGACGGCGACAATGCCGGGCGCCGCGCCGCCTACCGGGCGGCCGAGCTGGCGCTGCCACTGGTCACGCCCGGCAAGAGCCTGAAATTCGCCGCGCTACCCGACGGGCAGGACCCGGACGATCTGGCCCGCTCTGGCGGCCGCGAGGCGATCGCCGACATACTCGGTGGGGCGCGGCCACTCGCCCACGTCTTATGGGCGCGCGAGAGCGAGACCGGCCCGTTCGATACGCCAGAGCGGCGCGCAGCGCTTGAGGCACGGCTGTCGGCCCTGACCGCGACCATTGCCGACGAATCGGTGCGCCGCTACTACCGGCAGGATTTTGGTGCGCGGCTTCGGCAATTGTTCGCGCCCGTGGAGATTTCTCCGTTCCCTGCCCGTCAGCGCAGCTTCGACCCGCAGGGCCGCGGCGGCGCGGGGCGCCGGTTTCCGCCCGGAAGAGGTTTCGGTCCCGGCCGTTTCGGCGATCAGCGCCAGAACGGACCTTACGTGGCGGCAAGCTCGCAGCTTGCGGCAAGCCCGCTCCATCGCGGCCATCGCGCCGCCATCCCCCGCCGCGAGGCGCTGATCCTGCAGGCCGCACTCAACCACCCCTGGCTCCTCCACGACCACCTTGAGGAGTTCGCCGCCGCTGAGTTCCGCCACACCGACACGCAGAAGCTCAAAGGCGCACTGGTCGATGTTTTCGCCCATGCGGCGGCGAATTTCGCGCAGAATTCCGAACAGGCCGGCGATGGCGAACGCGCCGAACTCACCGCCGAGCTCGTCCGCCGTGGTTTTGACAATCTATTAAGCCGTATCGAGCGCGCGATCACGACACCGTCGGTCTGGGCTGCGCGGCCGGGCGCCGCCTCCGCCGACGTTTTGCTGACCTGGAAACAGCTTGTCGCCTTGCATACACAATGGCATTCCCTAACTAGGGAACTTAAGGACGCGGAAACGGCCCTCGGCCAGGACAACAGCGAGGCAAACTACGCCCGGCTGTGCGACGTGAAGGCGAGGCTATCCAAGCTCGACGGAACCGAGGCGCTAGTCGAAGGCTTCGGAGCTTCCTCGGGCCGCACGCCGCGGTCATTGTAGGCGTCAGGCGCGCTGGACCTTCCCCCCGGCAGACGAGGCGGGCGGCGTGAATGGCACGGACGGGAGGCCTCGGGCTTTGCGGTTTTTCAAGGTTAGCCTGAGCTTAACGGAGGCCTGCCAAAACCTAGAGATCGATTCTCTCGGCATAGGGTAGGGGGAGATGTGCGGCCAGGCCGAAGAGGCCCACCCGCTCCTCCGCCGGCTTCGTACGGGTCCTTGGACGGGTAAGGCTTGGTACGGGTAAAAGAACGGCGCGGGCAACAGTGGGCCTTTTGGCCCGCCGGCGTGAGACGAGGACCAGAGGGTAGGAGGCCGCTTCGGCCGGCCCGGCCCGAAGTCGAGTGGAGGCCCACCCCCTTTCAGGGCCGATGGGTGAGCGACAGGTGTAGGTGGAGACAAAGAATGGCGAGCAAGAACGCGGGGACGGTCGCGAGCAAGACCAAGGTTGCGGTGCAAAAATCTGCCGCGCCCAAAGAAGCCGATGCTCCCGAGAAGGAGGGGCCCGAGGCTCCTGATGCTCCGCTGCCGCTGCTCGACCTGTCGGACGCCGCCGTCAAGAAGATGATCAAGCAGGCGAAGAAGCGCGGCTACGTCACCTATGAGCAGCTCAATGCCGTGATGCCGTCCGAGGAGGTCACCTCCGAGAAGATCGAAGACATTCTTGCGATGATGAGCGAGATGGGCATCAACGTCGTCGAAACCGAGGAGGCCGACTCCGAGGACGAGGAAGAATCACGCGAGGAGGCCGAAGAGGAAGAATCCGAAGGCGGCGAACTCGTCCAGGCGACGCCCAAGACGCCGGCCAAGTCCGAGACGCGCGAGCCCACCGAGCGCACCGACGATCCTGTGCGCATGTATCTGCGTGAAATGGGCTCGGTCGAACTCTTGTCGCGCGAAGGCGAAATCGCCATCGCCAAGCGCATCGAGGCCGGCCGCGAAGCCATGATCGCCGGTCTGTGCGAGAGCCCGCTGACGTTCCAGGCCGTCATTATTTGGCGCGACGAACTCAACGAAGGAAAAGTCTTCCTCCGCGACATTATCGATCTTGAAGCGACCTATGCGGGCCCCGATGCCAAGGGCATGCCGGGCGGCGCGCCGGGGACCGATCCGGCCGCCGCGGCCAACGGCAATGGCGTTGCGGCAGGGCCGGCCGGCGTCACACCGTTCGCGCAGCCGCCGCAGACCGTGGCGCCACCGTCGGCACCGCCCGCCCCCACCCCGTTCAAGCCACAGGCCGCCAACGGCGACGGCGGCGAAGGCGGCGAGGAAGCGGCCATTGCCGATAACGACATCGACGAGGACGATCTGGAAAACTCGATGTCGCTCGCGGCGATCGAGGCTGAGCTGAAACCGAAGGTTTTGGAGACATTCGATACCATCGCCGACTCCTTCAAGCGGCTGCGCCGGCTGCAAGACCAGGACATTCAGAACAAGCTGCACTCGACCGGCTCGCTGTCGCCGGCGCAGGAGCGCAAATATAAGAAACTCAAGGAAGAGATCATCCAAGAGGTGAAGTCGCTGCGGCTCAATCAGGCGCGCATCGAGTCGCTGGTCGAGCAACTCTACGACATCAACAAGCGGCTGGTGAGCAACGAAGGCCGCCTGATGCGGCTCGCCGAGAGCCACGGCGTGGCGCGTGAGGAGTTCCTGCGGCACTATCAAGGCTCCGAGCTCGATCCGCGCTGGATCAACCGCGTCTCCAAGCTTTCGGCCAAGGGCTGGAAGTCGCTGGTCGCGCGCGAGAAGGACCGCATGAGGGAACTGCGGACCCACATCCATACGCTTGCGTCTGAGACCGGGCTCGAGATCGGCGAATTCCGCAAGATCGTGCACATGGTGCAGAAGGGCGAGCGCGAGGCGCGCCAGGCCAAGAAGGAAATGGTCGAGGCCAATCTCCGCCTCGTCATCTCCATCGCCAAGAAATACACCAACCGCGGCCTGCAATTCCTCGACTTGATCCAGGAAGGCAACATCGGCCTGATGAAGGCGGTCGATAAGTTCGAATACCGCCGCGGCTACAAGTTCTCGACCTACGCCACGTGGTGGATCCGGCAGGCGATCACCCGTTCGATCGCCGATCAGGCGCGCACTATCCGCATTCCGGTGCACATGATCGAGACGATCAACAAGATCGTGCGTACCTCGCGCCAGATGCTCAACGAGATCGGCCGCGAGCCGACGCCCGAAGAACTCGCCGAGAAGCTCGGCATGCCGCTCGAGAAGGTGCGTAAGGTTCTCAAAATCGCCAAGGAGCCGCTGTCGCTCGAAACCCCGATCGGCGACGAGGAAGATTCGCATCTCGGCGATTTCATCGAGGACAAGAACGCCATCCTGCCCGACCAGGCGGCGATCGCCGCCAACCTGCGCGAAACGACAACGCGGGTGCTGGCCTCACTGACGCCGCGCGAGGAGCGCGTGCTGCGCATGCGCTTCGGCATCGGCATGAACACCGATCACACGCTGGAGGAAGTCGGCCAGCAGTTCTCGGTAACCCGCGAGCGCATCCGCCAGATCGAGGCCAAGGCGCTGCGCAAGCTGAAGCACCCCTCGCGGAGCCGGAAGCTAAGGTCGTTCCTAGATAACTAGGGCACCTTCAGTCCCCGCGCTCGACCGGGGATGAAGCATCCGAGCAGAAGCCGGAAGCTTTTGGGACAATTGATCACGGCCGCACTGATCGTTGCCAGGCGATCAGGCGAAGACTCGTTGCCTTTAGTTTGCCGGATCAGTGCGTTGGTGTCGCAATGTAAAACGAATCGCTGCGATGTCGATTACGAGAGACAACCACTACGTCCCGCAATGGTATCAGGAGGGCTTCTTCGAGCCCGGCCGGAAGTCGCTTGCCTATGTCGACATGACCCCGGACCAGAAAATCCTCGCCGACGGGCGCGTGATCATCCAGAACGGCGCGTGGAATAACACGCCGACCTCCAGGGCGTTCTTTCAGACGGATTTGTATTCGACCATCTTCGGCACGTCCGTCAACGACGAGATTGAGCGCCGGCTGTTCGGCGATATCGACGGCAGGGGCTCAAAAGCCGTTCGCGCATTCATAGGCACGGACGAGCGCGAATGGCATCAGCATTTCCAAACGTTCTTCGAATACCTTGATATTCAGAAAATCCGCACGCCGAAGGGCTTGGACTGGCTCAAGGCCCAGTACCCTGCGCTCTCGCAGAACGAGCTGATGTTCGAGATGCAGGGCATCCGTATGCTGCATTGTACGATCTGGGTCGGCGGAGTGCGCGAGATCGTCTCTGCT
This sequence comes from Xanthobacteraceae bacterium, assembly GCA_049300295.1. Lineage (GTDB taxonomy): Bacteria > Pseudomonadota > Alphaproteobacteria > Rhizobiales > Xanthobacteraceae > BOG-931. The sequence goes on from JBAQJL010000006.1 coordinate 24,549, forward strand.
GAAGACGCCGCCGTTAAATTCATCACCAGCGACCATCCTGTGACGATCTACAACCATGCGGTCCCTCCGACGGACGAGGCGTGCGCGTACCCGCTCGATCCCGGAATAGCGTTGCGCGGGTCGCAGACAATTTACCCGATGGACCGCGACCACTGTCTAATCCTCACGAACCTGGAGTACGCGAAGGACCCGAACACCGTTCCGCTCCAGAAGAAGACCTTTGCGCGCAACTACCGGCAGTCCATAACCAAGATCGACTCATTTATCCGCGAGCGGAAGCTCACCGCGCAGCAAGTCGCGGAAATCAACTTCATCATCAAGAAGCGCGCGCGCCGCTATATCGGCGGCGGGCGCACGGAATGGCTGTACCCGGAAAGGACTGTGACGCAGCAGTGGAGCGAACTCCGGAAAACGCTGATGCCGCCGGAGCTCGGCCTGCTCGAGTTCGGCGGCGAGATATTCGTCAAGTACGAGAGCGGCGATGTCCACTACCAGGACGAGTTCGGCAGGACCGAGAAGCCGCGCGAATTCCTGATCAAGAAGCCGCCGGACAAGCCCTTGCGGCCGAGCGACTACTGCGGATGCGGGCGGGGAAAATCGTTCAAAGGATGCTGCCAGTCCAAGCCCGAGGCGCTGCGGCCGGCCTGGAACGAGAAGAGCATTCGCGAGCGAAACCTGATGCTGCAAAACGGCATCGTGAACGTCCTGGAGCTCGAGTCCGGGAAGGACTGGGTGCAGATTCGCCGCGAGCTGACCGACGAGAAGATCGGCAAGATTTACAATCTCTACGAAGGGCTGTGGCCGCTCGAGACCGATCTGCTCGCGCTGCTGCCCAAGCCCGACGGCGAAGCTCGCGCCATCTACACTGGGTCCATCCACCCGTCGTCGATCACAGACTTCGCCTTGGCGGCTCCCCTGTACTTCGGCGAGCTGATCGTGGCGCACCCGTTCGTCCACCCCGGAATAATGAAAAAGGAGAGGAGCCCGACCGGCAACCCGAAATCCTATCGGCAGGAGTTCCTGAAGACGATTTTGTTCTTCCTGAACGTCATGCCGCTCGTCGATCTCGCCTTAGTCAACCTCATACCGGACCCCTGCGACTTCGACTTCCACCTTCGTGAGCAGATGATGAGCATGGCACGGGCTCGAGCTCCGCGGTTCGACCCGAAGGATGACTCCCGCCTGCAAAAGACGATGGAAGAGGACACCCGGCGAGGCATCATGCTGATGCCGCCTGACGCGATGCGCAGGCAGCTCCGCAAGCTCAAGCCGGACCTCAGTGAGGAGGAGGTCGAGGCGAGCGTGCGCGCCAGCGTGCGGATGCGGGAGGATGATCCTCTGGCCGTCCTCCAGGAAGGCTCGTGGGAAGGCGGGAAAGGCAGCGGGCAGATGAATATGTTCAAGCTCATACCGAATTTCGAGATGACGATGTATTTGGCCCAGGCAACGGGCGCCTGCATTGTCACGGATAGCCCGTTCCGCTGGAGCGAGGTCCAGGGCGCCATCCGGCGGCTGTACAAGGCCGCGACTCCCGGTCTCGCCCCGCTCGTGACCGACATCGAGCGCTCGAAATTCTCGTTCCCGCAGAGTGCGGCGGACGTTGTGGCCGCGGCCTTGAGCAAGACCGGCGCGGGCTACCCGGATTTGCTCCGAGACCTCTTCAAGTATCTTTCCAATCTCGAAGAGCGCGGGGCGAAACCCAATCGCGAGGCGCAGTTGGTCGGCCGGTTCGCCAAAGCGCATGCCGCGGCGCAGGCCGGATTCAAAAAGTCGAGCGTGCCCGTGAAGGAGGGGCGCATCTCGTGCGTATTCCCGCCTAGCGGTATACAAGACAATACAGTAAACCGCCTGCTTTTGATGTCGAGCTCCGAGAGGCACCTGTCAGGCGTACCGATGGCCTTCTTTATTGAACCCGCAGGGAGCGCTGGCCGTGGCGCGCCTGAGACCTGAGCCGCACACCATCCGGCCAAGGCGCTCAGAAAACTCAAGCACCCTTCGCGTTCGCGCAAGCACCGCTCGTTCCTCGATAATTAGCAGTCCTGCCCCGGACTTGATCCGGGGGTGAAGCATCCGAGCCGAACAAGGAAGCTGCGAAGCGTTTTGGATAATCAGGCGCTCCAATGGCGCGGTGGCCGTCCGCTGGGAGCGCCGCCGCCCCTGGCACCGTTTCGGAGCGCCGTCAATCGGCGAGGGGGTAGCGGCACCGCGCCGCCGATGCGCTCTCGATTGCTTCGGCAATGACCTGCAAAATCGTCTCGATGACCGTGGGTACACGCTCACCAGGGTTGCGGGACTGGCGAGGGCTGCGGGCATTTTCCATGGCAATATCTCCTTCAAACGGGCCGCCGAAATGGCTTTGTTGCGACGCAACATAACGATTCGCCGCCGTTGAGCAAGTTCCCGCCATGCATGGAGTTCATGCGTCCGGGTCATATGTTGCGTCGCAATATGTTTACCAAAGGCATTTTGGCTCTTCGGGCGATCACAGCCGCGATGTTGATTCTCACGGCGGCCGCGGCAGCACCGCGGTCCAACCCCGCGTCGTGCCGGGAGGCGGCAAATGGGCTCATCTCCCTGCTCGATGCCGGAAAGGATGACGGCGCGCTTTATCGCGACACTTATGCGGTGGTCGTGACCACCTGCGGTCCCGCGTCACCCACACCGCGGCCGGCGGCGCAGCGCTCTCGCCGCCGCCATGGTCGATCTCATAGAGGACGACAAGATGGAGTCGGCAGAGTTTGTCCGCGCCCGCGAGGCGTTCGCGGATGCCTGTACACCAAGGTGAATTGCGGCCGGCGAATTGGAGCATTTTCCGGAAAAGCGCGACCGGTTTTCCGAAGAAAATGCGACCAAATCTCTAAACCCAGAGCGCTTCCCGATCGACATAATCGGGAAGCGCACTGGGTTGAATTGGGGCCTTGGCGTCAGGCCGCGCCGCGCATCGGCTTCTTCTTTGCCCCCGTGCGCGTGATGTCCTTGATCTTCAAGGGTGGGCGGCCGGATTTCTCGGCGATCTCGCGATCCTGCTCGATCAGGAAGCCGTGCGCCGGCTTGTCGCCGTCGATGCCACCGAGAAGCGCGCGCGGCACCTTGCGGTTCGAGCGCTGCGTGCCGTCTTCATAGAGGACGTCGAACATGACGAATTCGGAATTCAGTCCCGGCTTTCTCGGCATTTTGTTCTCCGTTGTGTTCTTTGCGCCGCTTATAGATCCGGTCGCATTTTCTTCGGAAAACCGGTGGCCACTTTTCCGGAAAACGCTCCAGGAAACGAAAATGCCGGCGCCGCTGTGGCGCCGGCCTGTATATGGGTATTGATCAGACCGTTTGCAGATTGGTCGCGGCCGACTTGCCGCTGCGGCGGTCGGCTTCGATGTCAAACGAAACTTTCTGGCCCTCGGCGAGGCCGCGCAGTCCGGCGCGCTCGACCGCCGAAATGTGAACGAACACATCCGGGCCGCCGCCGTCCTGCACGATAAAGCCGAAGCCCTTTTGGGCGTTGAAAAACTTGACGGTACCTTGAGCCATAATGGCCCTCCATATGAAAACGCAGAATGCGTTTTGTTCCCGCGCGAACCATTCGCGACGGTTCGAATCCGGATTTTGCGTGGTCTTGGGAAAGGCCCTTGTTAGCGGGGCATGATGTCTATCGAGAATTCACCCCGATCCAATCCGGGGCAACTTCTCCCGATCATGCACGGGCGAGACGACAAGGCAGGCTCAATCGCGAATCCGCGCTATATAATGAGGCACCGCCGCCTTGGCAATCGCGCACCCGCAGGCTCGGCGAGGTGATTGGCACGCCGACGAAGTCGCGGCCGGGCCTGACCTTCACCAGCTCATTTCTAATTCTTTGCTGGCGTCGAGCTTGTGCTCCATTGCCCCGTTGATGACGTCGAACACGCGCCGCGCGCTCGACATGCGGATCGCGTCGCCCTGTTCGAGGCGGTAAATCGACGAAATGCTCGGCTTGGCGCCAGGCAGGCGGCTCAGAATATCGATGATTTCCCACCCCAACTGCTCCTGCCTGAGCTGCCTCAGGCGGGGGAATCGTGCTTTGAGGAGTTGGACTCTTTGACGTTTGGCCATGCGCCGCTGCGTGGCGTTTCTGAGGAGGTGCGGCTAGCTACGGCAAGCGGTCGCCAAATGCAAGTCATTGATTTTCTTTGTATTATTTGAGTTGTAGGACAAGGCCAATGACAATCATTGATAATCAACCAGTAACCGGCAATAGTACACAACCATCGCGTGCTTGCAGGTGCGATTCGATGCGACAGCCAAGACGATTGCAGCTCACCAGCGTGTTACGACGGTCGGCGCATGCGCGGCGGAAAGCGTCCACAGATGCCGGGGCAACCGACGGGGAAGCCGCCGGCTCTGCGGCGTTCGATGGCGACACGGTCCGGAGCGGCGCCACCGGCCGGCTCCCACCCAACGCCGGGCGAATTGCCGCCGTTATCGGCACCGCAGCGCTCGAACTGGCGAAGCAGGCAAACGGCGCCGGGCTGACCACGCTCGGCTACCTGTTGGAGAGCGCGGCGCTCGAGGCCGGCGCCGAAGCTGCCTCGTATGACTGGACGGCCGACGCCGCGCAGCGCTGAGCGCTTCGTCGGGCTTTACAGCGCCGCGACCGCGCTGACCTCGATCAGAAACTCCTCGCGCACCAGCCGGTCGATCATCAACAGCGTATTTGGCGGATACGCGCCGCCGGCAAACAGGCGCGGAAACTCGCGCGTGCGGTAGGCATAGAATTTCGCAATATCCTGCGAGTGCACCAGATAAGTAATGAACTCCACCACGTTGGCGAAGCTCGCGCCCTGCGAGGCCAGCGCCGCCCCGAGATTGGCAAACACCTGCGCGCACTGCGCGTCAAAATCGGCGGCCGCCTTGTCGGCGCCAGGCTTGATGCCGACCTGGCCGGCGATGAACAGAAACTCCCCCGCCTTGACGCGGGTCATGTGGGAATATTGCCCGAGCGGCGTGCCCAGAATTTCCGGGTTGAGCATCTGAATCTGCGGCATGATTGGTTCCCCGTGTTTTGCGAGCCGAACAAAAGCTTACCGCACGCCGTGTGCATATGCGAGACGGCCCACCTGGCATAAAGCGCTCACGCATCGTCCAAGCGGTCTGCCGGTCCACATTTCCAATCGACGCTGAGTTGCCCATCAAGATTCGTTCCAACCGACGCCGATAAAATTTTATTCCAATCGGCTGCATGATCGGTGTTTCCATCAAGCTGTCCGTCCCAGGATCACGACATCACCTTCTGGCACCCAACAAAAGGTCAGACCTTTGCCCGTTTCTATCGTGACAAGCGGATCGAGGTGAGGGTCAACCTGGAGCAAGTTGATGTTGCTTTTCTGGCGTCCTTTGGCATTGATCGCATTTCTCCTCGCGCTATCGGCGCAACCGGCATTAGCCCGTTCGTATTCCGCGTCGCGTCACGCCACCCATGGCCATTATCGACATGATGGGGCTTTTGCTTGGAACTCCAGGCGGGATGGAGGTTCTTGGCAGCAGGAGGATTCCTGGCAACACCAAGCCTCCTGGCAGCGCCAAGACTCCCAAAACTTTTGGCAGCAACAAGACTCTTGGCAGCAAACAAACCTTGCAAGTCATCCAGCCGCCGGCGGTTATGCTGAGACTCATCCGACGGCGTACGGCCGCCGCGGCCGTCAATACGAGGAAGGGTGGAGCAACCGCTCGGCCGAACAGAATTTCGGTGGTCGCTCACAGTTGAGCGGCATGGCCGAACAACAAGCGAGCGCGAACGGCATTCCCGTTTCGTTGGTCGATCGCGTCATCAAGCGCGAAAGCGGCGGCAATCCGCGGGTGGTCAGTCGCGGCAATTACGGCCTGATGCAGATCCGGCTCGGCACTGCCCGCGCCATGGGCTATGGCGGCTCGGCCGCAGGTCTGCTCGATGCCTCCACCAACATGACCTACGCGGTGCGCTATCTGGCCGGCGCCTATCGCGCCGCGGGCGGCAATGAGAGCCGGGCGGTCGCGCTTTATGCCCGCGGCTACCGCGCTGCGCCGCGCGCTCAGACCACTTCGTATTAGGGCGAGCAGCCGGAGGGGACCGCGTTCAGCGACGGCGGTGCCCCCGGCTTATGGCGACCAACCCTATAACTTGAGCGCGTCTCGATTCGACATAATCGGGAAGCGCTCTAATCGGTTCCTTCGACGATGCGGATGTCGCGCACCGCGCCGTCGCCGAGCGCCTTGAGCGCGTCCTTGTAGGCCGGACTGTTGTAGGCGGCGATCGCCTTTTCGACCGAAGGAAATTCCGAAATGACGATGCGTTCCTTCTGCCCGGCCTCGAACGCCGCAGCCGCGGCGCCGCGCGCAATATAGCGGCAGCCAAACGGTTCGGTCGCCTTCGGCGCCAGTTCGGCGTAGGCAGCAAGCTTTTTCGGATCGGAAATCGAACGGTAGCAGGTCACCCAGTAACCTTTTGGCATTGGCATTCTCCCTAAAATCGCGCGCTTCCGGAACGTCGAAGCATCACACTAGCGCCGCGGACTGCAGCGCAGCAAATGGAGGTCGGCGGCTCGACATTTCCACGGCCGCAAGTAACATCGCTTGGCGCGCCCATGCGCACGAGACGGGAGGCCGGCATGTCATTCTGGAGTGCGCTATTCGGCCGGCGCGAGGCCTCCGAGACGGCCAAGGCTTCGGACCCGATCGAATACAAGGGCTTCATCATCCGCGCCGCGCCATACAAGAATAACGGCGGCTATCAGACGGCGGGCACGATCGAGCGCGACGTCGACGGCGTGAACAAGCAGCACCGCTTCATCCGCGCCGACTCGTATGCGTCCTATGACGACGCGGTATCGTTCACGCTCAATAAGGCGCGGCAGATCATCGATCTGCAGGGCGAGCGGATATTCAACGAGTAGTGTCGTCATTGCGAGCGAAGCGAAGCAATCCAGTCCGGCGCCGCCGTACTGGATTGCTTCGTCGCGGAGCCTGTCATCGGGCCGGCCACTTCGGGCCGGACCCGTTGGCTCCTCGCAATGACGAACTACGCCATCCCTTCGACAATGCGCAGGTCGCGCTGGACTGCGTTACCGAGAACTTTGAGCGCGGCCTGATAGCCGGGGCTGTCGTGCGCGGCCGCGGCCTTATCGACGCTGTCGAACTCGATGATGACGGTGCGCTGGGTCAAACCCTTCTCGTACGCCTTGGCGGCGGTGCCGCGCGCCAGAAAACGGCCGCCGCCGGCCGCGATCGCGGGCCCCGCCAGCTTGGAGTATTCGGCGAGCGCATCCGGATTAGAAACGGAGAAATATGTCGCCACCCAATAAGCCTTCGCCATGTTCGCTCTCCCTGTCGCGATACGAGATCGGATTGTTGGCATGGCGGCCGCGATGGCGCAATGCTGCAACTGCCGCGGCATTCATTGTTCAAGATTGGCTTGCAACGGACTCAGAGCGCGCTGAGGCCCTGACCCTCTTCGATCTCGTGCCGAAGATGTTTGATCTCGCGTCGCAGCGCGCTGACCTCGCCTTCGAGCTGCGCCACCCGCTTCGCCAGATCGGCGTCCGTCGTACCGCCGGCGGCGCCGATCGCGTCGGGAAAGGCAATCCCGACCTCGTCTCCGTGACGCCACTGCACGTGGGCGCGCACGGTCTGTTCCTTCTGCGGGATATAGAGGTCGACGATGTCCGGAATGCTGACCGTGTCGGAAAAGATGATGCGCGCGCCGGCGCCGGAAAAATCGCGGATCAGACAGTCGACCGCGTTGCGGCGCTTGTTGAAATAGACGCAGCCGCGCAAAAAGCTCTTTTTACGTTGCGACCCGCGGCGTTCGGCCATTTTCTCGCTCGTGACCATCGAGATGCAGGACCCCGATTATCCTAGCGGTCTCCCATTAATGCCATCTTACCGCTGCCGGTCGCACGCAGGCTCGATACCGTGGGTGTTCTCGGTTACAAACGGCCGATCAGGTTTCCATCACCTTCCGTCGAGGCGCGGAGCGGCAACAGGAGTAGACCCCCGATGCAGGTTTTCAATCTGGCGCGCGAGGCCACGTACAATCCGCAACAGCACGTCGAAAAAATCCTCGGCAAGGTCGAAGACGGCGACGTGACCGTCGCGTGCTGGGAGCCGGGCCAGATCAGCCCGTATCACTGTCACCCGCACGCCACCGAAATCTATTTCTGCTTCGAGGGCGGCGGCACCATGCGCACGCCGGAGACGAATGTGACGGTGGTGCCCGGCGCCTTCGTGGTGCATCCGCCGGGCGAGGTCCATGAATACGCCAACGGCCCGCAGCGCACGCTTTTGTTCCGCGTGCGCTACGGGACCGATATGGCGGCGCGCCATCTCGACTGGCGCGGACATTCGAATTGGAAGCAGAGCACGGCGGACGCCGAATATTACCGGCTTAATCCGCCACGCTCAGCAACGTCCGCTTAAACTGTCGGACTGCACTTAATGGTTCTGCGGCGCGCTGTTCTGCGAGCATGTGTCCTTACCGCCGCTCTTGGCGGCCTCACATTGCGCCATCGAGTCATACGCGCATTCCGTGCTCGACCCCTTCTGCAGGCAAAACGAGTGGTGCATGTAGCTGCCCTGGGCAAAGGCTTGCGAACCGGCCAGCGACGCCGCCAGCAGAGTGGTCGCTGCAATCAGACGAATCATTGTTGTTCTCCATTGCCCCTCCCGCGGCAGTCAACGCCGCTGCACTGAGGGGGTTCCGGACCGCCTTGTTCCACGGATGACTTGCGGTGCGCGGCTTGCTAGGGCAAGCCGCGTATGGAACCGCAACAACTCGGCCGCAAACGGGGAGAATAAATGTTTACCAAACCGCATTGCCCGGTGATCGCCATCGAAGAGCATTATTGGGACGAGGAACTGGAAAAAACCTACACGGGCAGCGAGGCAGGCAGGCCGGGCGAGCAGTACACGCGGCTGCATGACTTTACCGCGATGCGTATCAAGGAGATGGACGAGGCCGGCATCGACGTGCAGGTGATCTCGCACGGCGCGCCGTCGACGCAGAAGCTGCCGGCGGAAACCGCGGCCGCGATGACCCGCCGCGTCAACGACCGGCTGCACCAGGCAATGTCAGGACATAAGCAGCGCTTCGCCGGTTTCGCGGCGCTGCCAACAGCGGTGCCGGACGCCGCGGCCGACGAACTGGAACGCACCACCAAGGAGCTCGGCTTCAAGGGCGCCATGCTGCACGGTCTCGCCAACGGCGTCTTTCTCGACGACAAGCGCTTCTGGCCGATCTATGCGCGCGCCGAAAAGCTCGACGTGCCGATCTATCTGCACCCCGCGCATCCGCAACCCGACGTGCAGCGCATCTACTACGACGATTACGTCAAGGACTTTCCGATGGTGGCGCGGCCGGCCTGGGGCTACACGGTCGAGACCGCGACGCTCGCCATCCGTCTCATTTTGTCCGGCGTGTTCGAGCGGCATCCCAAGCTGAAAATCATTCTCGGTCACCTCGGCGAGACGCTGCCGTTTTTGATCTGGCGCATCGACCATGCGCTCAAGCGGCCGGGGCAGAGGTCGATGAGCTTCCGCGACATTTTCTGCAACAATTTCTACATCACGACGAGCGGCAATTTTTCCAACCCGGCGCTGTTGTGCTGCGTCATGGAAATGAGTGTCGACCGTATCCTGTTCGCGGTCGACTGGCCGTTCGTCATGAACCCGCCGGCGATGGAATGGATGCACACGGTGCCATTGTCCGACGCCGACAAGGCGAAAATCCTTTCGGGCAACGCCAAGCAGCTGCTGCGGATGTGAGCCTCGACGCCATTAATTGTTGACCTCATCCTGAGGTGGCCGCGCAACGCGCGGCCCTCGAAGGATGCAGGCCGGAACGCTGTGGCCTCGCCCTTCGAGGCTCGGCCATAGCGCGTCGAAGACGCGCGTAAACGCGCCTTTGGCGCCGAGCGCCTTGTATCAACGGATCGCCGCGCCGTCGTCGTAAGATGATGAGTGCGGTGGCGGAAGGAAGCCCGGTCGCACCTGGGGCTGCAAAGCCCGTCCCTGAGCGCGGTGCTCCTTCCGCAGGATTTGTAATCCCGAACGGTCGCCGGGGCCGCGCTGCGAGCCCGCATGCGCAAGGATGGGAGGCTTATCCGATGTTTGTTGGAATCGACGTGGCGAAAGATCGGCTGGACGTGCATCTGCGGCCGGCCGGAGAAGCTTTCACGGTCGCACGCGACGGCGAAGGCATTGAGGCGTTGGTTGACCGGCTGGCGACGTTGAAGGTCGAGCTGGTCGTGCTGGAGGCCGCCGAAGGCTTCGAGACCGTGGTGGCGGCCGGCCTTGCCGCAGCGGGCTTGCCGCTGGCGGTGGTCAATCCGCGCCAGATCCGCGACTTTGCCCGCGCCACCGGCCGCTTGGCGAAGACCGATCCGCTCGATGCCGCGGTGATCGCCCACTTCGCCGAAGCGGTGCGGCCCCAGCCGCGCCCTGTCGCCAGTGCAGAAGCTCACGCGCTCGGCGAACGCGTCGCGCGGCGGCGCCAGCTGATCGAGATGATGACCGCCGAGCGCAACCGCCGGCGTCAACTCACCACCAAGCGGCTGGTCAAGGGCATCGATCGCATTCTGTGGCGCTCCAGGCCCAGCTCGCCGAACTCGAACAGGACATCGACGATGCCGTGCGCGGCTCCCCGGCCTGGCGCGAGAAGGAGGACCTCCTCGTCACCGTGCCAGGGATCGGCCAGAAGATCGCCCGCACGCTGATCGCCGAACTGCCTGAACTCGGATCGCTCGATCGCCATCAGGTGGCGGCGCTGGTCGGCGTCGCGCCCTTCAACCGCGACAGCGGCAAGTGGCGCGGCCGACGCTGCATCGCCGGCGGCCGCGCCGTCGTGCGCAGCGCCCTCTATATGAGCGTGCTCGTCTCCATCCGCCGCAACTTGCCGCTCGCGGCTGTCTACCGCCATCTTCGTGCCGCAGGAAAGCCTGCCAAGGTCGCCATCGTCGCCTGCATGCGAAAACTCGCGACTATCCTCAACGCCATTCTGAGAGATAAAACACCATGGCAGACCGCTTGACCGCCACAACGGTCGCTCAGGGTGAGGAAAACAGTTACGCGGGCTTGAACATCGGCACCGGCGGGCCGTCTTCGGAGTCGTTAAAGACAACGCTGACGGGCTGACCGACCCGCAAGGCATCGAAGTCGCACTCGACGATATTGGTCAGCATGGCGGGGCCCTCTGCCAGCGTCACATAGGCGATCGCGTAGGGCTCCTTGGCGCGGCGCATGACGCTGTAGCTGTAAATCTGGCCCCGGCCCGACGCCGCGCGCCATTCGATCTTGTCACTGCCGCAGAACGGGCAGATGGCGCGCGGATACCAGTGTGCCTTGCCGCAAGCGGTGCACGTTGGGACGACGAAGCGGCGTTCGCGCGCCGCGTTCCAAAAAGGCTGCGTTTCGACCGTGACGACCGGAGCCGGGATTTTTCGCGCGTCCGCCATTGTCCTACTCCCGCTCCATGATCAGCGTCGCACTGCAGTGCCGCGTGCCAAGCTGCATGCCGGTGCCCTGCGCCAGCGCCAGCGCGCAGTCCCTAACCTGCACGGCCGGATGCGCTTCGCCGCGCAACTGCCGCACCGCCTCGATCACCTTGGTCATGCCGCCGCGATTGGCCGGATGATTGTTGCACAAGCCGCCGCCGTCGGTGTTGAACGGCAGTTTGCCGACGCCGGAAATCAGGTTGCCGTCGGCGACGAACTTGCCGCCGGCGCCTTTTTCGCAGAATCCCAGATCCTCGATCTGGATCAGCACCGTGATGGTGAAGCTGTCGTAGATCGACGCATATTTGATGTCGGCAGGCTTGACGCCCGCCTCGGCGAACGCCGCCGGTCCGGAACGCGCCGCGCCCGAGGTGGTGAGATCGAATGTGCCGCCGGCAAGGTGCTTCACCGTCTCGCCAGCGCCGATGATCTTCACCAGCGGCCGGCGCAGGCTTCGGGCAATCTCCGGTTTGGCCACGATCAGTGCGCCGCCGCCGTCGCTGATGACACAGCAATCAAGCCGGTGCAGCGGATCCGCGATGACCGGCGAGTTGACCACGTCGTCGACCGTGACCACGTCGGGCAGCATCGCGTTCGGATTATGCTGCGCGTGGTGCGACGCCGCGACCTTGATCCAGGCGAGCTGCTCGCTCGTGGTGCCATACTGATGCATGTGGCGCATGGCGCAGAGCGCGTAGCCATTGGCCGTGGTCAGGCCATAGGGAAATTCGAACGCCGCTTCCGGCTGGTTCGGGTCGCGCAGCCGCGGCATCGTGCCGGTGGCGACGCCCTCGCTGCGTGGCCGCCCGGCAAGTGTGATCAGCGCCACGTTGCACTTGCCGAGTGCGATCGACTCGGCCGCGTGTTCAGCCAGCGCCACATAGGAAGAACCGCCGAGCTCGGTCGAGTCGACATGGCGCAGATTTGGCAGATTGAGATACTCGGCCATCGACGCCGGGCCCGGCCCCGGCGCGTCACCGGCGCAGAAAAAACCGTCGATATCTTCGCGCGTCAGCCCCGCATCGGCGAGCGCACCGAGCGCCACCTCGGCATGCAGCTGCGCCACGCTCTTGTCAGGCGCGTGACGGGTTGGATGCTCATACGCTCCTGCAATGTACGCTTGGCCTTTGATGGTCATCGGCGAAAATTCCCCCTTGCCGCGCACCGTAACCCGGATCGAGCGCAAGCGAAATCCGGGTCGGCAATTCGGCCGGACTGTCCCGCTTTCGCTTGGCTCGACACACGTACACACGAGTCGGTAACGTCCCGGCCGCAGAGCGTTCTCTTCTGGGGTGACTTCTGTGTCGACTGCGCTCGAAGAAAAAAGGGTGAAACATCAATGATTGAGCTTTACGCCTGGGGCACGACAAACGGCCGCCGCGCTCTCATCATGGTCGAGGAAACCGGTCTTCCGTTCACGTTGCATCAGATCGACATCCGCAATGGCGCCCAGAACACCGATGCTTATGAAAGGCTCAATCCCTACCGGAAGATTCCCGCTATGGTCGATCCCGACGGGCCCGGCGGAAAGCCAGCGACCGTTTTTGAATCCGTCGCCATCTGCCTTTACCTAGGCGAGAAGATCGGCAGATTCCTCGGCTCGCCGGCAGACCGTCCCAACGTTCTGAAATGGTCCATGTTCCACGCAACAAACGTGCTTTGGACGCTGGGAAACCTCAGGGATGGCGCCAACGACAAGCTTGAGAAGAGCGCGAAAGGTCAGCTCGATGCCATGAATCGACATCTCGCGGGCCGCGAATGGTTTGCAGAGCAATATTCCATCGCCGACATCATCCCCTTCACACGCGTTAGAGGGCTTGACCACGAACGCATAAAAGTCGCCGACTATCCGAACGTAGCGGCGTGGCTCGATCGGGTCGCGTCGCGGCCGGCCGTCATGAAAGCCATGGCACAGAAATTCGGCTGAGGCGTATGCTCGTCCCTCCAGCGGTCGCTGCATGACACCGCACAACGGAGCATCGAAAAATATTTTTTTCTGGCGGCTACTGCTTACAACGCTTGCGATTGGCACGGTCGGCTTGATTGCCTACGCCAATCAAGCGGCAAAAAAAGACGAGCAGGCAGAAAAACAATATCTCAAACAGCATCCGCTCACCGAAAAGCAGATTACGGCGAACGCTCACTTCAGCACGTGCTGGCACTATCGGAATGCATCACGCATCGTCCTGACGGAGAAGCAACGCAACATGCTGCTGCGCGCCGAGAAATGCTATTTCGATGAGCGGCAAGATCCGCGCTACGGCGATGCCACGTATCCATGGAACCATGACGCGCCCGCGCCTTGGAAAGAGACGAAGGCACACAGCTTATGAGACAGATCGGGGGAAGGTAGCCTGCGGGGCGAATGAGCCAACGGGTCCGGCCCAAGCCGGCATGAACCGTTGACCAATCCGCCCGCCGTGCTGCCACGGTTCGAAAAAACGTCGCACTCTCCGCGCCTTAGCTGAAAAAATGCGAATCATGGCGGCGATGCCATATTTGGCGCGCCGCGAATCAAACAAACAGCGGAAAAAAATTTTCATCAGATCAATGGGATAACTCGCCCGAGCGGAATTTCTTGAACCCGCCCCATGCACGAACTAAAAGAGTTCATCTCGCTCGTTCTAAGGGACGTCAACCGGTGACGGCCGATTGATGCGAGCGGGAGCGGTGCCCGGGATGGGGTTCGTAACTCCATTTGCGGGCGGTTCGGAAACCCGCCCGGCCGGCCCCGACGCCGGTCTGCGAGGAGCTC
>JBAQJL010000007.1:0-13854 GCA_049300295.1 Xanthobacteraceae bacterium
AGCTTGATGACGTTAGTGTCGGTCACGGCGTATCACTCCTTTGGTCGAGAAGTGGAGGCGTCGAACACCCCCACGATACGTCGCCTTACCCCTTCATGCCGTCACCAACTTCCGCTCATAGCTCGGCGAGCCTCCAGGCGGATAGAAGACACCGGAAGTTATTTCGCGAATTGCGGTTGCTCAGGCTTTGAGATTGGAATCGGCGGATGCAGTCGCCGAGACCGTCAGCCTTACACCGGATTTCCAAAGATCGAACGCCTCTGGCCCGAGAAAAAATCCATGGACGTCCGCAAAACGGGCTAGATAAGGTTCGACGATAAAATCGTAGAGATCCAGTGACGTGCCGCTCTCCGAAACTGTGCCGATCGATCCGTACAGGAGAACGTCTTGGCCGAACATCCCTCCTGGAGATAAGGTAACGGTGTCTTTATTCAGTCCTTGGCCGATGGAGAAATTTATTCCTCCTATTCTTTGGGGAATGCTCTTCACCTGGACCACTGTTCCTTGCGGCGCCACAAGATAGCTTTGGTTCATCACAGCGGTTGGATCACAGGTCCGTCCAAAATCTGGAATGTCAGCATACGAAAGATAAGTTTCAGGTCTGCTGCTCACTACAAGACGCATCGGCGTGTATTGGAGTTTTCTTAGAGTCTCTAGTTGAGCAAGAACGGGCGTCAGGTCCCGCGTTGTCGCGTAGAACAAGAATTGATAACGGCCCATGGTTTGATGTCTGGTCATGGCAATTTTCTTTTCGGGATTACCCAGAGTTCATCGTTGGGGTAAGTGCTCAGAATCCGTGCTATAGCGGCTTGCTCTCTTGGGGTTGGTGTTGTTCCATCGGCGAGAGTATCAACGGTTTGAATGCGCAGCGTTTGCCCAGTCGCTTTGTTGACAGCGGTGATATCGACGAAAGTCCCGCCTCTAGTTCCAGGACCCCCTCCGGAAATAAACTCTTCGCCCTGCTCTGTCCCGCCGCCGCGTGTGATCGCATAGCCCTGATTTTCAAGCTCAGCAGCTATGGCGGCATTTTGCGCGCGCGTCGCTGCATTTCCAAGGCGTCCGCCGCGAGCCGGGACTTGTGTCGGGCTGCCTTCCCTAGAAACGTCGGCGGCCACCCCTGGTGCGATCTGCCGCGGCAGTCCACCCGGGAACGGAAGACTCGGTTGCGAATCAAGGGGTGCGGAGGGCTTTGGCGCTGCATCTGGGCTTGAAGCTCCTGGCGATCCGTCTAGGAGCGGAAGCTCAACGATGCCGCGAGGTCCATATTCCCCTTCTTCCCCTTCAGCCGGCGGCGGCTCCCAAGGCTTATCCGCGGGATTAATGTTCGAATTGCCGGGGATGACCTCGAGATGCTCCGGCTTATCGCCCACCAGGGTGAACCAGCCGGGATTTGGCGGCACGCCGGCGCGCGGGTGCTGAGCGGGATTCCAAAAAAAATTGAGGAGACCGCTGCGGTCGAGTTCTCGAGCGCGACGTACGACCTCATCCTGGCTCTCTCCGGTTTTCCCGAGCGGCGGCGGATCTGGAAATTGCATCTGGACAGCCGCGATCGACGCTATGGCGAGATCGCCGCGATTAAGCGCGGCCGCGATCAGCGAGACTGCTCCTGCCTTTGATCCGAAATCGATCGGAAGGCCGTAGCGAACCGTCAGCTCTTCGTTGATCTCGGCAGCGGGGCGAACGGTCCAATACCGCCGTTCGGCGCTCGGAGGACGCAGAAGGGGAACGCCGCCGACGAACACACCACTCGCATCGCACGACACGCCCTCGTTCCCTCGCTTGGCTGCAAGCGAGAAGGCGCGCATCCCCGGCATCGCAAGCATGCGATCAGGCCTCATTGAGAGTTTGTTTGATGCAACAGACGATTGCGATCGCCGGCTAACGACCTACGATCGCCGTATCATTGGATGGCTTCAACGACCGCCACGTCGAGCTCATCGTGGATTTCGCCTGCCATCTCGGCCAGCGAAGATCGCATGTAGGAGCGCTCCGGCATCGTGATCGCCGGCAGATTGACGCGTGCGGCGAAGGCCTGCTTGCCGCCGACCAGGAACGCCAGCGCTCTCGCCTTGTCCGGCAAAACCTGGTGCGGCGGTATAGTGCCGCCGAATTCGTGGATCGCGGCGTATTTCACGTCCGGCGACGTGAAGATGTGCACAGTGATGCTCGCGGACGATTCGTCGACCGCAACGCCGATCGATCCTGCCAGCGCGCCGCTCTTCATATTGAGCACGCCACCGGAGAGCTTTTGTTGAATCGTCGCCTGCAGCTCCGTGGCAAGCACAGCGCCCTTGACGGCAAGCGCTGCACGCAGGCGCTCGGGCAATGCTGCGAGCGCAGGCGAAGCGGCATCGTTGAGAGACAGATCGAACATTTCGTTTGTCCCGCTCATTCCCGCAAGCGTCCCCTACCCCGCCACCACGCTCCGATACGGATCGAGCGAGGCACGGATGAAATCCGGGATGTTTTTGAGGCTGTACGAGGCGGTCTGCTGGCCCGCCACGGTCTGCGCGCTCTGCCCGATGCGAGTACGATAGCGGTAGCGCTCGGCCACCCACTCGATGCAGGCATTGTCGATCGCGGCCGGGATGAAGGCGTAGGAGATCAGGACGGCAGCGCCGGCATCCGGGGTAGCGAAGCCGTAGACGCCGGCCGATACATTATATTGTCCGGCGCCGGGCGATCCGATGACCGCCGTAAGGGCTGTGCCATCGGCATAAGTAACGCCGAGGTCGCTCGCCCAGGGCCCGAACGGCACCGCGGCCGATACATTATATGGGCCGGGCGCACCCGGCACGGTCGCGGCCTCGACCTCGACCGCATAGCCGGCGCTGTAGGTTGCGACCACATTCTGACGGCCGCGGCGAAAAAGCAGCGCGAACAGGTCGAGTGCCTGCGGCCGGCCGGGCGGCAGGCCGTCCCACGGTTCCAACAGATAGCCAAACGGGTGTGGCGCGCCGGCGGCCGGTGGCACAGCCGCCGCGACCGAGACATTGTCGATGATCAGCGACCCGATCTGCAGCGCCGGATAGTGCGACAGGAACAGCCGCGTCCTGCCGTTACCATCTAGCCGCTCGGTCAATGTGCGCGGCGTCAGCGACGGCCGGCCCAGATAGGCCGTGATCGCGCCGCTCACATCCGTGATCAAGCGCGACAGCAGAGCATCGTCGGTCGAGCCGATACCGCTCGAGCCGGCGAGCCAGGTTTTCACGTCAGCAAGAGCGGCGAGATCGGAGGCAGCCATGGTCGCAGACCCCTTACGTCTTTTTTACGGCTGGCTGGTCGCGCCACGCCGGATGCCGCAGCTTCGGCAGCGGTGCGGACTGGCGCGGCGCGGCGGTCGCGATCTTCTGCTTTGCTTCTGCCGCAACCGCGACGAAGCCGAAGCACTCGACCAAGAGCGCACCGATGCTCTCATCGACGTCATAGAAGCCATCGCGCAGCATGATGGTGACGCCGGCGACGCACGGGTCGCCGACGCCCGGAGGCGCTTTGAGTTTCATGGGATTCCTTGCGCGGTTTGCAGAGAAAGCAGAGGGACTAGCCGGCCGCGATATTCGAGATCACCGCCATCGACGGCGGGAAATAATGCTGCAGCACCTCGTCGGCATAGACACCCGACTCGTAGCGGCGGGCGCGCGGCGGCCATTCGATCTGATAATAGTCCTGCCGGGTGCGTACCTGCATGACGTTGCCGATGTTGGAGAGCGGATACGGCAAGGTGCGCGACGTCATCATGATGGTGCCGGCCGGCATGTTGGGATGAATGCGAATATCGAGCGTCTTCGGTCCCGCCATGGAGAACTTGTTGAGATAGCTGCGCACCATGACGCCGCCGCCGAGCGCGCCCTGGTCGGCGTCGAACACGAAGCGCTGCGCGGCGTTTGCACCCCCGGCCAGTATCTTCGCTGAAAGGTTTTGTGCGACCTGCGACGACACCCACATCGTGTCGGGCGACAGCCGGTAATCGTCCCAGCGGTTTTTCAGTGCGGCGTCGACCTCGACGATGCCGCCTGCGCCGTCGCCAGTGAGCGTCGAGCCAGTGCCGGCGGTGCCGGTCGCGAGGTAACTCACATAGGCATTCGAACCGGACTTGAACGCCTGATACAACAGGCCGTCGAACACCAGCGCGTTGGTCGAATTGTCGCTTGAGCCGAGCGAGGCCGCAGTCTGCGTGCCGGTCGCGTTCGCGGCGATAACGAGCGAGTTGATCGTGGTGATGGCGCCGAGCAACTCCGAACCCGCCGCGCCCCAGAACCAGGCGTAGCCGAGAGCGCCTGGGACTGCCGCCACGGTGGCGGCGATCGACCCGGTGGTGCCGGACGAGATCGACGCGGTGGCGTTCGCCGACTTGCCTGCCGCGCCGCCGCCGAATGTATCCGACGAGCCGTCGGCATTGCTGCGCGTGATCGCGCCTTGAATGCCGCCGGCGACGCTGCCGTTGACGACGCCGTCAAGCGTCAGCGCGACGCAGATCACGCTATAGGGACTTGCGGACGCAGTGAGGCTGCCGCCGGTCGTGGACGGCGCGAGCGACGGCGTCGGCGTGGTGCCCAGCGCCACCGATGTGTCGCCGCCCAGGATCAAGAGCTCCTCACCGAGCATGCAGGCTTCGAGCCCGACCTTGGCGCCGATCGCCTTCACGTCGTCGAAGCCCATGCCGGCATATTGCGCTTCAAAGTCGACCGAGGTTTCGATGCCGATGCCCTTGTAGGCGGCGGTGTAATCGGCCGTCGACACCGCCTGCACGCCGCCGCGATTGCCACCGGACACGCCGATACGCAGCCCCGTGGTGTTGATGCCGGTGACCGCACGCCAATTGGCCTGGATGCCGCCTTTGCCGGAAACGCGCGGGATCTCGTTACGCAGCGGGGTGAGCAGCGGATAGACGAACTTCGCCCCGGTCTCGAGGTCGTAATAGGTCAGGCCCGAAGTCGGTGACGTCGATTCCGAGAATGTGCTCTTGGCGAGCGGATCGCCTGGCAGCGGGTGCGAATGCGCCTTCTCGATCTCGCGCAGGAAGCTCGATGCACTCGACAGCGCGGCATCGTAATCCTGCATAGTCCGCGGCAGCGCCGACTTGGCAAGAATGTGCGGAAGATTTTGTTGATACATGGCGTGGTCCCGTTCCTGTCTGGTTGGTGATGTTAAAGTTCAGCCGTCACTCCGGATTGCCGCAAAGCGGCAAGTCCCGACTCCATATTCGCTGACCTGTGGGTATGGATTCCGGGCGCGTGAGCTACCGCTCGCGCCCCGGAATGACGATCGGAGAAACCGACTTAGCCCTGCCGGGGCCGAAAGCCCGGAATGGCGCGCATCGGCTGCGCCTGCGCCTTGCGGATGGCGGCGTCGGCCAGCGCTTCCAGCGCACCCGGCCGGTCGAGCAGCGCTTCCGGTTGCTGCGGAAAGATCGCGTCCTCGACTTTCTCGGCGACGCGCACCGAACTGGTGCCGAGCGGCAGCGGCTGGTCCTCTAACTTTTTCAGCCGCACGACGAAATCGTCCATGCGTGTCTGCAGGCCGCCGAGCGCCTTGGCCAAAGTTTGCTGCAGCGAGCGCTCAAGGCTCTTGGCAAATTTTTCGGTCTCGCCGCCGTCGTCGAAAGCATCGCCGTGCTCGCCGGCCTGCGGCGAAAATTCCGGCTGTGGCTCGACTTTCGCTCCAGGGATATGCGCGCCGGGGCAGCAATCCGGATCGAGCGCGACGAGGAGGTCGTGGCTTTGTTTGATACGCGCCTTGTCGGCCTTGGAGTGCCGCGCGCCGATCTTGGCGAGCGCGTCCGCCGCGTCCTTTGCCCCGTTGACCTTGAACTTGCGCAATTCGGTCGAGCCGTCGGCTTTGACCACGGCGAAGGTCGCCTCCGGCAGGCAAGGGTGGTCGACCAGCGACACCTCCACAGGTTCCGCGGTGTAGCGCATGAGTTTGGGCTCGTCGGGATCCGGCCAGCGTTTCAGATAGCGGCCGCCCTGGGAGAAGCCAGTGTAAACCCCCTCCTCCACCTTCTGCCATTCGCCATCGTCGACCACCTTGCCGCAAATTTCGATCCGCTTCGCCGCGTCGTTGAAGGCGATGTCGACAAGCTTGCCGGCGGCGATGTTGGAATGCATGGCACGCAGGTTGCCGAAGCTCTTGCCCTCGGTCGCGTCCGCAAATTTCTGCGACCATTTCTGGTAAAGCGGCTTGGTCGATTCGTAATCGCAGACTTCGCCGGTGATGTCCGGCGCTTCAGCGGTGACGACGCCATAGACCAGACGCCTGGCTGCATCGACCTTGGTGATGGGGATGAAGATTTGCATATCGCTTATCGCATCCATTCTTGAACTCCTCATTGCGAATTTCGCGCTTATGGACAATTGGCTTTAGCGGCCACCTCATGTTCTCGTTTCGGGAACATGATAATCGAGAACCATACGGGTCATCGCTCGGAGCACACTCGTCGCTTTCGCGAGCAAACACCCCGAGGCGAAGGTCCCGATCGAGAGGTGGTACAGGCTTGTCAAATCGGCGCGTTGGACCTCAACAGACGATGTTCAGAAGGCCGCGCCAAAGGCCAGGGTGCTAAACTGGGAACGCGTTCGATTCGAAGTTGCAGGCGGCAATTATCGGCTTATCGTTGCATTCGATTTTCGCCGGCAAGCTGCGTTTGTGAAATTCGTCGGTACCCATGCCGACTACGACCGTATGTTCTTCTTACCCTTGTCGAAACGTACGAGGTAAAGCGATGGCCGCTCGACATGAAGGATCGTTTCGATTCGATCGATGTCCTCAACTATGCGATTGAGGAGTTCGGCCACACCCAGGCTGAATTGGCCGGCCTCCTCGGTTCGCGCTCCCGCGCATCCGAAATTTTATTTCGGCGGCGCGCTCTCACGGTCGAGATGATTCACAGGATCGGCCAGGCGTGGAAAATCCCGGCCGATCTTCTGGTGCGGCCCTACAAGATCGCCCGGGCGGCCTGATCGCCCTCGATATTATCCCGCTCTTGCGCTCCTTGCCTGTCGCTGCCGAAACTGCGTTTTCGCCTCGAATCGGCACGTAACCGGCGGCGGTGAGCACCATCGGCCACCCGGCGGCCGCGTTCGTGTAGGGATCAAGCCTGAGCGCGTCGCGCATTTCGTTGAGCGTGACGGCGCCGAGCTTGAGGCGGCCTTCGAGGACCGCCTCCATGCCTTTGGGATCGGCTTCGTCCTCGTCGAGCCAGGCGAGTTCCAGATCGGGCGAGGCAAATTCTTCGGCGATAATCTCGTCGATGAGATCGCTGGCCGTGATACCTGCGTACCTGCTGATAAGCCGGCGGGAAGACCGTCGCGCTGGCATAGGGCAACGGCGTGCGGCCTCGATCGTCATGACGCGTTTTATGGCGGCGTCGAGCCCAAAGAAAGATGATTTCGACGAGCGCTATCGGCAGAAATTCTTTTTACTCCGACACCGACTTTGTCGATCGCCGCCCCATGAAGCTCTCCAGCTCTGCTTTTGCCTCCGGCGACTTCGTTGCGAGTTTGTCGACGTAATTCCGCAGCAGGGCTTCCATCGCCGGCCGGCGTTGCTCGGTCTCGCGTGCGATTTTCAGCGACTCTTCCGGGGTAAAGATTCTTCCTTCTTGCTCATCAAAGACGACGCCGTTCGTTGCATGCGCATAGGCAGTCGCCGCTATCCATGCTGCTATTTCTTCGGCGAAGTCCGATGACCACGTGAACGTAATGGCATATCTCCATTTACGCTCGAAACGCACATTTCTATATGCATCCTTCAGCTCACCGAAATCGTGGACACCGTATTCAATGCTTGTTTCCTCGTCGGATAGTCGGGCGGCAAGGTTGCGCTTTGGATCGGTGCCCGATAGCCGCAACGCGAAGCCCTCGGCGTCGATAGACCTTTGCCATTCCGTGATCGAATCGAGTTGCTCATCGCAGAGCACACATATTTGCATCGCCATGTGAACTACCCGTCAAATCATCTGATTTTTCAAAATCGCTCGTCAGTATACATAACGATAATTGGCACGTTAGGTCCAGTTCCCGTTGCAGCACGAAGCTCTCTCGCTCTCCATGGATCGATGCCTTTCTCACCGGTTTTTATATCATAGATCGCTACGACATCACCGCTGTCATGCCGCAAGACAATATCCGGCCGAACGCTTTCCTTCGAATTTGAGAAGCCAGGCGGCAAGTCAAAAGAACGCACGACATCCATAGGCTCGCCAATACCGGCGCCAATTACGGCCAGCGCAAAGGCAGCACGTACAATAATGCCGTACTTCTGAGGTTGTCCTGGCAAACGCTCCAATCTCTCAATCGTGTCCGCATATTTCTGCGCGAGCTTCTTCGTCACCTCATCGGTCCGCGGATTGCCGGTGAGGACACGACTGATATCAGGCGGAGCGGCGCTCGCATATTGAACCCCGGCCCGTGTGCGGCTTGAGCTCTCGCCAATTGCGCCCCGTCCTCGCTCGTCCATTGTCCGCCTTCGGAGTTGCCGGCTGGCACGCGCGGTTGGCCAGGATTGTATTTTTACAAGGACGCGTCCTGGCCGGGTTCGACCGGTTTGACCTGGCAATGCATCTGGCCGAGAGGCAGCATGGATCCTCGGGTCAAACCCGAGGGTGACGTGGCATTCGCCTCAATCGGCACATAGCCGGTGGCGGTGAGCACCATCGGCCGATCGGCGGCGGCGTTGGCGTAGGGATCAAGCCCGAGCGCGTCGCGCATTCCGTTGAGCGTGACGGCGCCGAGCTTGAGGCGGCCTTCGAGGACCGCCTCCATGCCCTTCGGATCGGCTTCGTCCTCGTCGAGCCAGGCGAGCTCCAGATCGGGCGAGGCAAATTCCTCGGCGATGATCTCGTCGATGAGGTCCGTGACCCACTCTTTGGTCGGTTCGAGACCCTCATCCTCGGCTTGGGCGGACTGATTGTCGGCGGTGCTCACTAGAGGCTTCGCGCAACCGCGCCGCTCTATTCCACCCCGATAATTATCCGATCAGGGAAGCGATCCCGGTTCTTCCAAATGCGAACACGTGTAGTCACCGGCGAGACGGCCACTTCCAGAATAGGTTTCCACTCGACGGTAAAAACCTTAATCTTTCCGCTTGGAGTCGGCATAGCGCCATCGAAAGCTGGAGAGAAGCCAGGTCGATGGCGTTAGTCTGCCCTAAGGTGATTTCAGTTTCCCCGTCGATTTCCGGAAAGCAACAAACAACCACACACGAATCGCTGGCCGTGATACCTGCATCTCGCGCTATCTTATTCGGATCTGGGACGGTGCCGCCCTGAGTATCGCTGATCAGTACAAGGGAATTTAAAGGAGCAATTCTGATCGTTTGCGTTGTTATTTTAGCGCCCTGAGGTTCTGTGAGATAAAGCCACCCTGCCGCAAACTGCAGGTTAGGCGCTGAGGATATATCCTTTGCGAGCTTTTATTTGCGCGACAACCTTTTGAGCGACGACCACCGAGCGCATTATTCCACTTCAACGGATACGACCCGATCGGACGTCGTAGTTCGCTCTCCAAGTATTACAGCGGTGCAAATCATCCATGGTGGCGCGACGGATAATTACGGTTCGATCTCTATCGAGACATCGACGTCGCCTCCTTCGCGGCTCTGATAATCAAGCCGGCCCCTCGCGATAGCTTGTTTGACCAATTGGATATACTCGCAAACGTCCTTCGGCAGCATCGCTGTTCCAGAGATGCGGATCGTATAGGGTGGCTCGACGGCATTGATGCCACCCCAGACCATCGAATCAATAAAGGCGTCCGGGCTTTTACCGTGCCGCTCCGGAGCGCCAATGGCTGCAAGGAGCGCGCGGCAGAAGTCGGGTACCGTCTTCCATTTGGAAGCGTCAAGCTGGATGATTCGCATGGCTCCTACTCACTGCGCGGGTTCAGTTTAATAGGATAAAAGCTACGGTAATGGTTGTTTGTGTAATAGATAGCTCCGGTGCCGGCATCAATCACAATTCTACCTACGCCTCGGCCAGTGCCGAGCCCCGGCACATCGAAAGCCTCATATCCGCTCGTGCCAGGAGGCAGGACTGCGCCTGTCTCCGGGTCTGGACGGTTCTCATAGACGTGCCGATGCAGCGTACCGAACTCTTGGTTTAATATGAGATTCAGTGTGTCTGCAACGGTCTGTTGTTCCTGTGGTGATATAGGCGTGTTCAATCCTTTAGGATCGAGCGTGTCTTTGTCTCGAAGTTGCTCAACACTGAAACCCTCAGGGGTTACCTTGTCTTGAGCAGCAACATTATCGCTACCACTAGAGCCGGCCCCGTCGGGGTGACCATCATCTGTGGCATCTGTGCGAGTCCCGGTGTCGAGCGCCGCATATTTCACTGGCCCTGAAGCACGGTTGGAAGTTGGACCAGCAATTGACTCCCTCGCCGATCCACTTTCGCCCTCGCCCGTCCATTGCCCACCATCGGGACTGCCGGCCGACACGCGCGGTTGGTCGGGATTGTATTTTTGAATGACGGGCGCGGTCTGACCGTTTGCCGCCCGCCCGCCTCCATTTGCGGATAGAGTTGGATTGTCGTCTGCATTCGCCTCGATCGGCACGTAGCCGGTGGCGGTGAGTACCATCGGGCGGTCGGCGGCGGCGTTGGTGTAGGGGTCCAGGCCGAGCGCGTCGCGCATTTCGTTGAGCGTCACGGCGCCGAGCTTGACGCGGCCTTCGAGCACGGCCTCCATGCCTTTCGGATCGGCTTCGTCCTCGTCGAGCCAGGCGAGTTCCAGATCGGGCGAGGCAAATTCTTCGGCGATGATCTCGTCGATGAGATCCTTGACCCACTCTTTGGTCGGCTCGAGGCCCTCGTCCTCCGCCTGGGCGGACTGGTTGTCCGCGGTGGCGCGGTTCATCAGCTTCACCGCCCATTGCGGCGGCACCGAAAACGCGTAGCAGATGATGCGGGCGAGCCACTCGTCGAAATCGTCCTTGTGCGACGGCTCCTTGGTCTGCACCACCTTGGCGGCGGCCTCGCCCGGCACGAACTTGGCGCGGCGGCGCTTGGCCAGATCGCCGGCGAACTCAGTGTCCCAATAGTCCTGGAATTGTTTGATCTGGTCCGGGGTCCACGACGTGGGGACGCCAATGAGCGCGTCGGGGATCGAGCCTTCAGAGAAATAATCGAGCTGCCAGAGTTGCCGCCGCAGCGCGATGTTGACGGTCATCAGCACCTGCTGCACCGGCGAATAGCCGTAGACTCGGTGGGCGCGCACGTTGCGCGGCCGGTAGATGATATCGTACGCGGAGTAATCGACGGCCAGCAGGCTTTTGAGCACGTGCTGGTAGGCTGGCGGATGGATCGTCGTACCGTCTGGGGCGGCGTGACGCGTCTCGTTATTCGCAACGGCGCCGAACGTGATGCGAGTGGAGCACCCTAAGCTTCTGACCCACGGCGCCGCCTCGACGCCCTCCGCGCTTCGTCATAGGCTGACGACGGAGCTTCCATATTACGTACGACTTCAGTTGATTCGGATGCACTACGGAAGCGGCCATCCTGGTCATTAAAGACCACACCGCTTGTGGCGCGGGCATACGCCGTTCCCGCCATCCAGGCGGCCAGTCCTTCCTTTCCATTGCTGCCGAGCCATCGGAATCCAAGCGCGCATTTCCAATCGTGGCCGAAGTTGATAGCCGAGTTGGCGTGCATCACTTCCTTCGCATTATCGTGGTAACATTCAAAGCCGGTCAGTTCTCCCCGCAATTGCGACGGCAAGAAGCCATCGAGCGTTTCAAACGTCATCTCGTCGGATAGCTTAAGGGGATACCCCTCTACGTCGATAGCGGCCTGCCAGCCAGCGATCGAACTAAGCTGCCTGTCGGAGAAAACCCAAAGCTCCATCGACATCTGAGATTCTCTTTGCGCTCGATTGCGGATGCGTTGAAACGCTACGGCTTTTGTAAGTGTAGTTGGCCTACTAAATATTTCAATATCGGTCCCTCAAATCGCAGCTCGATCACTGGCGTGTCGTCGGCCGAACCAGTTTTATCACGAAGCTGATTAACCCTGGCTTGACCAAGGCCACGACCCGTTTTCACGTCGTATATTGCAATGATGTCGCCATCATCGTTACGCAAAACTACGTCCGTCCTGATGCTATCCGGGGATCCGTAGGGTCCATCGGGAAATGTAGTCTCGACATCATCGTACGCTATGCCCGGAAGGACGGCCACCCGGACGTCGTCAGCAAACTCCTCGTGTACAAGTCTTCCATATTCCTGTGGCGTAAGACTGGATGCGTCAACCTCGATGCTATTCATTACGCGCACGAGGAGAGCTGTAAGCTTTACGGTGGTACCGTCGATAACGGGGTCCCCTGTCACAGCCCCCGGCTCGAGCACGACTTGGGTCATGGCGTAACGAGGATTCGACTCTCGAGTTATTTCGCTATTTGACTCGTCAGTTCGTGTATCGGTATCCAGAGTGGCGTACTGAACCCTTGGATTCGAGCTGCTGTCGGGCGCAGACCCTGGATCAATTGTTGAATTGCTCGAAGTTCCATTTACACTTTCACTGGTCCACTGCCCGCCGTCGGGATTTCCCGCTGATACGCGCGGCTGGTTGGGGTCGTAGTCTTTGGTAAGAGGCGACTTCGCAACTATCGACCCGGTTTGAGCATCTGCATTCGTGCGCTGCCCCTCCGCATTCGCCTCTATCGGCACATAGCCCGTAGCGGTGAGCACCATCGGCCGGTCGGCGGCGGCGTTGGTGTAGGGGTCGAGGCCGAGCGCGTCGCGCATTTCGTTGAGCGTGACGGCGCCGAGCTTGACGCGGCCTTCGAGCACGGCCTCCAGGCCCTTCGGATCGGCCTCGTCTTCGTCGAGCCAGGCGAGTTCCAGATCGGGCGAGTCAAATTCTTCGGCGATGATCTCGTCGATGAGGTCCTTGACCCACTCCTTGGTCGGCTCGAGGCCCTCGTCCTCCGCCTGGGCCGACTGGTTGTCCGCCGTTGCGCGGTTCATCAGCTTGACCGCCCATTGCGGCGGCACCGAAAACGCGTAGCAGATGATGCGGGCGAGCCACTCGTCGAAATCGTCCTTGTGCGACGGCTCCTTGGTCTGCACGACTTTGGCGGCGGCTTCGCCGGGCACGAACTTGGCGCGGCGGCGCTTGGCCAGATCGCCGGCGAACTCGGTGTCCCAATAGTCCTGGAATTGTTTGATCTGGTCCGGGGTCCACGACGTGGGCACGCCGATCAGGGCGTCGGGGATCGAGCCTTCCGAAAAATAGTCGAGTTGCCAGAGCTGGCGGCGCAGCGCGATGTTGACGGTCATCAGCACCTGCTGCACCGGCGAATAGCCGTAGACTCGGTGGGCGCGCACGTTGCGCGGCCGGTAGATGATATCGTACGCGGAGTAATCGACGGCGGGCAAACCTTTCAGTACCTGCTGATAGGCCGGCGGGTAGATCGTGGCGCCATCGGCGCCAGCGAACGGAAATGGCGTGCGGCCCCAATCGTCGATCACGCGCTTGATGGTCGAGCCGTCGAGCTGCTGCAGCGCGCAGAGCTGGCCAGAGCGCGTGCGCTGGCAATACAGCGTCGCCGCATCGATAACGAACATGTCCTCGAGCAGCGCACGCAACCAGGTCTTCCAGCGCGTGACGCCGTCGGGTTTTTGAAAGAAATTTTCAAGCGCGCTGGTGCCAGCGTCGAGGGCGACGCGCTCTTGCCCCCACGCTTCCCTCCCCCGCGTGCGGGGGAGGGTTAGGGTGGGGTGAGCGCAGCACGACGGGTGAGGGTTCCCAGGCACATAGGAGGAAACGTATGGACGGATCGACGACGGCGGCCCGCACCGAGGCCACGGATCTGACGCGGTCATTGGCGCGGCGGGCGGCGGGGCTCGGCTGGGGTGACC
>JBAQJL010000008.1:0-69539 GCA_049300295.1 Xanthobacteraceae bacterium
AAAAAACGCCGCAATTTCGCAACGCGCTGGCGCAGAGCCTCGCCGGCGGCAACACCATGATGCTGAACGAAGAGATGCGGCGACTGTTGATGCAGGCGGGGCCGGACGTGAAAGTAGCCGCTCATGACTGGTGGATATATCTCGTCATCACCGCGGTCGGCGGCACGATACTCTACGACAGCGTGCCGACCGTGTCCTATCGCATGCACGGCCGCAACGTCATTGGCTCGAATGAATCGGCACTGGCCAAGGTGCTGCGCGCCCGCATGTTGTGGGCGGGCCGCTATAAGAGTTGGGCCGAGATGAACGTGGCGGCGCTGGAACGGATCGAAAACTTGATGACCGACGAGAGCAGACAAACGTTCGATCTGTTTCGCCGTGCCAGAAAAGAGACCCTGATCCCGCGCGTCCGCGGGCTGATCCGTTCTGGTGTGCATCGCCAGACGCGGCTCGGCGATCTCGGGCTGTTGGCAGCGGCGGTGACGGGCAGGATCTGACGGCTCGATCTGGTTTTATAGATTTGGTTGCATTTTCTTCGGAAAACCTGCGGCCACTTTTCCGAAAAATGCTTTAAGCCGCGAGCGTTTTGCCGGCCGATTTGTTGTCCAGATACCAGCGATAGGTTGCGGCAATGCCGTCTTCGAGCGCGATTTCCGGCTTCCAGCCGAGCGCGGCGATGCGGCTTGAATCGAGCAGCTTGCGCGGCGTGCCGTCGGGTTTGCTTGGATCAAACGCGATCTTGCCGCGATAGCCGACGACGCGAGCGACCATCTCGGCAAGCCCGGCGATCGTAATATCGCTGCCCGCGCCGCAATTGATGTGCTCGTACGCGTCGTAATGGTCCAGGCAAAACACCACCGCCCGCGCCAGGTCGTCGACGTGAAGCAATTCGCGCAACGGTGTGCCGGTTCCCCACACCACGACTTCGGCAAGCACGGCTGCTTTCGCCTCGTGGAAACGCCGGATGAGTGCCGGCAGCACATGGCTGTTCAGCGCGTCGAAATTATCGCCCGGTCCATAGAGATTGCAGGGCATGACCGAGATGTAGCGGCGGCCGTATTGCTTGCGATAGGCTTGGCACAACTTGATCCCGGCGATCTTGGCGATCGCATACCACTCGTTGGTCGGCTCCAATGGGCCGGTAAGCAACGCTTCTTCCTTGATCGGCTGCGGTGCGAATTTCGGATAGATGCAGGACGAGCCGAGGAACACCACCCGATCGATGCCGGCGCCGTGCGCGGCGTGAATGATGTTGGTTTCGATTGCCAGATTTTCGTAAAGAAACTCGGCCGGGAACGTATCGTTGGCGTAGATACCGCCGACCTTGGCGGCGGCGATCACGACGGCGTCTGGACGATTGTGCGCCAGCCAGGCTTCGACGGCCGTCTGATTGCGCAGATCGAGCTCTTTGCGGTCGGCCTTGAGCACGTCGTCGCCGCGTTTGCCGAGTTGGCGCGCGACCGCTGAGCCGACCATGCCACGGTGTCCCGCAACCCAGATTTTTCCTGCGCTCATGCGCAACTCAATACAGCAAAAAAACATTGCAATAAACAGCCGCGTTGCCGGGGCTGGGCGCTGGAAATTCGTCGCGGCGCGCCGCACCGCATTCGCAAAATGCGGCTGCGGCCATCAGTTAGGCAGTGTCACCCGGTAGACCAGGACCATGGTGTCGACGTCGACGCCGCTTGGATCTTTGTAGGCAACGCCGGCGTGATAACCGTTTTGCGTGATGAAATCGTTGTCGTCAGAAACGAATAGAAAGAAGTCGCGCGGGTTTTGCGGATCGAACGCCGGCACGAGCGCCATTCCTTCCCATTTTTCGTAAAGATCGTTGCGGTCCTTAGGTTCGCCGTTGTGCAGGCCGAACTTGTTCAATTGCACATTGTCGTTCATGTCGATGAAGGTAGTCAGCACGGCCGGCGCGATGCCGCCGGCGAGATTGCCGTTGGGCGCGACCGGAACGAGGCCGTCGTATTTCGTGCCCGCGATGTCAGTCGCGGGCGCGATGTCGACCAGCTCGATGCGGCGATAACGCGACGTCGCGCCTTCGAGCCCGTAGCCGTTGCCGGTGTCGCGGCAGAGTAGCAGGAAGCGAGTGTTATTGAGGGCGAGCAGCTCGCTCTGCGCTGCCACCCGGCGCCTGCCTTTGGCGTCGGTGAAGACCGGCAGCGGCACGATGTATTCATGGACGAGCTTGGCGTGATCCCGGTCGGCAATATCGTAAACCAGCATGCGCGTGTTCTGGCGCGTCTCCGGCGAATTGCCGCCGTCCTGGCGCGTCGCGCTTTGCAACACCGCGACCAGATACTTGCCATCCGGCGTCAACGACACGCCTTCGAAACCTTGATTGTTCTGCCGGCCGGTTTCGGGATCTGCCGGCCGCACCGGCGGCTCGCCGGGACCGGGATCGTCCGACGAAAAACTGTCGTGCCCGTTGCGCTTGGGGATGAAGGCCTCGGGCGGCCGGATCGCCGAAAGCATGCGGCCATCCGCGGAGAAGTGATAGATGTATGGTCCATATTCTTCGCCGATGAAGAATGAGCCGTCATTCATCAGCACTATGGCTTCGGCATCGAGGCTGATCTTCCCATTGGGCGCCTGCGGCATCACCGGAAAGCCGCCGCCTGCCGGCCGCAGGCTGTCGACAGTCGGATCGAGGCCGGTCAGCGGCGTGCCGTTGGCGTCCCGAAACAATATGGAATCGGCAGCGTCATTTCGACGGTGTGCTGCCGCGCCTCGGGCGGCATCGATTGCGGGTCGGCGGGCGGCGTGAACACGACGGTCAGCTTGTTGAGCCGCGCCCGGTAATCTTCGGTACCGCTGATGTTGTAGCCGGGGTCCGGTAGCATATAGAGCGTGCCGCGATAAGCGCCCGCCGCGCGCGACCAGGTTTTAGGATCGGGAGCGAGGCCGGAGCCAGACCCGAAGGTCTCGCCGAACTTGTCGCGCAAGTCGGCGGCAAGCCGTCCGACACCGACCAATCCCTTGGTGACGTAGGTTCGGCCGCCGAAGGTTATGGCGTCGCCCGCGAACGCGCGTCCACCGTCCAGAAGCGCAAGCAATACCAGCATCGCCGGGCCGATGCGGCGGCAGAAGCAAGCAAACGAAACGATGGACATGGCGATCCCCAAAGGCTCGAAGCGTTTGCTAAACAGCGGATGCGACAAACAGGTGAATTGGTTTCAGGTAGTGCGTCCTTATGGAGCGACGATGAGCATGCCGATGATGCGTCAGGCCGTCGGCAACACCGCGCTCGCCATGTAGAGAAACAATGCAGCGCCCAACAGGCCGACCAGCGCGGCCAGAGCGAGATCGAAGCGCTCGCCGGGACTCGGCAGCGTGCCCTCCGCTTCGATGGCTTTGGCGGTGCCGGTGAAGCGGATGCCCGCGATGACGATCATCACCGCCCCGATGGCGATGAAGGCGAGCCCCGCCGCGTTGGCGAACTTCTGGCCGTGTGGGGCGATCTGCTTCAGTGCCGCCTGCGGTGCCAGCGCCACGAGGAATAGGTCGAATTTCTCGATGACGAAGCCGAACGCCATGATCGCGACGGCGGTACGCACCCAGGCGAGAAACGTTCGTTCATTGGCGGCATGGTCACTGTAGCGCTTAATCATTGGAGGGGCCTCTAAATTGGTGCGCCACTATAACGCATGGCCGGCTTTCATCCACATGTAGAGGCTCGTACCTTGCCGTCGCCGCCGTAAGGAGGCAGTTTGGCGCCACAATCCGCGCGTGCAAACGCGGAACTTCGAGGGGAGTGAAACAAATGGCGGAGCCCGCCCAAACGCAACCGAGCCGCGGCCGTTGGTATGTTCTTCTGCTGATCAGCGTGATGTATCTCATCACCTATCTGGATCGCGTCAATATCTCGACAGCGGCGCCGGCCATCAGCAAGGAGTTCGGCTTCGACAAGGTCACGATGGGCATTATCTTCAGCGCCTTTGTGTGGGCCTATGCGGTATTCCAGGTTCCGGGCGGTTGGCTCAGCGACCGCTTCGGCGCGCGCGGCGTGCTGGCGGGCGTCGTCGGCTATTGGTCGATCATGACGGCAGCGACCGCCATGGCGTTTGGCTCCGTGTCATTTGTCGTTGTCCGTTTCCTGTTCGGCGTCGGCGAAGCCGGCGCGTTTCCCGGCGCGACGCGCGCGATGCAGCTGTGGTATCCGCGACGCGAGCGCGGCTTGGTGCAGGGTGTCACACACAGCGCCAGCCGCCTCGGTGCGGCGATCGCGCCGCCGATTGTCGTCCTGATCATGAGCCATTTCGGCTGGCGCTCGGTGTTCTACATTTGTGGCGCGTCCGGCCTGGTCTGGTCGCTGTGGTGGTACCTCACGTACCGCAATCTGCCGGAAGAGCATTCGCTGGTGAACAAGAGCGAGCTTGAGACCATTCGCGGCCTCGACGGCAAGGGCGCCATCAATCCGCCGCCGATCGAACAACAGACTAACGTGCCGTGGTCCGTGCTGGTGCGCTCACCCAATATGTGGGCGATCATGTGCGCCTACTTCACCTACGTTTATTGCCTGTGGATTTTCCTGAGCTGGCTGCCGTCGTACCTGATGGAAGCGCGCCACTTCACGCTGATCAAGGTCGGCCTGTACGCGTCGCTGCCGTTGTTTGCCGGCGTCATCGGCGACACGGTCGGCGGAGTGACGACGGATTGGCTGCTCAAGGTGACGGGCAGCGCCAGGATCGGCCGCCGCGTTGTGGCGATCGTCGGGTTGCTCGGCTGTGCCATCTGCATCGTGCCGGCGGCGCTGACCAGCAACGCCTACGTGGCGGTGTACGGCCTCACCGCGTCGATGTTCTTTCTGGAATTCACCATTGGGCCGTCCTGGGCAGTGCCGATGGACACCGGCGGAAAATATTCGGGCACGGTGTCGGGTATGATGAACATGGCCGGCAATATCGGCGGTGCGCTGTCGCCGCTGGTGTTCGGGTTTCTGGCGCAAGGCGGCAACTGGCAGGCGCCGTTCATCGTCGCTGCCGTACTCCTGGTCGCCGGGTCCGCCGTTTGGGCGTTCTGGCTCGATCCCGACAAGCAGATCCTCGCAGGCTAGGGCGAGCGCGCTTTGGCTTGCTTCACGGCCGTTGATTAACGTGCCGTAAATCGGTCTTCGCTACCACTGGGATTGCGGCCGTATGGTGTCGCTCTGCGCGGACGTATGCCGTAATGTTTCGCGTCTTCAGCTGCTTAACAACGCAACACGATTGGCGTCTGGTCGTCGTTGCCGGACTAGTCTGCTTTCTGTCGAGTCTGACGGCGATCACGCTGTTTAATCGCGCTCGTTCGACCGGCGGCCCTTCGCGCGCCATTTGGATTGCCGCTGCCGGCGTCGCAGCCGGCTACGGCATCTGGGCGACGCACTTCCTGGCAATGCTGGCCTATCAGCCCGGCGTGCCCGTTGCGTACGACATCAGTCTGACAACCTTTTCGCTGCTGGCCGCCGGGCTTGTCACCGCAGCCGGTTTGGCAGCGGCTATATTCCTTCCGACGCGCTGGGGGGCGGCGATCGGCGGCGGCATCATCGGCGCCGGCGTTGCCTGCATGCATTATCTCGGCATGTGGGCGCTCGAACTGCCTGGCCGGATAACTTGGGACATCCCGCTGGTATTGGCTTCGATCGTCATCGGCGTGCTGCTCGGAATGGCGGCGTTGGCTGTGGCCGTGTCGTGGCCCGGAACCCGGGCGGTGTTTGCCTCGGCGTTGCTTTTGACTCTCGCCATCGTCTCACACCATTTCACCGCCATGGGGGCGGTCGCGATCGTTCCCGATCCGACACGAACCTTCACGGCCTTGTCGTTGTCGCCGGCCTCGCTAACGATCGCGGTCGCCAGCATGGCGGTGGCAATACTGGGCACCAGCCTGATCTGCGCGCTTGTCGATCGCCGCCTCGACGATAAAGGGCATCTATTGGACATGGCGCTGAACAACATGACGCAAGGCGTGGTGATGTTCGACCGTGCCGGCCGCCTCGCTGTCTGTAACGAGCGTTACCTTGAAATCTACCGGTTATCGCGGGATGTCGTGAGACCCGGCGCCAGTCTGACCGAAATCGTCCGGCATCGGTTCAAGATCGGCGGGTTGCAGCGCGATCCAGACCGCTATTGCGCCGAGCTGATGGAGCTGGCGGCGTCCGGAAAGACGCAAAACTTCGTCGCCGAACTTGAGGACGGCCGGTCCATCGCCGTGGTCAACCGCGCGATTCCCGGAGGCTCCTACTGGATCGGTACGCATCACGATATTACAAACCGGCGCAAGGCCGAAAGACAGAACACCTTGCTCAGCGAGCAGGAGGCGCGCCGGGCGACAGTCGATGAGGCCATCTCTTGGTTCCGTCAAAGCGTCGAGGTTGTTTTGCGGACCGTCGCCGATGGCGTGGCGACGATGAAAGCGACGGCCGGCGCGCTGTCGGCGACCTCGAACGCGACCACGACGCATACCGAAGGCGCTTTGCGCACGTCCAACGAGGCTTCGTGCCGCGTTCAGAGCGCCTCCACGGCCGCCGAGGAATTGTCGCGCTCGATCGCCGAGATCAATCGCCAACTGTTGCGAGCGGCCGAAGTGGTGCGCGCAGCGGCCGACGAGGCGCAGTCCACCAACGCCGAGATCAACGGACTGGCACAAGCGGCGCAGAAAATCGACGATGTCGTCAAACTTATTCAAAGCGTTGCCGGACAGACCAATCTCTTGGCGCTCAATGCCACCATAGAGGCGGCGCGTGCCGGCACCGCCGGCAAGGGCTTCGCGGTCGTCGCCTCCGAGGTCAAGGCGCTGGCGGTACAGACCGGGAAGGCGACCGAAGTGATCGCCGCTCAGATCGCGGCCGTGCAGTCTTCGACGCAAAGCACCGTGCGCGCCATCGCCAGCATCACTGGCCGCATGCAGGAGATCCAGCAATTCACCGGCGCAATCGCCGCCGCGATCGAAGAACAGCACGCCGCCACCGGTGAGATTTCCAGCAATGTCGCCGGTGCGGCGTCCGGCACCAGATCGGCCGTTTCGGACCTGCAGCGCGTCTCCAGCGCGATGGCCGGTATGCGGACTGCGGCCGGCACCGTACTCGCGGCCTCGGCTGCGGTCGAAACGGCGGCCGACAGCCTGCGCGGCAGCGTCGATGGGTTTTTGCACAAGGTCGCGATGTAGCGGCGATAGCGCTGCCGCTTAGCAACCAGCGCCCGCATGGTCGTTCTTGCCGAACGAGCTTTGCTCGACGGCATGCGGCGGCAGCACCAGGCGTTCGACGACGCCGATCAGAAGAAACAGCACCACGCCCAGCAAGGTGAGCGCCACGATGCCGCCGAACAACAGCGCCGTGTCCATATTGCCATTGGCGATCAGCAGCAGATAACCGAGGCCGCCCTGGCCGCCGACAAACTCGCCCACCACCGCGCCGACTACCGCAAATGTGATCGATATCTTTAATCCAGCGAAGATCGACGGCATCGCGTTCGGCAGCTGGATTTTGAAAAAGGTTGCGAATGGCCCAAGCCCCATCGACTGGGCCAGATAGATCTTCTCGCGTTCCAGCGCCGCAAGTCCCATCGCGGTGTTGATGACGACGGGAAAGAAGGCGATCAGGAACGCGATCAGCACTTTCGGCAAAAGGCCGAAGCCGAACCAGACCAGAAACAGCGGCGCGATGGCAACTTTCGGCACCGCTTGGGATGACACCAGCACCGGATAGATGGCGCGGGCGAACGGCCGCCACAGATAGATGGCAAGCGCCAGCGGGATACCGACGACGACGCTGAGCGCGAAGCCGAGCAGGATTTCGAGCGTGGTGCCGACACTTTCCTTGATCAGCACCGCCGAATTCTTGTACATCGACTCGATGATGGCGCTTGGCGCTGGCAGCAGGTACGGCGGAATGGAAAGCGCCCGCGTGGCGATTTCCCAGAGCGCGAGCGCTACCACCATCATGCCGATCGGATAGGCCACAGAGCCGATCCGTTCGCGGCGCACGCTCTGGCGGCGGCGGCGCTGCGCCGCGGCTTCGAGATCGCCTCCGGACTGCGGCGTTGCCAGACCCGGCGTATTCACCATGTCGGTCATCGCGCCACTCCTTTTCGGCTCGGCTCAGCGCCATGTTCCCGTAATACGCCGCGTGCCAAAAACAGCTCCAATATCTCGCGGCTGTATTCGGCAAATTCCGGCGTCTCGCGCATCGCAAGCGTCCGCGGCCGTGGCAGCTTGATATCAATGATACGGTCGATGCAACCGGGCCGCGGCGTCATCACGATGACGCGGTCGGACAGAAACACGGCCTCGGCGATGCTGTGCGTAATGAACAGCACGGTCATGCGCCGCTCGCTCACCAGCGCCTGCAGATCCAATACAAGCTGGTCGCGCGTCAAGGCATCGAGCGCGCCGAACGGTTCGTCCATCAGCAAGTGATCGGGATTATGGATGAGAGCGCGGCAGATCGAGACCCGCTGGCGCATGCCGCCGGACAGTTCGTGCGGAAACCGCTGCTCGAATCCGTCGAGCCCGACGGTTGCCAGCAGTTCTCGCGCACGCGCTTCGGCATCCTTGCGGTTCATCTTCCGCGCTTCGGCCTGCAGCATGATGTTTCCGAGCGCGGTGCGCCAGTCGAGCAACACCGGGCTTTGAAAGACAATCCCGATATCGGTTCGCGGACGTTGCACCGTGTGGCTGCCGACTTTCACAGCGCCGCTGGACGGTGGAATGAGGCCGGCGGCGATCATCAGCAAGGTGCTTTTGCCGCAGCCGCTCGGGCCGACATGCGAGATGAATTCACCGCGCCGCTGCGTGAACGAGATGCCGTTGAGTGCACGCACCTCACCGTCACGCGTCGCATAGACCTTCGAGAGATTCTCGACGCGCAGATAGGCTTGATCGTCGGTAATCTGGTTCACGCGTGATCCAATTCCAACATTCGCATCCGATATCAGCATGCTTTCACGCGAATGTACGCCTTTCGCTGCGGCACGGCTGCACAAGGCAAGACACGTGCCGGGACTTCAGCCGTTTGCCGAGGTTTCCCCGGCGCTTAGGCCGGCTGCGGCGGCACGTATTCGGCGCCGTTCGGCACGAAGTCATTGGTGTAGAGCTCTTTCGTCGTCAGCGGCGCTGTGACGCCGCCATATTGTTTGAGGACCGAAATGGCGGACGTCCAGTCGGCGTCAGAACCCCAGCCGAGCGGCTTACCTTTGGTGTTGGGCGTCACCCAAGTCTTCCACGACACTTCGAACTCGCGCTTGATGATGGCAGGGTCGATGGTCGGCGAATATTTCTTCACCGTCGCCGCGGCCTCGTCCGGATGCTGGCGCGCATAGATGAAACCCTTGATGCTCGCCGGTACGAATGCCCGCAGCATTTCGGGATCGCTCTTGATCAGATCGTCATGCGCGATGATGCCGTTGGAGACGACATTGACGCCGTAGTCGGAAAACCAGAACGAGCGGGTCGGCGACTTGCCGCGGATTTCGATGATCGGGACGTAACTTTGCACGTAGCCGCCGATAGCATCGACCTTGCCGTCGATCAGCGCCGGCCCAAGACTCGGCGGCGCCAGGTTGACGAGATTGATCTTCGAAACATCGAGACCGGCGCCCTTGACGAAGGCGGGCCATTGCTGGAACTGGCCGCTGCTGGCGACCATCGCCACGGTCTTGCCTTCCAGATCCTTCGGCGACTTGATGCTGGAAGCGGCCTTCACCATGATCGCCGAAGGGTTGCCGCGATAGACGCTACCGATGGTCTTGATGTTCATGCCCTTGCTGATGCCGATGCTCACCGCGTAGCCGTCGGAAAAGCCGACCTGCGCCGCCTTGTTGGCGATCAGCTGAGCCGTGTTGGCCGAGCCTTTGCCGGCGACGATGCTCACGTCGAGCCCGGCGTCTCGGTAATAGCCCTGGTCGTGAGCGACCAGAAAGCCGAGATTTGGTCCTTCATAAATCCAATCGAGCGTCATGCTGACCGGTTTAAGTGCGCCCGCGGCGCCGGATCGCTTTGCCAAGAACGGCAGTGCGAGAGCCCCAGCGGCGGACGCTTTGAGCAGGCGCCGGCGCGACATCGGGGAACGCTGAAAGGCGGAAGGGCGCATGGGATCACCTCCAGGGCTTACGGCTCATGGGATCACTTTACGGCTTACGGCCGCAAAAGAGCATACAAGGATGTTGCGGGCACTGTCATCACGCGTCCAGTCGCAGTCCACGAAGCAAATGGCATGCCGGCACGTCAAAGTAGCAAGCGAAAAAACGCGATTGCCTCCCCGGCTGAAATTCGTGACCATCGGACAGGTCTGGCGGTAAAATTCGTTAGGAGTTGCAATGGCCAACAAGGACTTACGGGATTGGATCAAGGGCGTCGCAGCGGCCGGTGAGTTGAAAACCATCAAGGGCGCCGAACCCAAAGAGGAGATCGGCGGCTTCGTCGACATTTATCAGCGCAAGATGGGCAACCCGGCACTGCTGTTCGACGAGGTACCGGGCTTTCCGAGCGGCCGGCGCGTCATCGCCAACATCCTGACCTCGGTGCCGCGCATCAACGTCGCGCTCGGATTGCCGCCGCAGGCATCCGAAATGGAGCTGATCCAATGGTGGCGCAACTACATGAAACACGCGCCGTCGCACCAGCCGCGGGAGGTCAATGGCGGGCCGCTCCTGGAAAACGTGTTCGAAGGCAAGGATATCGATATCCAGAAAATCCCGACGCCGATCTGGCACGAGCATGACGGCGGTCCGTATATCGGCACCGGCTGCATGGTGGTAATGCGCGATCCGGATTCCGGCTGGCTCAACTACGGCTGTTATCGCGTGCAAAGCCACGAGCCCGACGTGGCCTCGGTGATGATGTCGCCCGGCAAGCACGGCCGCATCATCATGGGCAAATATCACGACCGCGGACAGCCCTGTCCGGTCGCGGTGATTGCCGGCATGCACCCGGCGCTGCTCATGCTGGCGGGCCTCGAGATTCCGTACGGCAAGAACGAGATGGAGGCCGCCGGCGGCATCCTTGGCGAACCGATCGAAGTGTTCAACATGCCGCGCACCGGACTGCCGGTACCGGCGAATGCCGAGATCGCCTTCGAGGGTTTCATTCATCCCGACGACAAGGTGCAGGAAGGTCCGCTCGGCGAATGGACCGGTTACTACGCGTCGGGCAGCGCGCCTGAGCCGGCGATCCGCATCGCCACAATGATGCACCGCAACGATCCGATCCTGGTCGGGGCCATTCCGGCGGTGCCGCCAAATGACAACACGTTTTATCTTGGCACCTATCGGTGCGGCGCGGTGTGGAATCAGCTCGAAGCCGCCGGCATTCCGGAAGTCAGAGGTGTGTGGGCGCACGAAGCCGGCGGCAGCCGGTTCATGCTCACCGTCTCGATCAAGCAGCTTTACGGCGGCCACGCCAAGCAGGCCGGCATGGTCGCCTCGCACTGCCATGCCGGCGCCTACTGCAACCGTTGGACCATCGTGGTCGACGAGGACATCGACCCGACCAACATCAACGACGTGATCTGGGCGATGTGCACGCGCTGCGACCCGCGCATGCAGGTCGACGTCATTCACGGCGGCTGGAGCTCAGCGCTCGATCCGATGTGCTACGACACCGAAAAAGACCGGCGCAATTCGCGCGTCGTGATCGACGCCTGCGTTCCGTTCAATCGCAAAAAAACATTCCCGACCATCGCCCGCTCAAGCAAAGAACTTGACGCGCGCATGCGCGCCAAGTGGGCGCACGAACTGCCGAAGGAGTTTTAGCGTTCGGCGCCGCCACAGTGCCAGTGCGACTGCCAGCGGATCAGGCCGGTGAACGGCGCCGCAATGGCCTGGTTGGAAATCAGGTAACGCATCAGCGTCACCGCTGGCCGCACAATGACGATGAACGCCACGATACCGACGAGCAAGGGCCAGTGCGCGGCGAACAAGCGGTCGGGCGGGGTCTTCGTCACCAGTGTGACCACCCGGCCCATGAACCACGGCACCGCGCTGTCGGTCAGCGCCGACATCAGTTCGACCACGAACAAGGCCGCGAACAGCCATTTCGCCTGCCGGGCAAAGTGCCACAGGAAGGCGACCAGCGTAGCCGGCGGCTCCGGGTTCTCCGGCGTTGCCGTCGGGCTCAGGATTCGTTCAAAAAATTCAAACATTTCCGGATGGTTACAGGGGCCGCGGGGCCAGCGTCAATCGGCCGCCACAGCGGCCGACCGAAGCCGTGGATATAGGCATCGCGCCGCGTCGTGACAGGGCTGCTGACCTATCAGGCCGGCGCGCACCGTGTCATCGTCGCGCAAAAGCGCCGCGAACAAGAGCGCAAACGAAAAGGGGAGGACGATGCAGAAGCTCACGCTCGCCATTGCGGCGTTCGCTGTCCTGTTGGGCATGGCGGCCGCGCGTGCGGACAGTTTTCCGTCACATCCGATCACGCTCATGGTCGGATTTCCACCCGGCGGCCCAACCGACGCGTTGGCGCGGCTGCTCGCCAAAGGCATGGGAGACAAGCTCGGCCAAACCATCGTGGTCGAGACCGTCAGCGGCGCCAGCGGCACGATCGCCACCGGGCGCGTGGTTCACGCCGCCTCCGACGGCTACACGATCGGCATCGGCAACTGGTCGAGCCACGTCGGCTCGCCGCAGATCTACAAGCTCGATTACGACATTCAGACGGACTTGGCGCCGATTTCGTTGCTGGCCTATTCGCCGCTGTTGATTCTCGGCAAGGACGCGATTCCGCCGAACTCCGCCAAAGAGCTGATCGCCTGGCTCAAGGCAAAAAAATCGCCCGCCACGTTTGGTACCGTCGGCACCGGCAGTGCCGCGCAGCTCGGAGCGGTGTCGTTTGCCAAAGCCATCGGCGTCAAATTCGATTATGTGCCGTATCGCGGCGCCGGCCCGGCGATCACGGACCTGATCGGGGGCCATATCGATCTGTCGTGCCTGGAGGCGTCGGCGTCGCTGCCCTATGTCACGGCGCACAAGTTCAAGGCGTTTGCGGTCGTCGACGATAAGCGCTGGCCGAAATTGCCTGACACGCCGACGTTGGCCGAATCGGGCGCCCCCGGCGTGAGCCTGCCGTTCTGGCACGGGCTTTGGGCTCCCAAAGGAACGCCGCCCGACATCGTTGCCAAGCTCGATGCGGCAGTACAGGCCGCGTTGGCCGATCCGACCATCAAGGACAGGCTCACGCAGCTCGGCCAGGTCATCTTCCCGGCCGATCAGCAGAACCCCGCGGCGCTGGCGGCCTATGAAAAGGCCGAGCTCGCCAAATGGGCGCCAGTCATCAAGGCGGCCGGCATCAAGGCGCAGTAGGTGCTCTGATTCGCGTTTCCCGGATGCGGCGCAGCGTGAAACGGTGCGCCGCTGATCCGGGATCGTTGCGCACGCGGAGTCTGTAACGATCCCGGGTCTGCAGCGCATCACTGCGTGCTGCGCTGCGCCCGGGAAACGGCGTTATGACGGTTTCGCCCGCCGCTGCCGCAGCAATCCCTCTTGCGCCACCGAAGCGACCAGCGTGCCGTCGCGCGTGAAAATCGATCCGCGGGAAAAGCCGAGCGAGCCGCTAAGGTTCGGTGAGTCCTGCGCATAGAGCAGCCATTCGTCGGCACGGAACGGGCGATGAAACCACAGCGCATGGTCGAGGCTTGCCGCCATGATGTCTTCGCTGAACACGCTCTTGCCGTGCGGAATGAGCGCGGCGTCGAGCAGCATCATGTCGGACGCGTAGGCCAGCACACATTGATGGATCGCGGGCGAACCGGGTAATTCTCCCGTCGCCCGAATCCAGACGTTGAAGCGCCCTTCCGGATTCTTCTCGCCCAGATAGCGGCCCATCTCGACCGGACGCAGCTCGATCGGCCGCTCGCGCTCGTAATAGCGTCGCACCGGCTCGGGCATCACCGGCCAGATGCGCTCTTTCAGCTCGGCTTCGGTCGGCAGCTTTTCGGGCGCCGGCACGTCCGGCATCCGGGCGGCGTGCGACAGCCCTTGCTCGATCAGATGAAACGACGCCGCCATGGTGAAGATCGCCTGCCCATGCTGGATGGCGTTGACACGGCGGGTGGTGAAACTCTTGCCGTCGCGGATGCGGTCGACCTCGTAGATGATCGGAACCTTGGGATCGCCGCCGAGCATGAAATAGGCGTGCAGTGAGTGCGGCGGCCGCGCCGTCACGTCATCGACCGTGCGGCAGGCCGCGACCAGCGCCTGGCCGATCACCTGACCGCCGAACACGCGTTGCCAGCGCGATTGCGGCGAGCGCCCGCGAAACAGATTCACTTCCAGCGGTTCGAGATCGAGGGTCTCAATCAATTCCTGTACGGCGGACATAACTCTCTCACGTTCTGGTTTCCCGGGCGCAGCGCAGCATGGAGCGAAGCGAAATGGTGCGCTGCAGACCCGGGATCGTTACACATTCGGAGCCTGAAACGATCCCGGAGCAGCGGTGCACCGTTTCACGATGCACCGCATCCGGGAAACCATGCCGGCTTCTTTGCATACGGGAACGCCCCCGGGGTCAAGCCCGGTGCTGTTACAGTGCCGTTCGCGTCGCGCGAGCGGGTAAGGGGGATCAATCCGTCGAGATTTGTTCTACACTTAAGCGATGACCCCGAACGGCACCGATGTGCTGATTGCCGGCGGCGGATTTGCCGGCCTCACCCTTGCGATCGCGCTGCGGCAGGCGCTCGGCTCGTCGTTTGCCGTGACGGTTGCGGATCCGGCGCTGGGCCGAAGCCACGACGGCGACGAACGGGCGTCCGCGATTGTCGCCGCCGCGCGGCGGCTGTTCGAGGCGATCGGCGTCTGGGACGCCGTTGGCGGGCAGGCGCAACCGATCCTCGACATGGTGGTCACCGACAGCCGGCTCGACGACGCGACGCGGCCGGCGTTCCTGAGCTTCGGTGGCGATATCGAGCCGGGCGAACCGTTCGCGCACATGATCGAGAACCAGCACCTGTTCGCGGCGCTGCAAGCGAAGGCGCGCGATTGCGGTGTCGCGCTGCTGGCCGATGCGGTGAAACAATTCTCGCCTCCCTCGGAGAACGCCAGCCGGATCGCCGCGACGCTCGCAGACTGCGGCTCCATCGCGGCGCGCCTGCTGGTCGCCGCCGATGGCGCGCGCTCGACGATCCGCCAGACCGCAGGCATCGCGACGCACGGATGGAATTACGGCCAGTCGGCGATCGTCATCAATGTCGCGCACGAGCGCGATCACAAGGGCCGTGCCGAAGAGCATTTTCTCCCCGCGGGGCCGTTTGCCATCCTGCCGCTGACGGACCGCCGTTCCTCGATCGTATGGACCGAGCGCACGGACGAGGCCGAACGCATCATGGCGCTGCCGGACGAGGAGTTTCACGCCGAGCTGGAACAGCGCTTCAAGCTGCACCTCGGCGAACTCACGGTGATCGGCGCGCGGCGTGTACACCCGCTCGGCTTTTTCGTGGCGCGTTCGTTCATCGCCGATCGCATCGCCCTCGTCGGCGACGCCGCGCATGTGATTCATCCGATCGCCGGGCAGGGGCTCAACATGGGGCTGAAGGACGTTGCCGCCCTGGCCGAAGTCATCGTCGATGCGGCGCGGCTCGGACTCGATCCCGGCACGGCAAACGTGCTCGAGCAGTATCAACGCTGGCGCCGCTTCGACACCATGGCGATGGGCTTTGCCACCGACGGGCTGAACCGGCTGTTCTCCAACCGCTCCGATGTGCTCCGCCTCGCCCGCGA
Organism: Xanthobacteraceae bacterium; assembly: GCA_049300295.1. Classification (GTDB taxonomy): domain Bacteria; phylum Pseudomonadota; class Alphaproteobacteria; order Rhizobiales; family Xanthobacteraceae; genus BOG-931. The sequence continues at coordinate 15,693 of JBAQJL010000008.1, forward strand.
TGTCGGCCTCGGCATGGTCGATCGCCTGCCTGGATTGAAGCGCCTGTTCATCCGCGAAGCCGCCGGCCTCGTCGGCGACGTGCCGAAGCTGTTGCGCGGGGAAGTATTATAGTGTCTGCGCATAAGCGTTAAGATAGCCAGCACTGTCATCGTCCGCGCAGGCGGACGATCCAGTAATCGCAGGATTGGTGGCGAGGGCGCAGCCAAGATAGTTACCGCACAGAGTACTGGATGCTCCGCCTTCGCGGAGCATGACAAAACATGACCTTCAACGACATCGCGGTGATCGGTGGCGGCGCCTGGGGAACGGCGCTGGCGCTGACTTGCGCGCGCGCCGGCCGCAACGTCGTGCTGTGGGAGCATGACGCCGCCAACGCGGCCAACCTGAAAGAAAAGCGCGAAAGTCTTTTCCTGCCCGGTGTGCGCCTCGACGACCGCATCGCCGTTGCGGACGACTTGGCCGCCGCCTCACGCGCGCAGGCGATCCTGCTTGTCGTCCCCACGCAGGCGGTGCGCAGCGCCGCCACCGCGCTGGCGCCGCTGCTTGCCGCGCAGACGCCGGTCGTGGTTTGCGCCAAGGGCATCGAGCGCGGCAGCAAACAATTCGTCACCGACATCGTCGCCGCCTGCGCGCCGCAGGCCGAGCCGGCGATTCTGTCAGGACCGAGCTTCGCTGCCGACGTGGCACGCGGCCTGCCGACCGCGGTGACGCTGGCGGCGCGCGACGACACGCTCGCCGCCGAACTGGCGCGCGCGATCGGCTCGGCGAGCTTTCGCCCGTATCATTCCACCGACGTGCGCGGCGTCGAGATCGGCGGCGCCGCCAAGAACGTGCTCGCCATCGCCGCCGGCGTGGTCGCCGGCCGCGAACTCGGCGCCAGCGCCGCGGCCGCGCTCACCACGCGCGGTTTTGCCGAGCTGGCCCGCTTCGGCCGCGCTTACGGCGCCAAGGCGGAGACCATGATGGGTCTGTCCGGGCTCGGCGATCTGTTGCTCACCTGTTCGAGCCCGCAATCGCGCAATTTCTCGTTCGGCGCAGCGCTTGGCCGCGGCCAGCGGCCCGCCGAAATTCACGGCGGCCTCGCCGAAGGCGTCTTCACCGCGCCGGTGCTGCTCGACATGGCGCGCGAGCGCGGCGTCGACATGCCGATCTCGGCCGCGGTCGCGGCGCTCCTGGACGAGCGGATGAGCGTCGGCGAGGCGATCGAATCGCTGCTGACCCGGCCGCTGCGGGCGGAGCAATGATCGCCGCGCCGTCTCAGTCGTGCCGCAACAAAATACCCTCATTTCCCGGGCGCAGCGCAGCATGGAGCGAAGCGCAATGGTGCGTTGCAGACCCGGGATCGTAACAAACATGGAGCTTGCGACGGTCCCGGATCAGCGGCGCACCGTTTCACGCTGCGCCGCATCCGGGAAACGAGGCCCAGGCCTGACCCCATGAACCCGCCGCTCGACATCACCCCCGGCGCGTGGACGGTGTTCGCGCCTTACGGCTGGCTGCACGGCGTCACGCTGCTGGTCTGCCTCGTGCTGATCGCCGCGCCAAGTCTGTTGGGCCGCGCGCTGCAAAAAGATGCCGAGCGCAGTTTGCGCTGCAGCCTCGCCGTGTTCGCCGTCGCCGTCTGGCTCGCCTATAACGTCTGGTGGAACTCGCGTGGCATCGACTGGCGCGGCGGGCTGCCGCTGCAGCTGTGCGACATCAACGGCCTCATCGCGCCGCTCGCGCTCGTCACCGGCTGGCGCTTCGCCCGCGCCACGCTTTATTTCTGGACCGCGGCGCTGACCGCGCAGGCCTTCATCCAGCCGGCGCTGATCGACGGTCCGGCCTTCGTGTTGTTCTGGGCATTCTGGCTGTCGCACACCATCATCGCCGCCTGCGCGGCCTACGATGTCGCGGTGCGCGGCTTCCGTCCCGGCTGGCGCGATCTCGGCATCGCGGTGCTCGCGAGCCTGATCTATGTGGCGCTGGTCCTGCCGATCGATCTGTGGCTCGGCGCCGATTACGGCTTCGTCGGCAATCCGCCGGCCGGCATCATCATTCCGCCATTCGTCGCCGCGCTCGGCCCCTGGCCGCAGCGGGCGATCGTGCTCGTCGCGCTGGTGCCGATCGGCTTTGTTGTCGTGCTGCTGCCGTGGGTGCTGGGGAGGAGGTTGGCGGTGCGGCAGAGCACCGGCGCAAGGTCAGAGCGCACCATGCCGCCGCGGTAAAAACTGTCTTGCTGACGCGACACATTGCAGCGTTTCTTCAAAGCTGATTTTATCTTTCATGTGGCTAAGACGATCTGCAATCGCAGTCGGACTGAATATGAAATTAGGTTTTGAAGAGCCTCAAATTGCCTATAACAGCGGCTCACAAAGCGCGCGGGTATGGACAGAGCGTTGGGTGGGCGATCAGGTATTCTGCCCTAATTGCGGAGGCGCTAAAATAAGAGCGTTTCCTAATAACAGCCCCGTGGCTGATTTCTTCTGCACATCTTGTAACGAGGAATACGAGCTAAAAAGCCAGAAGAATCCCTTCGGAAAAAAGGTATTGGACGGTTCGTTTAGAACCAAATGCGAGCGACTTGCGGCTAACAATAATCCCAACCTTTTCCTTCTAAATTACGATCTCAATCAGCGTAGCGTCGTGAATTTCCTTGTCGTGCCAAAGCATTTCTTCGTGATAGATATTATCGCAGAGCGCAAGCCATTGGGCGTTACCGCTAGGCGAGCAGGCTGGGTGGGCTCGCACATCTTACTCGACCAGATTCCAGAAGCCGGAAAGATATTTATCGTTCGAGCCGGCCAACCGGAGCCGAAGGAGTCGGTGCTCGAAAAATGGAATAGAACGCTGTTTCTGCGCGATCAAGGCCTGGAGGCGAGAGGTTGGCTGCTGGATGTGATGAAGTGTGTGGAATCTATCGGAAGGCGAGAATTTCAGCTCGATGATGTGTACGCGTTCGAAGAGCGACTGGCCAAGCTATATCCAGGAAACCAGAACGTGCGGCCAAAGATCCGTCAACAACTTCAATTTCTGAGAAATCGTGGCTACCTCGATTTTGTCTCTCGTGGATATTATCGCCTGCGATCGGAACTCTGATCTGGAGACAAAAGATGGTTTGGTACCGCAATTATTACGAATGTGAACATTGTCGCCGCCGCTGGAAGGATCAATGGTCCTGCACGTGCGACGATGATTGTCGCTTCTGTGGCGCTCGACACATGTCACCTTACGATAGCGATGATTTGACGGACGTGATTGTAGAAGAGGGCGATAAGTTTGTGGTGTTAAGGTCGCCTGAAACTGCCGAACATGACGCGGACTACCGCGAACTTGGACGCTTCGCTACTCTTACCGAAGCCGAGGCCTTTCTGGCAGACCAATAACGATGAGCCCCACTCACCCCGTCATGGCCGGACCTGTTCCGGCCATCCACGTCTTCGATCTGCATCGGCTTAAGACGTGGATGCCCGCGACAGGTGCGGGCATGACGAATCCAGGTCGGCATGATTCGCCCAAAACGCTCGCACTCTCCGCACGTTAGCAGAACAAACACAAATCAAGGCAGCCTGCCACAATTGCCGCGCCGCGAATCAAACAAACAGCGAAAAAAATCTCGCGTCGGATCAAGCAGATAAAGCGCGCAAACGGAATTTATTGAAATCGGCCCCGCGGCGAACTAAAAGAGTGCATCCCGCTTGCTTGAAAGGACGACGGCCGGTGACTCCGGCCGGCGGAGCGGGTTGTGGTGCTCGCGGGCAGAGGGTTCGTCCCCTTTGCACTCGGGCGGCGTCGGGCATCAACCTGCCGGCACAATGACCGGCATGTGAGGTGCTCACTGGAACGGGGACGGGTTGTTTGGTTTTCCGGCGCGGGTAACGCCCGTGCAAAGGCGCAAGGTCTCCGCCCCCCGGTTGGGGCGGCCGTACAGGACCGAACGCTCCGGACCGCCCCAGAAGCGTGGCCTGACGCTGAGCCTTGGGGACCAGCTGTCTCCCTGGCGAGAGCCGCAGTGGAACGCCGGAAGGCGAGCTGCCCCCTCCCATTCCCTCCCCCGCAAGCGGGGGAGGGTCAGGGTGGGGGCAGCGCCGCACCCTGCAGGTGCGGCGGTGACTACGCGCCTTTCGGCGTTCTGCTTCCTTTTTCTTTTTCCGTTCGTTCGTTCGTGCGCCGTGCCCGATCGTGATGAATTTGGCACTCCACTGCCGGGTTGATCCGACGAAGGTTGGGATGCGGCGAGGTTTTTGGGAGTGGCTTGCTCATAGCTCGGGTGCGAACAAAAATCGCGCCGCGAGAACGAGAGCGCTTGTGCGCGTTGCCGCAGTCCCATGACCGCGCGACCCCCACCCCAACCCCTCCCCACAAGGGGGAGGGGAAAGGGAAAGAGGCGCCGCGAAAGCGATCGTCCTTTTCTATCGCGCGAAAGGAGACGGATGTGATTGCCGCCTGTGCCGCCGCAGCCGAAATCGTGCCGCCGAAACGGAAAATTCAACGCAACGATCTCGTGCACGCCGCGGCGTTTGATCCACATCGAGGTGCGCGACGAATTTACCCGCAAGGTGGTCTCGACAAGCACCCTGGAACGCTTCTAGAACTCTCTGGTCAGAGTCATCTTCCCTGCCGGGACCGCCTCAGTATGATCGATCGGCCCAACACGCCCGTAGATTACCGCGCCTATTTTACCGACGCGCTCGACCGGCTGCATTCCGAGCGGCGCTACCGCGTGTTCGCCGATCTCGAACGCATCGCCGGCCGCTTTCCGCATGCCATCTGGCATTCGCCGGACGGGCCGCAGAACGTCGTGATCTGGTGCTCGAACGATTACCTCGGCATGGGCCAGCACCCGAAGGTGATCGGCGCCATGGTGGAGACCGCGACCCGCATGGGCACTGGCGCCGGCGGCACCCGCAACATCGCCGGCAACAATCATCCGCTGGTCGAGCTTGAGCGCGAGCTTGCCGATCTGCACCGCAAGGAAGCGGCGCTGGTGTTTACGTCCGGCTACGTGTCGAACGAGACCGGCATCTCGACCTTGGCGCGGCTGATGCCGAACTGCCTCATTCTGTCGGATGCGTGGAACCACAATTCGATGATCGAAGGTGTGCGCCAGGCGCACACCGACAAGCAGATTTTCCGCCACAACGACATGGCGCATCTCGAACAGCTGCTGGCGGCCGTCGATCCGAAGCGGCCGAAGCTGATCGTGTTCGAGAGCCTCTATTCGATGGATGGCGACATCGCCCACATCAACAAGATCTGCGATCTCGCCGAACAATACGGCGCCATGACCTATGTGGACGAGGTTCACGCCGTGGGCATGTACGGTCCGCGCGGCGCTGGCATTGCCGAGCGCGACGGCGCCATGGGCCGTATCGACGTGATCGAAGCGACGCTCGCCAAGGCGTTCGGCTGCGTCGGCGGCTACATTGCGGCGAGCACCGCGATCATCGATGCGGTGCGCTCCTACTCGCCGGGCTTTATTTTCACCACGGCGCTGCCGCCGCCGGTCGCCGCCGCGGCGACCGCCGCGATCCGCCATCTGAAAGCGTCGAGCTGGGAGCGCGAGCGGCAGCAGGACCGCGCCGCGCGCACCAAGGCGGTGCTGTCCGCCGCGCGGCTGCCGGTGATGATGAACACGACCCATATCGTGCCGGTGTTTGTCGGCAATCCGGAGCAGTGCAAGGCGGCGAGCGACATGCTGCTCGCCGAGCACGGCATCTATATCCAGCCGATCAACTATCCGACGGTGCCGAAGGGCACCGAGCGGCTGCGTATCACGCCGAGCCCGTATCACGACGACGCGCTGATCGACCGGCTGGCCGAGGCGCTGGTCGACGTGTGGCACCGCCTGAAGCTGCCGCTTAAGGCGAGCGCGCTCGCGGCCGAGTGATTTGGCACTAGCCTCAAGCTTCTTTAAACAAACGGGAGTGAAGCATGCGGGAAATAGTTGTCCCGCGCGCCGACGTGGATACAAGGTGCGATGACCGGCAGCACACAAAGAGTCGCGTTGGTGACAGGGGCCGCGCGCGGCATCGGGCTTGCGACCGCCAGGCGATTCCTCGCCGACGGCTGGCGCGTCGCGCTGCTCGATATCGACTGCGACACGCTTGGCCGTACCCACGCGGCGCTACCGGCGGGTGAGACTATCGCCATCTGCGCCGACGTGGCGGATGCCGCCGGTGTGGCTGCGGCGGTTGCGCGCGTCGCCAAGGAATTCGGGCGGCTCGATGCGCTGGTCAACAATGCGGGCATCGCGATCTTCAAACCGATCCTCGATGTCACCTACGAGGATTGGTCGCGCGTGCTCGCGGTCAACCTCACCGGACCATTCTTGTGTGTGCAGGCCGCGGCGCCGCTGATGCGCGACAGCGGCGGTGGCGCGATCGTCAACATCACGTCGATATCGGGACTGCGCGCCTCGACGCTGCGCGCCGCCTACGGCACCAGCAAGGCCGGCCTCGCGCATTTGACGCAGCAACAAGCCATCGAGCTTGCTTCGCTCGGCATCCGGGTCAACGCCGTGGCGCCGGGCCCGGTCGATACCGCGATGGCGAAGGCCGTCCATACGCCGGAGATTCGCGCCGCCTATCACGATGCCATTCCGCTCAACCGCTACGGCCTGGAGCAGGAGCTTGCCGAGGCGATCTTCTTTTTGTGCAGCGACCGCGCCAGCTACATCACCGGGCAAACGATCGCGGTCGACGGCGGCTTTGACGCCACCGGCATCGGTCTGCCGGCTTTGCGCAATGCGGGACGGAATACCTGAGTACCGCGACACTGACCGCTCAAAGCGGCAGGCTCAGCGCCGGAGCGGCGGTGCTTTCGATCATCACGTTGATGCAGGCGGGCTTGCCGCTGGCGAGCGCGCGCTCGATGGCGGCGGGAAGATCGGCCGCGCGTTCGACCAATTCGCCGTAACCGCCCAGCGCCGTCACCACCTGATCGTAGCGCGCCGGCAGGAGTTCGCAGCCATGCATCCGGTTGGCGCCATAAACGCGGCGCTGGATTTCGCTCTCCGCGTTCCAGCGCGCGTCGTTGCCGAGGATGGCGACAAAGGGCAGCGCGCGCCGTACCGCGGTTTCGAATTCGCTGATGTGGAAGCCAATGGTGCCGTCGCCGAGCACAGCGAACACCGGCGCCTTGGATTCGATGAGCCGCGCCGCGAGTGCAAACGACAGCGAACTGCCGATCGCCCCGGCAACGCCGTTGATCAGACGCCGCCGCACCGGAAGCATGCTCTGGCCCCACTGGGCGAATTCGCCGCCGTCGCAGATGAGAATGGTGTCTTGATCGCGCTCGATGAACGGACGCAAGGCGCGAAATACTTCGGCCGGATGCAGCCGGCCGGGCGTGTTCGACGTCACGTCGCGCCACGCCGCCGGCCGCGCGTCGAGCATGCGGCGGGCTTCAGCGAGCCACGATGTTTTCGGCGAGCCAGCGCGTTTCGCGGCGGCCGCGAGTTGTTTGGTGGCAAGCGCTGGATCGGCGACGGCGCCAAGCAGCAGGGTATCGCCCTTCTCGCGCAGCGCCCGCGCTACGAGTTCCGCGTCTGGGTCGACAGCAACGACCCGGACCGCCGGATCGAACTCGGGGGCGGCCATCCATTTGATGGTGAAATCGAGCGCCTTGCCGAGAAGCACGATGAGATCGGCGCGCTTTGCTGCATCGCGCAGAGCACCCAGCGTCGCGTCCGCGAGTCCGCGCGGGCTTTCCAGAACGATTGCCGGCGTTCCGGTGGCGGCTTCAAGTTCCGTCAACAGCATGCGTTCGGCCGCGCCCGACAGTTGCGGCCCGGCGAAAATGAGCGGACGTTCGGCGGTGGTAAGAGCAGCGAGGATTTTGCCGCAGTCGGCGTCGCCGAGCGCGGTGCGCGGGACCGGTACGCTTGCCGGCCACGTCACCGCGCTTTCGTCCAGGCGCGCGTCAAGCAGATCGGAGGGCAGGCTCACGTGAACGGGCCCGCGCCGGCCCGACAGCGCGATGCGGACGGCTTCGCCGATATCGCGCCCGAGAGTCTCCACACTTTCCGCCGTCCACGACGCCTTCGTCACCGGCTTCGCCATGTCCGCCTGGCGCAATTCCTGAAAGCCGCCGCGGCCCAACTCCCAGGTCGCGGCGTGTCCGGAGAGCAGCACCATCGGCGATTCGGCGGCGAGCGCCGTGTACAGCGCGCCGACCGCGTTGGCGTGGCCCGGCCCGCCGGTGACGAGCGCGATGCCGGCCTCGCCAGTCAGCCGGCCATGCGCATCGGCCATGTGCACGGCGGCCGCCTCGTGGCGGACATGAACGAGGTCGAGGCCGGCATCAAGCGCGGCGTCGAAGATCGACATGATGTGATTGCCGGACAGCGTGAAGATGCGCCGGGCGCCGAGTTGCTGCAGCGAGCGAGCGACGATGTCGGCGCCGCGAAGGGTGTTGCTCATCGTGCGGTGAACTTTTGCTGTCCGTTAAATCGGCAGTTGGCGGCCGCGCAGCATTCCCGCATAGGCAAACGGCTGTTCGGCAAGCGCCTGATAGAAGCGCGACGCGAGATCGCGCTCGAAGCTGCCGCCGTGCATCGGGTGAATCCAGGCGGGGTCCAGTTTCTGTACGCGACCCACGACCTGCCGCACCGGCGATTCATGGGCGAAAATGCCGGTGTTGCGATACAGCCTGAGCATCGACGCCGTGAGGTCTTCGGTCACGACCGGCGGCTGATCGCCCGGCTGGATGAACAGATCGGCCGGAAACAGGCTGCGCGTGGTCTCGTCGAAGATCATCAGCGAATCCCAATGATGCACGTGCGGTGTTTCCAGAACGCGCAGGCGATGACGGCCGAGATCGAGCACGTCGCCGTCGCGCATGCCTTTCACGGCGCCCTTGTAATTCCAGTGCGCCAGATTGACCAAGGCGCCGAGTTCGCTGGCCACCAGCACCGAACGCGGAGCGTCGGCGACGAAGCGGTCCATGCCGCCGCATTCGTCGGCCTCGAAATGCCCAATCACCACATAAGCCATGCGCTTCGGGTCGATGACCTCGGCGACGGCCGCGCGCACCGTTTCATACGATTCGTAATAGCCGGTGTGGATGAGAGCCGGGCGTTCGTCGTCGATCAGGAACTGGTTGAAGCTCAGTGGGGCCTTTTCGTTCGCCCGCACGGAGCAAATCCGATAGATGCCGTCCGCGATTTCGTTCACTTGAGTTTTCGCCATCTCCCGATCTCCGCTGCGCGCGTCGCGCTCATTCGTTCGCGTCCGGCGACATTTCGATTCCAGCGTCGCGACTATGCAGGGAATCCACAGCTTCAAGAAGGCGGCGATGTCGCCTGGCAGGCTGGCGCGTCAGCGCCATACTTCGTTGGCCAACTCCACCACCATGCGGAGCTTGGCCCATTGCTCATCCTCGGCGAGGACGTTGCCTTCTTCCGTGGAGGCGAAGCCGCATTGCGGCGAAAGGCACAGCTGATCGAGGCTCGCGTATTTGGTCGCTTCGTCGATGCGGCGCTTGATGTCGTCCTTCTTTTCCAGCGTGCCGGATTTGGTCGTGACCAGACCGAGCACCACGATCTTGTTGCCTTTCGGCAAAAAGCGCAGCGGCTCGAAGCCGCCGGCGCGCTCGCTGTCGTATTCAAGGAAATAGCCGTCGTAATTCAGCTTGCCGAGCATCGTCTCGGCGACCGGCCCATAGCCGCCCTCGGAAATCCAGGTGGAGCGGAAATTGCCGCGGCACACATGCGTGGTAATCACCATGTCGGCCGGCTTGCCTTCGAGCGCGGCATTGATGACGCGCGTATAGTCCTGCTGCAGTCGGTCGGCGTTGAGCCCGCGGTCGCGCGCCTTTTTCAGCTCGGCCTGCGAGCACAGATAGGCCCAGGCGGTGTCGTCGAACTGCAGATAGCGGCAGCCGGCGTCGTAGAACGCGCGCACGGCCTGCCGATAGGTCTTGCCGAGGTCCTCGAAAATGGCATCGCGGTCGGCGTATTCCTTGGTGACGACCGCGCCGGGCTCGAGGCGGAAATGCAGCGTCGCCGGGCTCGGGATGCACATTTTCGGCGTCACCGTGGTGTGGGCTTTGAGAAACTTGAAATGCTCCAGCATCGGATGATTGGTGAAGCCGAGCTTGCCCGTGACGCGGATGCTTTCCATCCGGCTCTGCACGCCGTGGAATTGGATGCCATGGTCGAGTGTGTACCGCTCCATGCCGTCGAGCAGGCCGTAGAAGTCGAAATGCCACCACGAGCGGCGGAATTCGCCGTCGGTCGTGACTTGGAGCCCGACGTCCTCCTGCTTCTTGATGATCTTCTCGATCTCGCGGTCCTCGACCTCCTTGAGCTGCGCCGGCGTGATCTCGCCCCTGTCGCGCTTGGCGCGGGCTTCTTTCAGCGGTGCAGTGCGCAGAAGTGAGCCGACCACATCGGCGCGGAACGGCGGTCTGGATCGCATCATCGGCGTTTCTCCTCGAATTTCTTGGCTCGTTAACAAGCCGGGTCCGCGCGCTTCGTCAACAGCAAAGCTAAATGGATGTGGGCGTAAGCCCAACAACCGGCACAGCCGGGCTTGTCCCGGCCATCCACGTTTTGCGGGAGTGAGGAAAGTCATGGATGGCCGGATCAAGTTCGGCCAAGACCATTAAATTATGCCTCACACTTCAATCGTCACCTTGTCGTCCACCACTGTCACCGGATAGGTCTTGATCGGCACCATGCAGGGCGGGCCGACGACTTCGCCGGTGCGCACATTGAACTGGCCGTTATGGAAATTGCACTCGATGACGTCGTCCTCGAGATAACCTTCGGACAGCGAGCCAGGCCCGTGCGTGCACAGGTCGTCGGTGACGAAGAACTCGCCGCCGACGTTGAACACCGCCAGCGCCAAATCTTCAACCTCGACCTTCAGCGCGTTGCCGGGGGCGACTTCGCCGGTGCTGCACAGTTCGATCCGCTTTCCAGGCATGGAAGATTAGCTTTCGGTGACTTGCTCGGTGTGACGGACGGCCGTTATACCCAACAGGGCGGAGAATGAAATATCCCCGCCGGGCCGCCATATCCAGGCGGGGTAAGGAGACGGAGCCATGCAGAGCGAATCGGCGCGGATGAGTTCGGCCGCGGAGGCGAAATTCCGCATCGATCGGCCCAATTCGCAGCCGCGCGCCGTCAAGGTGATCGCGCTGGATGCGCCGAGCGAGCGCGTGGTCAAGGAGCTTGCGGCCGGGCCGTGGCAGCGCGCGAGCTTCCTCACGGCATCGTCATTCTCGGGCGCGCCGCGCGCCGGCGAGCCGTTCTCGATGGGCGGTTGGCTCAACGATCTCGCCGGCCGCACCAAAGACCTGGTCGATGAGGTCAATTCGGCCGACCTCGTGGTGATGGTGGCGACCGCGGGCGAGAGCGCCACTGCGGCGGCGATCATCGGCGAGGCCTGCAACGTCAAGCACGTGATGACCACGGCGCTTGTGCTGGGCGGCGCGACGTCGAGCGACGAAACGCTGTCGAAGATGCTGGCGCAGTTGCGCCCGCACGCCATGATGCTGGTGATCTCCAGCGCCGACGAATACATCACGGACATGCTCACGGCGCTGCGCGCCTGAGCGCCGCCAATGTCCGACCAAGAAGCAAAAAAAATCGTCGTGATCGGCGGCGGCCCGGCCGGCGTTTTCGCCGCGATCGAGGCCAAGCGCGCCGATCCAGCCGCATCCGTTCTGCTGCTCACGGACGAGGCTTGCGAGCCCTATGAGAAGCCGCCGCTGTCGAAGGCAGTGCTGACCGGCAAGGCGCTGCCCGAGCATGCGCTGATCGCCGGACCCAAAGGGACGTCCGCGCACGACGTGGTGCTGGAACGCACAGCGGTCGTCACCGCCATCGATTGTGCCACACGCGAAGTAATTGCCGCGAACGGCCGGCGTTATCGCTACGATACGCTGGTGCTGGCGACCGGATCGCTGGTGCGCGAACTGGCGCAACTGCCGCTCGGTATGCCGCGGGTGCATTACCTGCGTACCGAAGCGGATGCGCGCGCGCTCGCGACGGCTTTGCGTGGTTGCAAGCATTTGGTCGTCGTCGGCGGCGGGCTGATTGGCCTCGAAGCCGCAGCCTCTGCGGCCGAGCTAGGCCTGCGCGTTACCGTGCTTGAAGTGGCGCCGCGGATTTTGGCCCGAGTCTGTGACGAAGAGACCAGCGCCTTCATCGCCGGACAGCACCACCGGCACGGCGTCGATCTGCACACCGCCACCGCGATTGTCGGCGTGCGCGGCACTCCTGACGCGGTTGAGATCGAGACTAGTGCGGGCGCAATCCTCCTGGCAGACACGGTCGTGGTCGGCACCGGCGTGCGGCCGAACGATGCGCTGGCCGCGGCCGCAGGGCTTAAGACCGACAACGGCATCATGGTCGACGAGCAGTGCCGCACCGCCGATCCGGCGATCTTTGCGGCCGGCGACGCGGTGCGCTTTCCCGCGCCGCACGGACTTGTTCGTCTGGAGAACTGGAAGCACGCCCAGGATCAGGGCGTGGTCGCCGGGCGCAACGCCGCCGGCAAAAGCGACGCCTATCGCACCGTGCCGTCGTTCTGGTCGGAGCAGTACGACCTTTATATTCAGGGCGTCGGTTACGCGCCAGCGCAGCCGGGAGAGCGCATTCGCCGGCCGCTCACCGGCAACAGCATGCTGAGCTTCGAGATCGTGGACGGCGTGCTGGTCTACGCCATGGGCATCAACGCGCAGCGCGACCTCGCCGCCGCGCGCCGGCTGATCGAGCGCCGCATTCCGGTCGATCCGGCAGCGCTCGCCGATCCGGCGCGCCCGCTCGCGTCGCTGCTGAAGGCGACGGCATGATAAGGACAACCTCCCGCAGGCGGGGAGAGGAAGATCGTAAGGAACCGCGATGAAATTCTCCGGCGAGCTAACAGTGAAGGCGCCGCGTGCGCAGGTTTACGCGAAGGTCCGTGATGCACGCTTTTTTGCCTCCTGTGTCGACGGCGTACAGGATCTGCAGGAGACCGCGCCCGATACCTACTCGGCCGTGTTCGCCACCAAAGTCGCCTACATGAATTTCAAGTTCAACGTCACGGTCCAGGTGGTACGCGCCGAAGAGCCGAGCGAGATCGCCGCCAAGGTTGAGGGCACGCCGCTCGGCATCGTCGGCCGGCTTACCGCGACCTCGCTGACGCGGCTGACCGAAGACGGCGATCAGACGAAAATCAGCTACGAGGTCGATACCGCGCTCACCGGAAAGCTCGGCAGCCTCGGCCAGCCGGTGCTGCGCTCCAAGGCTAAGGAGATGGAACGGCAATTCGCCGCGCGCCTCGCCGCTGCTTTTGCGGCGCCGGCCTGATGTCCTTCGCTCATTGCCGCGAAAGCGGAAATCCAGCGCCGGGTCCCAGCTTTCGCGGGAACGAGCGGCATTCTATTTTCAGTGAATGAACGTGGAGATCACAAACATCGACACCGATGTACTGGTCATCGGGGCCGGAGCCGCCGGTATGTATGCGGCGATCGAGGCGGCGCGCGGCGGTGCCACGGTGCTGCTTGCCGATCGGAGTCTGATCGGCCGTGGCGGCGCCACCGTAATGGCGCAGATGACGGTGGCGGCGGCGCTCGGCGAAGAGGTGCCGGACGATCCGCAAGCGCATTACGACAACACCATCGCGGCCGGCCGCGGCCTGTGCGACGAGGGATCGTCGCGGCTGCTGTGCGAAGACGCGCCCGATTGCATCCGCGAGCTCGACCGTTGGGGCGTCGGCTGGGCGCGCAAGGACGGCCACATCACGGCGACCACGGCGCCGGGTCACGACCGTCCGCGCTGCGTTTATGTCGATTTCATCAATACCGGACCGGCGGTGTCGAAGACGCTGCGCGCCGAGATCGCCCGCCATCAGAAAAACATCCGCAAGGCCGGCGATCTCTGCATCGTCGATCTCGTTGTCCGTGACGGCGCATGCGCGGGCGCGGTCGCCTGGCATCTGCCCACCGGCGCGCCCGTCATCATCGCGGCGAAAGCGACGGTGCTGGCGACCGGTGGACTGACACGGCTTTACCGGCGCAACAGCGCCTCCACTAACATGGGTGGCGACGGCTATGCGCTGGCGCTGCGTGCCGGGGCGCCGCTGATCGACATGGAGTTCGTGCAGTTTTTCCCGATCGGTCATCTGGCGCCGCGCCTGATCGGCATGGATCCGATCATGTGGGATCCGTTCCGCTACAAGCTCGGCGGCCGGCTGCTCAATGGCCGCATGGAGGAATTCACCTCCGCTTACGGCTCCGACGAGGACGGCAAATATGTGCTGACGCGCGACCTCGCGACTTACGCCATCCTCAAGGAAGCCGAGGCCGGCCGGGGCTCGCCGCACGGCGGCGCCTATTTGTCGTTCCAACATTGCTCGCCGGCCGCATTGCGCACAGCCTTCGGTCCGGTGATCGATAAGCTTGCCGCCAATGCCATCGATCTCACCGCAATGCCGGTGGAGGTGGCGCCGATCGCGCATTACCACATGGGTGGTGTCGAGGCTGCCGCCGACATGAGCGCCGCCGGCGTGCCCGGCTTGTTTGTCGCCGGCGAAGTGGTCGGCGGCGCCAATGGCGCCAACCGGCTGTCGGGCAACGCGCTCACCGAAGCATTCGTGTTCGGCCGCCGCGCCGGGCGCAGTGCCGGCGCGCACGTCAAACAAACGGCACGCCGCGACTTGCGGCCGCAGGATACCGGCGCCGCGATCGATCTGTTGCGCGAAGAGAGCGCGCGTCCGTCCGCCAATATGGCGGCGCTGATCGCCCGGCTGCAGGCCACCATGGCCGACAATGTCGGGCCGATCCGCACTGGCCCAAGGCTGCGCCAGGCGCTCGCCGATATCGCGGCGATCGTCGCGGAGGCCGGCGCGCGGCCACCCGGCCGGCCTGGCGCCTTCGATCTCGAGCGGCTCGACTGGTTCGATCTGCGCAACATGCTGATCGTGGCGCACTCCGTCGCGCAGGCGGCGTTCAATCGCACCGAAAGCCGCGGCGCGCATCAGCGCGAGGATTTTGCCCAACTCGAGCCGCGATGGCAGCGGCATCAAACCGTTCGCCGCAGCGGTGGCGCACTGCAAATTTCCGGCGCCCCAGCCGCACTGGAGCCGGCCGCGTCATGAGCGTTGTGGCGAAACTCAAGATCTGGCGCGGCGTTGCGCGCGATGCCGGACACTGGGACACACACGATGTGCCGTTCGAGCCCGGCCAGTCGGTGCTCGATGGCCTGCGCTGGCTGCGCATCAACCGCGATCCGTCGCTCGCCATCCGCTTCTCCTGCATCAACGCCAATGCCTGCAAGGAGTGCATGATCCAGGTCGACGGCGAAACGGTATATGCGTGCACGGCGCGGCTCGAACCGCGCGAGATGACTTTGACGCCGCTGCCGAACAAAAAGCTCGTGCGCGATCTGGTGACGGAAATCGCGCCGCCGAGCGAGCGTTTCCGGTAGCCCGGCTTGAGCGGAGCGAAACCCGGGAAGGGCGTCATTTCGCCCCCACCGAAACCGTTTACAAGTTGTGGTATCTTTCGCGGCCGGGCCGATTCGGGCAAATTAGGGGCGGATGGACCGGCATCCTGGGGATAATTACGGAGCATGACCAAAAAGCTGCCGCAATGATGCGGCATCTCGGAAGGTGACCCTTCGGGGGTCGGGGACGTGTCTACACATCTGCCTACGCATCGGCCCGCCATCGTGGCGGCGGTCTTGCCGTTGTGTGGGGACGTGCGGGTTCACTACGGGGACGTGAGGGGGAATGACGGTCGGGGTGACGTGGCCCTACAATTCGCGGGCCTGCGATCAGGGGATTTCTTCGGTCAACGCGCTACCGCAACGCATCCTGGGTGGTGCGGCGCTCGCCGGCGTTGCTTTGGCCTGCGCCTGGACGCTGTGCGTCAATGTCGGCGGTCCCAATGCCAATGAGGCTTCGTCCACGCGGGGTGATCGCCTCACCGTAGCGGCGAATCGCTCGAACAGGCTGGCCGTGACTCAGGGGCCTGAGCTTGGCTCGGCAACTCCGTTCGACACGCGTTTTTCCGCGGCCTTCACACCGGGAGTTTCGGAGAGCACCTTCCGCCTCGCATCGGTCGAGCAGCCGGACGTGCAACTACCGCAGCTTGGCCGCCGGCTCGCACGCACCGAATCATTGCCGCATGGCGCCTCGCGCGCGCGGCGTAACGCCGCGCCGGCCGTCGCCAACCTGCAGACGGCGGCCGATACTTGGTCGCCGCCAGCGGACCACCGTGGCATCTTCCAGCGGCTGTTCGGCGGCTCATCCGCCTCGCCGTCGATCTTTGCCAAGCTGTTCGGCTCGCCGTCCGAAAAGGTCGAGCTGGCCTACGCGTCGGCGGATACGGACGGGATGACGGCGGGCACGACGGGCGGCCTCTATGACCGCCAAACGGCCGTCTACGACATCTCCGCCCACATGGTGTATCTGCCGAACGGCACGGCCCTTGAGGCGCATTCGGGACTGGCCGGCGATCTCGATGATCCCGGCTCGGCCAAGGAGCGCGATCGCGGCGTCACTCCGCCCGACGTCTATAACCTGCGGCCGCGCGAGCACATGTTCCACGGCGTGGCGGCGCTTCGCCTCATTCCGGTCGACGAGACCAAGGTTTTCGGCCGCAGCGGCCTTTTGGCCCACACCTTCATGCTCGGCCCCAACGGCCAGTCGAACGGCTGCGTCTCGTTCCGCGATTACGGCTCCTTCCTGCAGGCCTATCAAAACGGCGAGATCACCAAGCTCGCGGTCGTGGCGCATCTCTGAGGCGCCACTGCGGGCTCCCGCAGCAAGCAGCAGCAGCCGAGCAGGCGTCATTTCGCACCGCCGCGCATGGCCGCTATCCTTGAACGCGCCGCCGCCGCAGGCATAATCGCCGCATCGTGAGACTTGACGCGACGGCTTCGCGCCGGTCCCGCAAATAATCCGGGCGATATAATCCGGACCATACCAACCAAATCGTGGGGGAGGGGATCGACATGAAAAAACTATTGGCCATTGCCTTGTGTCTCTTGGCCGTGAGCATCACAGGCGCGGCCGCCGCCGAGACCTGGCCGGCGCGGCCCGTGAAGGTGATCGTCGGCTTCGCCGCCGGCGGCCCGACCGATCTGTTCGCGCGGTTGATCGCGCAAAGCCTTACGGCGCAGACCAAACAGAATTTCTTCGTCGAGAACGTCGCCGGGGCCGGCGGCAATGTCGGCGCCGAGCGCGTGGCGAAGTCGCCGCCCGACGGCTATACGGTCCTGGTCACCGGCGGCAATCTCACCAACGCTCCGTTCCTCTACAGCCACCTGGCATTCGACCCCATCAAGGATTTCGCCGCCGTCACGGTGGGCGCGCAAACGCCGGTGGTGCTGGCGGTCAATCCGCAGGTGCCGGCTAAGAACGTCAAGGAACTGGTGGCGTGGATCCGCGCCAATCCCGGCAAGGAGAGTTTTGCTTCGCCGGGCACCGGCACGCCGCCGCAGCTTGTCGGCTCATTGTTCCAGCACTCGCTGCATCTCGATCTCGTGCATGTGCCGTTCGGCGGCGGCGGCCCGGCGGTGGAGGCGACGGTCGGCGGCCACACCCCTATCTCGTTCGGCGCCATGGCGCCGGCGGTGCCGCTGATCAAATCCGGTGCATTGCGTGCGCTGGCGGTGACCGGCAAGACGCGCTCGCCGACGCTGCCCGATGTCCCCACCATGGCGGAAGCGGGCTTCCCCGATGTCCAGGGCGCGACCTGGACGGCGGTGGCGGCGCCGGCCGGCACGCCGAAGGAGATCATCGCCAAGCTGCACGATCTGATCGTCGCCGGCCTCAAGCAGCCCGCCGTCATCGCCAAACTCAGCGCCATGGCCTACGTGCCGATCGGCAACTCGCCGCAAGAATGCGAGGCGTTCTTCAAGTCCGAGATGGCCACCTGGGGCCCGGTCATCAAAGAGGCGGGGCTGAAGGCGGAGTGAGTTTTGTCGTTGTAGTTGTTTGTGGTTGTTTGTAGCTCGGGTGAGCGCAGCGAGACCCGGGACAGAGATTTGAATCTGATTGGCTTACCCGGATGTCGCTGCGCTCATCCGGGCCACGTTTTGAGATTACGAATAGCGAATAGAAATCCTCCTTACTCGCCATTCGCCGTACCAAACAAAACTCGGGTGCAAACAAACGCATCGCGAGAATGAGGAGGTGCGCCCTCCGCCCCGCGATCGCGTCACTTCCGTGGGGAGGATGAAGGGCGCGCCGCGGTCCGATTGACACCGCCCGCGCCGTCGGCGCACAACCGCGCTTCCTTATGCTCCATTGGATTCGGCAATGACCACGATGACTCGCAAGCCTACGGCGTTCGGCGACATGCGCGGCTGGATGAAGGCGCTCGACGCCGCCGGCGAACTGCACAATGTGGACGCCGAGGTCGATTGGAAGGTCGAACTCGGCACCGTCACGCGGCTGGCGCAAGGCCCAGGTACCGGCCCGGCGCTGCTGTTCAACAACATCAAGGATTACGGCAAGAATGCGCGCTGCCATCAGGTCTTTACGTCCGGCCTCGCCAGCGCGCGCCGCGTCGCCATGATGATGGGGCTGTCGCCCGACACGCACGCGCGCGAGCTGGTCAAGATCGGCCGCACGCTTCTCATCGAGAGCATCGCGCCAAAAATCGTCAAGACCGGCCCGGTCAAGGAGAACATCGTCAAGGGCAAGGACGTCGATCTCTTTGAGTTTCCGGTGCCGCAATGGAATCGCATCGACGGCGGTCGCTACATTCTGACTTACGGCGGCGTGGTCACCAAGGATCCGCACACCAACGTGATGAATGTCGGCGTCTATCGCGGCATGGTGGCGGACAAGAATAAAATCCCGATCCTGATGTGGCGCGCGCAGCATATCGGCCACCACGTCACCGCCTGGCAGGAGGCCGGCTACAAGGAAATGCCGATCGCGATCGCCATCGGCTGGGAGGATTCGCTGCCCTTCGTCGGCGGCTCGCCGGTGCCCAAGGGCCTATGCGAATACGATGTGGTCGGCGCCATCCGCGGCGAGCCGGTCGAACTGGTCAAATGCGAGACCGTCGACCTTTACGTGCCGGCGAGCGCCGAGATCGTGATCGAGGGCGTGCTAAAATTCGATCCCGAGACCTACACGATGGAAGGCCCGTTTGCCGAATTCACCGGCTACGTGGCGGGCGACCGCTCGCTCAAGCCAACCATCCATGTCACCGCCATCACCCACCGCACCGATCCGATCCTGCGCGGTACCATCGAGGGCTCGATGCCGGGCAGTTTTTCCGAGAACGGCGTGTGCTCGTCGATCATGCGCGCCGCGACCGCATGGAACGTGCTCGATCGCGCCGGCGTACCGGGCGTCACCGATGTATGGTGTCCGCCCGTGCAGACCGGCATCAACGTCTATGTGCAGATCAAACAGAGCTATCGCGGCCAGGCCAAGCAGGTCGCCAACGCGCTGTGGGGCTCATCCGCCGCGCACGTGCGCTACAAGCACGTCATCGTGGTCGACGACGATATCGACATTCACGACTACGCCGCGGTCGACTGGGCGGTTGCGTATCGCGTCAATGCCGGCGAGAACGACATCGTCATCATGCCGTCGACATTCGGCGCCGGCCTCGATCCGTCGACGCGGCGGCGCGATCGCAACGTCGAGCAGTTCGGCACCGGCAAGTGGAATCGACTGCTGATCGACGCCACCGTCAATCTCGACTACGACCCCGATCCCGATCTCGGCGGCGCGCGCTTCCCGCCCAAGGTCTGGCCGGAGCAGAAAGATATCGAAGCCGTGCGGAAGCGCTGGGGCGAGCTGGGGTTGGATAAACGGAAGCGGTGACCCTTGCTTCCTCTCTCCCGTTCCGGGAGAGGACAGGCCGCGCAAGGCGCGGTCAGGTGAGGGAAAATTACCCCACCGGCAATATCGGCTTGCCCTCCGGCACCTGCATATCGAAGGCGCACAACAGCGCCGCGGTGGAGGCGTAGTTGCCCATGAGCAGCACGAGCTCGACCAGCTTGTTTGGAGGAAATTTGGCTTTCACGCGCGCGAATGCTTCCGACGTGACTTTGTGATCGCGGAAAATCTGCCGGCCGAATTCGATGATCGCGGCGTGAGTTTCGTCGAGGCCCTGCGTGCTCTTGCGGTGTTTGATGACGTCGATGATGTCCTGTGACACGCCTTCCTTGAGGGCTTCGGGCTCGTGTGCGGCCCATTCGAAGCGGCTGTCCATTTCGCGCGCCACGGTGAGGATCGCGATTTCGCGGGTCTTGGCGTCGAAGCACTTAAAGCGCAGATGCTGGTTCATCACTTGGTGCGCGTCGACCGTCGCGGGACTGTAGAGATTGAGGCCGGACGGTCCGCGCAGGCCGACAATGGTCTTGCCGGGAGTCGAGGCGCGGTCGAAGGCGCGTTGGCCGGCCTCG
This sequence comes from Xanthobacteraceae bacterium, assembly GCA_049300295.1. Taxonomy (GTDB): domain Bacteria; phylum Pseudomonadota; class Alphaproteobacteria; order Rhizobiales; family Xanthobacteraceae; genus BOG-931. The sequence goes on from JBAQJL010000008.1 coordinate 36,044, forward strand.
TCCAGGTCCTCGCGTTTGCGCAGCGGCAGACGGCATCCGGATTGCGGGTCGATATCGGAAGGCATGGGCGAGGAAGAATTGGGCATGTGAGGGAGTCCTTGGGTTTCTTTGCCGCGTGACCTTAGCGCGGCTTGCTGCGTTCGTCATTCCGGGCGGCCCCAAGGACCGAGCCCGGAATCCGTAACCACAGGACGTAAGGCTCGCTAAGATACTCGACATAGTTTCATTGGGCCGTGATTATGGATTGCGGGCTGGCGCGGAGTGCGCCGCGGAATGACGGAGGCGATATGTTTTTCGAAGGCTTCACGCGCACCGAGATCAAGACCTCAGGCGCCCGTATCGTCACGGTGCACGGCGGCAAGGGGCCGCCGCTCCTGCTGATGCATGGCAACCCGTTCAGCCATCTGTCCTGGCAGAAATTCGCGCCGCGGCTGGCGCAGGAATTCACCGTCGTCGCCACCGATCTGCGCGGCTACGGTGATTCCGAAAAGCCGCCCGGCGGCGAGAACCACGAAAACTATTCGTTCCGCGCCATGGCGCAGGACCAGGTCGAGGTCATGGCGGCGCTCGGTCACAAGCGCTTCTACGCCGCCGGTCACGACCGCGGCGCCCGCGTGCTGCATCGCATGTGCCTCGATCAGCCGGACAAGGTCGCGCGCGCGGCCATCATGGATATCGTGCCCCAGCACCACGTCTTCAATCATCCCAACAAGGCGTGGGCGACCTTCTCGTGGCACTGGTTCTTCATGATCCAGCAGGAGCCGTTTCCCGAGCATCTGATGAGCGCCGATCCCGACTTTTTCATCGAAAAGAAGCTCGCCAAAAGCGCGAAGGGCCTGAGCTTCTTCGACCCGCAGTGTCTGGCCGAATACAAGCGCTACATGCACAATCCGGCGACCGTGCACGCCATGTGCGAGGATTATCGCGCCTGCGCCGGGGTTGATTTCGACATGGATACGGCGGATTTCGACGCCGGCCGCAAAATCGCCTGTCCGGTACTATTGCTATGGGGTGCAACCGGCGGTGTCGGCCGCAACACCAGGCCGAGCCCCGGCGAGGTCTGGCAGCGCTATGCGGCCGACATCAGAGGCGCCAAGGCGTTGCCCAGCGGCCATTATCTCTCCGAAGAGGCGCCGGAGGAAACCTATGCCGAGCTTCGGGCGTTCTTCGCTGCTGGGGAGCTGTCCTAAATCAGGCGCAGCGCTCGCACCGCTGCACGGCATCTGCTAGTGGGTGCTATTCGCGGCAGAGGCAAAACGGGATCGTTTTTGATGCGCATGAAGCCGCCTCGGAGCGCGCAATGCTGATGCCGGAACACGGCAGCACGGCGAGCGGCGGGCGGCGGATCGCGTTTACCCGCATCGGCTACGTCCTTAGCCTCGGCATCTTCGTCGCCGCGGTGATCGTGCTCTATCACATTCTGCGCAACATCAATCCGCGTGCGCTGCTCACGGCGCTGAAAGCCACCGATCCGCGGACGCTGGTCATCGCCGGCGGCTTCGTCGCGGGCGGCTATGTGACGCTCACCTTCTACGATCTGTTCGCGTTGCGCACGATCGGGCGGTTCGACGTGCCGTATCGCATTGCAGCGCTCACCAGCTTCACCAGTTATTCGGTCGGGCACAATATCGGCGCCAGCGTGTTTTCCGGCGGTGCCGTGCGCTACCACATCTATTCGAATTGGGGATTGAGTGTCGTCGAGGTGACAAAAATCTGCTTCGTGGCCGGGCTGACGTTTTGGCTCGGTAACGTCACCGTACTCGGCATTGGCATTCTCTATACGCCGGCCGCGGCCCACGCCATCGATCAGATGCCGCTCTGGGCCAACCGCAGCCTCGCGATCGTGCTGCTTGGACTTTTGGCAGCCTATGTGAGCTGGGTCTGGACCAAGCCGCGCATCATCGGCCGCGATGATTGGCAGGTGGTTCTGCCCGGTGGCCCGCTGACGCTGGTGCAGATCGTGATCGGCATGTTCGATCTGTCGTGCTGCGCGGCCGCGATGTACATGCTGATGCCGGCCGAGCCGAATGTCGGCTTGGCAACTGTCGCGGTGATCTTTGTCGCCGCGACACTGCTTGGCTTTGCCAGCCACGCTCCGGGCGGCCTTGGCGTGTTCGACGCCACCATGATGGTGGCGCTGTCCCAGTTCAACAAGGAGCAGTTGCTCGCCGGACTGCTGCTGTTCCGCCTGCTTTATTACATCACTCCGTTCGTGCTCTCGCTTATCGTGCTTGGTATTCGCGAGGCTAGGCTCAATGCCGCGCGGCGCGCCACCCGCGCACCGCCGCTGGCGACTGCGAGCGAGTATGCGGGCGAACCGTCGGACGTGTCCTGAATATGACGGCCGCGACGGTGTATGTCGGTATGGACGCAACGCGCAACGCAAGACACATCAACGCCGCGCCGCATGAGCTTGCCGATGAGTTTGGTTGACGATCGTGCACTCCGCGCCCGACCGCTGCGGCGCGGTGCGTGGCTTGTGATTGTCACGGCCGCGCTCGTGTTCGCCGGCTTGGCGGCGACGGGCGCCCTTGCCGGAAGTTACGCGCTCGCAAGTTTTGCAATCGTTGCAGCGGCCGCGCTGGCGGCGACGCGAATCGGTCAGACAGGTGCTCGGGTTTCGCCGGTTCTCGCGGCGTCCGAGCGCGGTGGTGATCCGCTGCACGCCATGGTGTCGGGCTTGCCCGATCCGGTGATCGCGCTCGACCGCGATGGCCGCGTGGTTGCGCTTAACGAACCGGCGCGCGTGCTGGCGCCGGCGCTGCGCCAGGGCGAGCCGGTCACCTTGGCGTTGCGCATGCCGGAATTGACCGAGGCGATCGACCGCGCCTGCACGCGCGGCGAACAGCAGCGCGTCGAATATTCCGAGCGGGTTCCGCTCGACCGCTGGTTCGAGGCCGTGGCTATGCCGGTCAAGCGCACGCTCGATGCGCGCAGCCCCGACCTCGTGCTGCTGACCTTTCGCGATCTCACGCCGCTGCGCCGCGTCGAGGAAATGCGCGCCGATTTCGTCGCCAATGCCAGTCACGAACTGCGCACGCCGCTCGCAGCGCTGTCAGGCTTCATCGAGACGCTGCAAGGACCGGCGCGCGACGACGTCAAGGCTCGCGAGCGTTTCTTGGCGATCATGCAGGATCAGGCGCGCCGCATGGCGCGCCTGATCGACGATCTGCTGTCGCTGTCGCGCATCGAGCTCAATGCGCACCGCCGGCCCGACGCACCGGTCGATCTCATTCCGATCGTGCGGCAAGTGGTCGACGGTCTGCAGACGCTGGCGCGCGACCGCGGCGTGACCATCGAAATCGCCGCCGATGATGCACTGATGGTGCTCGGCGATCGCGACGAGCTGGTGCGCCTGTTTGAAAATCTGGTCGAGAACGCGCTGAAATACGGCGCTCCCGGCAAGTGCGTCGACGTCAAGCTGTCGCGCGGCACCGCGGCGGACGATCAAGCCGAGGCCGTCGCCAGCGTGCGCGATTTCGGCCCCGGCATCGCCCCCGAACATATGCCGCGACTGACCGAACGGTTTTATCGCGTCGATGTGCGCGAGAGCCGGGCACAAGGTGGAACCGGGCTCGGTCTGGCGCTGGTCAAGCACATCCTCAACCGCCATCGCGGACGGCTGTCGATCGAAAGCGCGCCGGGAGAAGGCGCCACCTTCACGGTTCATCTGCCCATCGTCATGCCCCGGCCGAGCCCATAAACCGTAGAAATTCCAAGGAGTTGCGCTGTCATCCAATTGTCATCTGCGGCTGGCAAACAATCTGGCAAGTTCGGCGCCGTCGGCCGTCAGGCGATCCGGATATACTCGACGACAGCGCGTCATCCGCCGCGGCGGCAACGCCGGACCAGAGTGCCGATCGTGAACGTCGTGTCAGTACTCAAATCGAGAACGCAGTCATGAACGTAGCTTCCGTTGCGGTACCGCTCGTCAGCAATGCGGCTGCCGTCGATCGCAGCACGATGTCCGACAAAGTCACGATCAAGGACCTCAACTTCTACTACGGCGAGGTGAGAGCGCTGAAGTCGATTAGCCTCTCGCTGTTCGAAAACAAGGTGACGGCTTTCATCGGCCCGTCGGGTTGCGGCAAGTCTACGCTGCTCCGCGTGCTCAACCGGATGTACGATCTTTATCCGCATCAGCGCGCCACCGGCGATGTGATGTTTGATGGCGCCAACATTCTCTCGCCGGTTCAGGATATCAACCTGCTGCGCGCGCGCATCGGCATGGTGTTCCAACGGCCGACGCCGTTTCCGATGTCGATCTATGAGAATATCGCCTTCGGTATCAGATTGTACGAGCGGCTGGCGAAATCCGAACTCGACGAGCGAGTGGAAAACTCGCTGCGCCGCGCTGCACTGTGGGACGAGGTCAAGGACAAGCTCAATGCCAACGGCCAAAGCCTGTCTGGCGGCCAGCAGCAGCGGCTGTGCATCGCCCGCACAGTCGCGGTGCGGCCCGAAGTGATCCTGCTCGATGAGCCGTGCTCGGCGCTGGACCCGATCTCGACCGCCAAGATCGAGGAACTGATCGACGAGCTAAAGGACGACTACACGATCGTGATCGTCACGCACAACATGCAGCAGGCCGCGCGCGTCTCCGAGTTTACCGCGTTCATGTTTCTTGGCGAACTGGTCGAGTTCGACTCGACCAGCAAAGTCTTCACGGCGCCGCACGATCAGCGCACGCAGGATTACATAACCGGCCGCTTCGGCTGATCGCCCGATGCAGCGCCCAGGAATTGCCTAGGTAACGCACCATGACCGACGCCACCACGAGAATTGATCATACGGCCCGTGCCTTTGACTCCGATCTGCAGGAGATCGCCCGCAGGGTCGCCGAAATGGGCGGGCTCGCGGAGAAGCAGATCGCCGACGCCGTGCAGGCGTTGCTGGACCGCGACTCCGAACTGGCCGAACACGTCATCACCACCGATCCGATCATCGACCAGATGCAGCACGACGTTGAGGAGAAGGCGATCCTGACCATCGCGCGGCGCCAGCCGATGGCGGTCGACTTGCGCGAGATCGTCGGCGCCATGCGCGTGTGCAACGATCTCGAGCGGATCGGCGACCATGCCAAGCATATCGGCAAGCGTGTCGTCGCGCTGTCAGGCGACCTCTACCCGCAGACCTTGATCCGCGGCGTCGAGCACATGGGCGAACTGGTGCTGGCGCAGCTCAAGCAGGTACTCGATGCCTATGCCAGCCGCGACCTGAAAGCTGCGCTCGCGGTGTGGAGTGGCGACGAGGAGGTCGATGCGCTGTGCACCTCGCTGTTCCGCGAGCTGCTGACCTATATGATGGAGGATCCGCGCAATATTACCTTCTGCATGCACCTGATGTTTTGCGCCAAGGACATCGAGCGCATGGGCGACCACTCTACCAATATCGCCGAGACCGTCTATTTCATGATCGAGGGCCGCCCGATCACCGACCAGCGTCCGAAGGGCGACACCACCAGTTTTCCATCCGCGCTGATGCAGAAATAAGGAGACACCGGGATGGGAGCCAACATCCTGATCGTCGAGGACGAGGAGCCGCTCACCACGCTGTTGCGCTACAATCTCGAAGCCGAGGGCTACGAGGTCGACGCCGTTGGCCGTGGCGACGAGGCCGATACGCGGCTGCGCGAAACCGCCCCCGATCTGATCGTGCTCGACTGGATGCTGCCGGGCCTGTCCGGCATCGAACTGTGCCGGCGCCTGCGCGCGCGGCCGCAGACCCAGTCGCTGCCGATCATCATGCTCACCGCGCGCGGCGAGGAAAGCGAGCGCGTGCGCGGGCTCGCCACCGGCGCCGATGATTACATCGTCAAGCCGTTCTCGGTGCCGGAACTGCTGGCCCGGATTCGCGCGCTGTTGCGCCGCGCCAGCCCCGAGCGCGTCGCCATGATACTGATGATCGGCGATCTGGAGCTTGACCGCGAAAAGAAGCGCGTGTCGCGGTCGAGCCGGCCGGTCGAGCTCGGCCCGACCGAGTTCCGCCTGCTGGAGTTCTTGATGGAGCGGCCCGGGCGGGTATTTTCCCGCGAGCAATTGCTCGACGGTGTCTGGGGCAGCGACGTCTATATCGACGAACGCACGGTCGACGTGCACGTCGGTCGCCTGCGCAAGGCGCTCAACAGCGGTCACACCACCGATCCGATCCGCACGGTGCGTGGCGCCGGCTATTCGCTCGACGACCGGTTCGGCAAGGCGAGTTGATCGAAGATCAGCTCGTCCGCAAAAGCGGGGAACCCAGCTGAATTCCCGCTTTCGCGGGAATGAGCGAAGTTAACTTACTGCGGAGATGACAAACTACCGCGCCGCGCGGCGGTCGCGGCGGCGGTCAGCGGCCGGCTGATAGGCGATCCGCGAGTGATAGCCGCAATAGGGCAGGCCGGTGATGGTATTGCCGCCGCAGAAAAAGAAATCGCCGCCGCCAGGGTCGCCGACCGGCCACCGGCAGGTCTGCTCGTTCAGTTCCAGGAGAGTGCGGCGCTGGCCGATGGGAATGATGTTGTCGATCAGCTCCGGTTCGGCATCGGCTTCGATCTCATAGGCGTGCGCCAGCGCGGTATTGCCGCGGATCGCCGGGCGCCCGATGCGCAGCATATGGGTCGCCGAGCGCGGCTTGCGCGGCCGCGGCGCTCCGGCGTTCGCGCTCTTGGCGCGGCCGGACAGGCCGAGGCGATGTACCTTGCCGATCACGGCGTTGCGGGTGATGCCGCCGAGTTCGGCCGCAATCTGACTCGCCGAAAGTCCGTCGGACCACAGCTTCTTGAGAAGCTCGACCCGCTCGTCGGTCCACGACATGCTGCCTCCCTCTCCTGGCATCGCGATCATTTTGATAGAATCCCTCCTGTAGCCGGGAAGCGCGTAGCCGCCCAACACGCGACGCAAACCCAACGCTGGTGAAGACCGTCCGCCGACTGTCCGCCGCACGAGATGTCGTACTTGACAAGCAAAAAGCTACAATATGGCGGGAGTCGGGCGCAAGAGTCGTGCGGCGTGCGTCCACATGTTCCTTCCCGCTGTGGACCGTGCGAGAACGAACCAGGGTCGCAACGGCGTTTTTTCCTGTGTTGACAGTGCGCCGTGCGCAAATAAAATAGTCATCGTGCCGCCCAAAAAGAGGCGGCACATTTTGTTTGGCCGCGCGGATTATTGCCGTTGCGGCTGCGAGCCAAAGCCATGACATCGCACCTGATGCCGACCTTCGCGCGTGTGCACCTCGCTTTCGAGCGGGGCGAAGGCGTGTGGCTCTATGCGACCGACGGCGAGCGGTATCTTGATTTCACCTCCGGCGTCGCCGTGAATGCGCTGGGGCACGCCCATCCGCATCTGGTCGAGGCGCTCAAGTCGCAGGCCGAAAAGCTCTGGCACGTCTCCAATCTATACGACATTCCCGAAGACGAACGGGCCGCCGAGCGGCTGTGCGCGGCGAGCTTCGCCGACGTGGTTTTCTTCTGCAATTCCGGGGCGGAAGCGTGCGAATGCGCGATCAAGACCGCTCGTAAGTATCAAGCGGTCAGCGGGCGGCCGGAGCGCTACCGCATCGTCACGTTCGAAGGCGCGTTCCACGGCCGCACGCTCGCAACGCTCGCCGCCGGCGGCCAGAAGAAATATCTCGACGGTTTCGGGCCCGTCGTCGACGGCTTCGACCAGATGCCATTCGGGGACCTTGCTGCCACCAAGCGCGCCGTCGGAGCCGAGACGGCTGCGATCATGATCGAGCCGCTGATGGGCGAGGGCGGCGTGCGCATGGTGGAACCGTCGTTCCTCCGCGCACTGCGCGAATTGTGCGATCAGAACGGCCTCCTTCTCATCTTCGACGAGGTGCAGACCGGCATGGGGCGCACCGGCGAATTGTTCGCTCATCGCCGCACCGGCGTGACGCCCGATGTCATGCCGCTCGCCAAGGCGCTGGGCGGCGGCTTCCCGGTCGGTGCCTGTCTGGCGACCCGTGACGCGGCGAAGGGGATGACCGCGGGTACCCACGGCTCGACTTTCGGCGGCAATCCGCTGGCGATGAGCGCGGTCAATGCCACCCTCGATGTGATGCTGGCACCGGGCTTCTTCGACCGCGTCAGGCGGGTGTCGCTGCTGTTCAAGCAGCGTCTGGCGGAGATCAAGGACCGCTACCCGTCGCTGATCGGTGAAGTGCGCGGCGAGGGCTTGCTGATCGGCCTGCGGGCGCTGGTTCCGGCCGGCGAGTTGGTCGACGCCTTGCGCGCGGAAAAGATGCTCACTGTCGCGGCCGGCGACAATGTCGTGCGGCTGCTGCCGCCGCTTATTATCAGCGAGCAGGAGATCGCCGAGGGCGTGGCGCGGCTCGATCGCGCCTGTGCGCGGCTAAGCGATGCCCACACCACGGCGAATGCCGGGGAGAAGCTGCGGTGAGCGTCCGCCATTTCCTCGATCTGATCGACGTGCCGGCCGCGGATCTACGCGGCATTATCGAGTCGGCGCGGGCCATGAAGTCGAAGCGCGCTACCGCCGGACGGCCGCTCGCCGGCAAGACGCTGGCGATGATTTTCGAGCGCCCCTCGACGCGCACGCGGGTTTCGTTCGAGGTCGCCATGCGCCAGCTTGGCGGCGACGTAATTCTACTCACCTCCGACGAAATGCAGCTCGGGCGTGGCGAAACGCTGGCCGACACCGCGCGCGTGTTGTCGCGTTACGTGGATGCGATCGTGGTTCGCACGCTCGATTCCGGTGAGCTTATAGAGCTGGCGCGTCACGCCACTGTGCCGGTGATTAATGGGCTGACGCGGCGCTCGCATCCCTGCCAGATCATGGCCGATGTCATGACCTTCGAGGAGCACCGCGGTCCGATCCGCGGTCGCACCGTGGTCTGGAGCGGAGACGCCAACAATGTGCTGACCTCGTGGATGCACGCGGCCGAGCGCTTCGATTTCCGTCTTCGCATCGCCACGCCGCCTGAGCTGGCGCCGAAAAAGATGCTGCTCGATTGGGTTAAGTCGGCGCGTGCCGACGTTCAGGTTGGAACCGATCCCGAGGAGGCGGTCAAAGACGCCGACTGCGTCGTCACCGATACCTGGGTGTCGATGGGCGACCGCAACGGCGCCCGCCGCCACAATCTGCTCAAGCGCTACCAGATCAACGAACGCCTGATGGCGTGCGCCAAGCCGGACGCCATTTTCATGCACTGCCTGCCTGCGCACCGCGGCGAAGAGGTCACCGACGACGTGATCGACGGTCCGCAGTCAGTGGTGTTCGACGAGGCCGAAAACCGGCTGCACGCGCAAAAGGGCATTTTGGCGTGGTGCCTGGCGGCCGACGCGGGATAGCAGCGAGCCCGCGGTCGCCGGGGTCACAAATCGACCGCCGCTGCCTATATTGGCTGGCAATGAATGATCCTCAAATCGGCGTCCCGACCCGGGCGCCCGCTGCAGAAGCGGTCGACGACACCATCCTTCCCTTCGCTGTGAAGGCGTTGGATCTGCGCGGCCGCATTGTTCGGCTCGGCCAAGCAGCCGACACGATCCTGACCAGCCACGATTACCCGGCGCCGGTGGCGAAGCTTTTGGGTGAAGCAATCGTGCTTACGGCTATGCTGGGCTCGGCGCTGAAATTCGACGGCCGCTTTATCCTGCAGACTCAAAGCGACGGTCCGGTGCGCATGCTGGTGGTCAATTTCACTTCGCCCGGCAAGGTGAGGGCCTGCGCTCGCTTCGACGCTGCGCGCGTTGAGGCGGCCATTGCCGCCAATGCGGCCGAGCCCGGCAAGCTGCTCGGTCACGGCCATCTGGCGATGACCATCGATCAGGGTCCCGACATGAGCCGCTATCAGGGGCTGGTCCCGCTCGATGGCGGCGACCTTGAAGACGCCGCGCACGAATATTTCGCCCGCTCGGAGCAAATTCCGACGCGCGTGCGGCTCGCCGTCGCCGAGGAATTTCGCGCCGGCCCAAATGGCGCCGAACGGCATTGGCGCGCTGGCGGCATTCTGCTGCAGTTCCTGCCCGGCTCGATCGATCGCGCACGCCAAGCCGATCTCGATCCCGGCAATGCACCGCCCGGTACCGAGCCGCACATGGTTGCCGAGGACGAGGCGTGGGTTGAAGGCCGCTCGCTGATCGCCACCGTCGACGACATCGAACTGATCGATCCGGCGCTGTCGAGCGAACGCTTGGCCTATCGATTGTTCCACGAACACGGCGTGCGCGTGTTCCGCCCCGCAGCGGTGGAGGCGCATTGCTCCTGCTCGCGTGATGGGGTCGAGGCGATGCTGCGCAGTTTTCCGCAGACCGACCGTGATGACATGGTCGAGAACGGCAAGATCACCGTGACGTGCGAGTTCTGCAGCTCGACATACGTGTTCCAGCCTGACGAAATTACGTCCGCGGATACGGCGCCGGCTTAGCGGCGATTGGTTCCGCGTCGGCGCGAATTGTCGTTGCGGGACTCTTTGTTAGACTCTTGGGGTGACACTCAATTGAGCGTTCGCTTGGTATCGACCGAGTCAAGCGAGAAAGCCGGGACTTCGATATCGAAATGGTCGCCGCTCGCGCTCACCATGCCGTAGCTGCCAGCCATGAATCCTGAGGGTGTCTGCAGCGGCACGCCGCTGGTGTATTCGAAATGCTCACCCGCCTTGAGCACAGGCTCCTCGCCGACCACGCCCGCGCCGCGCACGTCCTGACGGCGGCCGTTGGCGTCGGTGATGCGCCAGTGACGAGTCTTGAGCTGGACCGTCTCCGAGCCCTGATTGGTGATCGAGATCTTATAGGCCCAAAAGAAATAATTGTTTTCCGGCGACGAGCGGTCGGCCTCAAAACGCGGGGTCACCACGACCTCAATGTCCCGAGTGACGGCACGATACATGGCGTATGTCCTGGCGCCTTCCCGACCGGGCCCATTGCGACGGGCGCCCCGTTATGAGGGAATCGCGCCCATCGCAGCAATTGCAATAACCGCGCGGGCGCGCTTTCTCAAGCACGCCCGCGGTTTTCGCACCCTATCGTTGGAGAACGGACTATGCGGTCTCCAGGGCGGCCAGCACGTCTTCCACGATATCGTCGGGATGTTCGAGGCCGACCGAGACGCGCACCAGGCCGTCGCTGATGCCGAGTTCGGCCCGTGCCGCGGGCGTCAGCCGCTGATGGGTGGTCGTGGCCGGATGGGTGATGAGGCTCTTGGCATCACCAAGATTGTTGCTGATACGGACGAGTTGCAAAGCATCCTGAAACCGGAAAGCCGCCTGCTTGCCGCCCTTGATCTCGAACGCTACCAGCGTCGAGCCGCCGCGCATCTGCTTCTGCGCGATGGCAGCCTGCGGGTGATCGGGCCGGCCCGGATAGATCAGACGAGCGATCTTCGGGTGTTCGGCAAGCGCGACCGAGAGCGTGGCGGCGCTGTCGGTCTGGCGGCGCACACGCACCGCAAGCGTCTCCAGGCCCTTGAGCAACACCCAGGCGTTGAACGGCGACATCGACGGACCGGTTTGCCGGAGCAGCGTGTGAATTTTTTCCATGATGAATTTCTGCGTGCCGAGCACGACTCCGCCCAGGCAGCGGCCCTGGCCGTCGATATGTTTGGTGGCCGAATAGACGACGCAATCGGCGCCGAGCGCGAGCGGGCTCTGATAGAGTGGCGTTGCGAATACGTTGTCGACGACGAGTGTGGCCCCGGCCGCATGGGCGATCTTCGCGACTTCGGCGATGTCGATGATATCGAGTGCCGGGTTAGTCGGACTTTCGAGGAAGAAGGTTTTGGTGTTGGGCCGTACCGCATTGCGCCAGGCATCGAGATTGCAGCCGTCGACCAGCGTCGAAGCGACCCCAAAGCGCGGCAGATAATCCTCGATGACGTAGCGGCACGAGCCGAACATGGCCTTGGAGCCGACGACGTGGTCGCCCGCCTTGAGCTGGCCGACGAGCGACAGCGTAACGGCCGCCATGCCGGTCGCGGTCGCGCGCGCCGCCTCGGCGCCTTCGAGCGACGCCATGCGCCGCTCGAACATGTCGACGGTGGGATTGGCAAAGCGCGAATACTGGTAGCCGGGATCCTCACCCTTGAAGCGCGCTTCCGCCTGCGCGGCGGTGTCGTAGACATAGCCCTGGGTGAGGTACAGCGCCTCGGATGTTTCACCGAACGGCGAGCGCAAGATTCCCGCTTGGACCAAGCGCGTTTCCTGGCGGTAGTTTTTTGCTGCAGACGCGGACATGCGATCCTCCAATTTCGGCCAAGCACTGGCCAAAAAACAAAACCCGGCCGGAGGAAAATCCTCAAGGCCGGGCCCACATGTCCCCGGCCTTTTAGCCCTTTGTTTAACGTGGCGGCAAGCCGACCGGCTCAAATGACCACGGGATAACGCGGCTTATACGCCGCAGGTATCTTTCCGTCAAACCTTCGGACGGGTTAGATCGCCGCAGGTACAGTCTATGCCGCTGCGTTTCACCTCATCCGATCACGGCATCCTGCCCGACCGCATGATTGCGGCGCTGGCGGAGGACGGCGCCATCGTGGCGGCGCGATCGTTTGCGCCCGATCAGATCCAACCCGCGAGTATTGACCTGCGACTTGGCGCCGTCGCCTATCGGGTGCGCGCCAGCTTCTTGCCGGGGCCCGGCATCGCGGTGACGCAGCGCATCGCTGAACTCAAGCTGCATGAATTTCCATTGACCGGCGGCGCGGTCCTCGAAACCGGCTGCGTCTACATCGTGCCGCTGCTCGAAAGACTGGCGCTGCCCGCCGATGTCGCAGGGTCCGCCAACCCTAAAAGCTCCACCGGACGGCTCGACGTTTTCACCCGCGTCATTGCCGACGAGACGCGCGGTTTCGATCGGGTCGCGGCCGGCTATCGCGGCCCGCTCTATGCAGAGATCAGTCCGAAGACATTCCCTGTGCTGGTGCACGAAGGCTCGCGGCTGTCGCAGATGCGCTTGCACCGCGGCAACGCCGCGCTCGACGCCGAGGCGTTGCGTGGACTGCACGCGCGCGAACGGCTGGTCGATCGGGCCGAGGCCGTGATGGGCGACGGCATTGCGGTGAGTATCGATTTGTCCGGCAGCGGTGTACGGCAGCCGCATTCGGACAATGGCCGCGGCATCGTCGGTTATCGCGCCAAGCGCCACACTGCCGTGATCGATGTCGAGCGCCGCGCCGCCTACGATGTTGGCGAATTCTGGGAACCGATTGCCGCGCGCCTCGACCAGAGCCTGATCCTCGATCCCGATGAGTTCTACATTCTGGCGTCGACCGAAGCGGTGCAGGTGCCACCGGACTATGCCGCCGAGATGGTGCCGTTCGATCCCCTGGTTGGCGAGTTTCGGGTGCATTATGCGGGCTTCTTCGATCCCGGCTTCGGCTATGCTGGCGCCGGCGGGCTTGGCGCCCGCGCGGTGCTGGAAGTGCGCTCGCGCGAGGTGCCGTTTATTCTCGAGCATGGTCAGGTGGTCGGCCGGCTCGTGTTCGAAAAGATGCTGGCGCGGCCCGATCAGCTTTACGGCGCCGGGATCGGCTCGAATTACCAGGCACAGGGCCTGAAATTGTCGAAGCATTTTCGCGCTTGATCCGCGGTGCCGTGCTCGCATTGCTGCTGAAAAGCGGCACGGAAAAATCGTTGGGGCATTTCGTTTGCGGCGGCGCTGTTCTATGAAGGAACTTGCCGGGGCCAGCACACGGAAGCGCATCGCATGATGCGGGGATTGATCGTCGGCATTGCGGTTTGCGCTGTGGTCGCGGCTGGGAGCGGGTGCGCCCTGGCCCAGACGGGCTATGACCGGCCGGGCGGTGACTACACGCATTTCGTCATCCCCAATGGCGATCCGGCCGTATGCGCGAACCGGTGCGAGCACGACCGGAATTGCCGCGCCTGGAGTTTTCATTATCCGCTGCCGTCGGGCGGCCCGGCGGCCTGCTGGCTCAAGCACACGGTACGGCCGCCGGCGCCGTCGCCGTGCTGTGTGTCGGGCGTGCGCGGCGCCGGCGTCATCGAACCGCGCCTCGGCAAGCTCGAATATTCGATCGATCGTGTCGGCGGCGATTACCATACCTTCGAGACCAAGCCTGACTCCGCGGGCGCACCCTGCGCCAGCGCCTGCCAGGCCGATTCACGCTGCAGAGCCTGGACCTACCGGCGGCCGGGCTACGGCACGGCGGGCGCGCGCTGCTATCTGAAAAACGTCATCAAGCCGCCGCGCCGCAGGCCGTGCTGCATTTCCGGCGTGGTGCGCTAAGCGAGCGACCCAACAAGCAAGACGAAGCGGCGCGGCAAATCCGATTAATGCACCGCCGTGAAAAATCGCGACAGCCGCAAACCCGACGGCCATCTCCACAACGGCTCGTGCGCCATCGCCAGATCCCAGGAGCCGACCAGCGCGTCGACGCGGCCGACCAGATCGTCGATCGGCAGCACACCGACGCCGCCGGCGCTGAGCGGCACCCGGCTGTCGGCCGAATTATCGCGATTGTCGCCCATGACAAACAAATGCCCGGCCGGCACCACCAGCTCGGGCACGTTATCGAGCGGATCGAATTGCTGCGACTTGAAAATCGTGTGCGTGCGGCCGCCGGGCAACGTCTCGGTAAAGCGCGCCACCGCTTCGTGCGATCCGTCTTCCTGTTCCATCGAGCCCTGGCCATCCGCGGTGAGGCCGACCGGAGCGCCGTTGATCCACAGCCGCCCGTCGCGCATCGCAATGCGATCGCCCGGCAGGCCGACGACGCGCTTGACCCAGACTTCGGAACGATCGCCCGGCCAGCGGAACACCACGACATCGCCGCGCTGCGGCAGCGCGCCGAGAATGCGCTTGGTATCGGGCAGCGTCACGAAACTCGGCAGCGACGACGAGCTGTAGCCGTACGGAAACTTCGTCGCCAAAAGTTCGTCGCCGATTTGCAGCGTCGGCTCCATCGAGCCCGAAGGCACATAGTACGGCTCGGCGATCGCCGTCTTGGCGATGAGCACGAGCAGCACGAACACCACCAGGTCGATGACGGATCTGATCCAGCGCGGCATTCGGGAAACTTTCGGCAGGGGGGCTGCGGGATGCGAGTGCATGATCGTATGCCGTTTGCGGTCGGAAGATGGCGTCAGCCGGTGCCGCCGACGGTGATGCGATCGATGCGCAGCGTCGGCTGGCCGACGCCGACCGGCACGCCCTGGCCGTTCTTGCCGCAGGTGCCGATGCCATTGTCGAGCATGAGGTCGTTGCCCACCATGGAGACGCGATGCAGGTCGGTCGGTCCATTGCCGATCAGCATGGCGCCTTTGATCGGCGCGCCGATCTTGCCGTTCTCGATGCGGTAGGCCTCGGTGCACTGGAACACGTATTTGCCCGAGGTGATATCGACCTGGCCGCCGCCGAAATGCACGGCGTAGATGCCGTTCTTCACGGAGGCGAGGATTTCGCCCGGGTCGCGATCGCCGGCCAGCATGTAGGTGTTGGTCATGCGCGGCATCGGCAGGTGGCCGAAGCTTTCGCGGCGGCCGTTGCCGGTGGCTTTCATTCCCATCAGGCGCGCGTTCTGGCGGTCCTGCATGTAGCCGACCAGGATGCCGTCTTCGATCAGCACGGTGCGGCTGGTCGGCGTGCCCTCGTCGTCGATCGACAGCGAGCCGCGGCGCGACGCCATGGTGCCGTCATCGACCACGGTGACGCCTTTGGAGGCCACCTGCTGTCCCATCAGGCCCGCGAAGGCCGAAGTCTTCTTGCGATTGAAGTCGCCTTCGAGCCCGTGGCCGACCGCCTCGTGCAACATGACCCCGGGCCATCCCGGGCCGAGCACGACATCCATCTCGCCCGCGGGCGCCGGCACCGATTGCAGATTGACCAGCGCCTGGCGGACCGCATTGTCGACCGCGCCCTGCCAGGCTTCGGTGGTGATGAAGCGCTCGTAACCTTCGCGGCCGCCATAGCCGTCGCTGCCGGTCTCCTGGCGGTCGCCTTCGCCGACCATCACCGAGACGCCGACCCGCACCAGCGGCCGCACGTCGCGATAGATTTCGCCATCGGCGCGCACGATCTCGACCGCCTGCCAGCTCGCCGCGAGACTTGCCGAGACTTGCCGCACACGCGGGTCCTTGGCGCGCGCATAGGCATCGATCGCTTCCAGGAGCCGCGCCTTCGCTTCGAAGCCCGGACTGCCGAGCGGGCTATCCTCGCTGTAGAGCTTGGCGTTGGTGCGCCCGGGCGGCGCCGCATACTGGCCCGAGTAGCCGCCCTTGACGGCGCGCACGGCATCGGCGGCGCGCTCGATCGCGGCCTCCGACACATCGGACGCGTGCGCGTAGCCGACCGCTTCGTCCTTCACCGCGCGCAGCCCAAAACCCTGCGAGGTGTCATAGGTCGCCTGTTTGAGCCGGCCGTTGTCGAACGACAGCGCCTCGACCTGGCGATATTCGAGATAAAGCTCGCCGTCGTCGGCGCCGTCGAGGCCGCGCGAAATGATCTTGGCGAGCCGCGGCCGGTCTAGTCCGGCGCGGTCGATCAGGGAGGTGGGGGTGTCAGACATCGGGGAACTCCGGCCGCTTTGGCGGCGATGCGTCCGATACATAAGCCATGCCGGCGCGCTTTGCAGCAGGGTAACTGGGCCCCGGCGGATCTCCATCCTCCCCCACGCAAGTGGGGGAGGGGGACCACCCTGAGCGCGCAGCGTGAAGGATGGTGGAGGGGGCGCGGGACTCAACGAAAACTCTTTCGACGAAAGTGGGGCGACGGGTCAGACGCCCCCTCCACCACGCTACGTTCGCTGCGCGAACTACGCGCGGTCCCCCGCCCCCGTTTTCACGGGGGCGGAAAGACATAGGCCTCCCGTTCTCGCGATGCGTTTTTTGTTCGCACCCGAGCTATGCGGCACGCCATTGCCAAAAACGACGCCGCCAACCCGACCTTCGTCGGATGCCCCGGCAGTGGAGAGACCGGATGCATCACAATCGGACGCGGCGCACTGTAGCCCGGATGAGCGAAGCGATATCCGGGAACGATAGTGCGGTTTTCCCCGCTGCTCCCCGGGTTTCGCTTCGCTCACCCGAGCTACGAAAAGAACGAAAGAAAAAATAAAAGGAAGCAGAACGCCGACAGACGCTGTCCGTAACCGCTTGCCTTTCGGCAAGCGCGCACCCTGCAGGGCGCGCTCGCCTGTCGGCGTTCCACGGCGGCTCTTGTCCAAGGGACTCACGCATCCCGAGGACTCAGCTTCGGACCAGGCTTCGCGGAGCGCAGCGCCTGTAGGTGGCGGGGGTATCCCGCCGGCGTCCGCCCCGGTTGCAGCGAGCACCTCGCATGCCGGTCATGGTGCCGGCAGGTTGATGTCCGAAACCGCCCGAGCGCAAAGGCGACGAAACCCTGCCCGCGGGCACCGCAACCCGCTCCCGCCAGCCGGAGTCACCGGCTGACGTCCTTGCACGAAGAGCGAGTTGTTTCGGCTTATATTCCTTGTCTCTGGATTTGTCAAGAATTGTCTCTGCACAGGAGACGAGGCCATGCACGGCGATTACGCATGACTTGATAGTGCTACACGTCCCCGATATGGGGATTCCGGCGTGACAGGCTGGCGAACACTTCACTGGGGGGCGGCCCAGGTCAGGGTGCCCGTTGTCGCCCCTGGCGGTGGGCGATGGCTGCGTTGGCGTTCATCGTAATGGGTCAAAACCCAGCGAGTGCCGTTGTTCTCGTATTGCCACCGGAATTCGTACACGCGGTCAAGCGATGTAGTGAAAATGACGTAGCCCACAAAATAGAGTGGCCGTTTGCCGTCAAACGCCTCCTTGGCATCACGAACCCTGAATACGGACTCGTCCAAGGTGCAGTCGGTAGGCGGCATAGTTTCCGCGCCGCCGTCAACCACAGGCTCAGCAATCGCGCCAACGGGATATTGCCAAACCTGATTGCCGCGCTCTCTTTGTGTCAACAGCCATCCGGTTTCTTCCAATATAGCGGCTGCGCGGCCCAGATTTCTCAGAGCAAATTGGAGCAAGGGTTGCGGACTTGCGATCGCATCATCCATGTCGGCAATGTGAGCGGCGCGCAGGGCCGCTCCCAAATTATTGACCTTAATGACGGCGTAGAGATGCGCGCGGTCGGCATCGATCAGGGCTTCGGCATTGAGCTTTGCAGCATCAGCGGATTCTTTAGTGACGATAAACAACTTGTCGGTGGATCGCTGGAGCGTGAAGGTGAACCAAGCAATGACAAAGGCGGCGAGCGCGGCAAAAATTCCATTGTGCCGATCAATGGCGCGCAAAACGCAGAGCGAGTGAATTCCGATGACTTCAGCGACTATGAAGCCATCCTTCTCTGGCTCTGTCTTTCTACTATCCTCTGTCCACTGACTTATGCACTGACCAAAAGAGCGACTAACCGTTTCTTGTGCCTCAATAAATAGTGCCGCCAACACCAGGAAAGCGACGAGAAATGGCCAATATCTCCGCATTAACATCCCGCGATCACCGCGTCGAAGATATCCGCGTTGGTGCGGTTGTTGTAGCGGAACTGAAACTCCGCGACGTATAGCGGCAGGTATTTGGCTGAAACCTTATGAAAAGTCCCAACCACACCGCGCTTGAAGATGCTCCAAAACCCTTCGATTGAGTTGGTGTGCACCGCGCCGACGACATATTGATGCTTGCTGTGATCGACCGACTGGTGCGGATATTTCCGCAGATAATCTTGGTAGCCGACCCAATCGTCGGTCGCCAACAGACTGACCTTGTCGGAAATCGTTTCCCTCACGAAACTGAGCATAGCTTGCGAGGTCATGCGGTCCGAAAAGCGGGCGACGACATTGCCCTTGCGCTGCACCGCGCCGATGACGGGAATTTTCCTATCACGATGACCTTTCTTTTTATCCCAATGGCGGTTTATGTCTTTGCCGCCGACAAATGTTTCATTCATCTCGACAATACCGCCCAACTTTTCTTCCGGTTGCATCATCGCGGAGCGGATTTTGTGGCACATCAGGTGGGCAGTGTTGTAGGAGCCAAGGCCCATCTGGCGCTGCACCTGAAGCGCGCTAATGCCTTTCTTGGCGACCGTCATCAGGTGTGTGACCTTGAACCAGTCTCGCAACGGCTTGTTGGTGTTCTCAAAGATGGTGCCGACCAGCAGGGAAAACCGATAGCCGCGCGGATCGCATTTCTGGCACTGCCAGTGCCATTTGCGCGACGGGAGGTCATAGACCGCCGGATTGCCGCAACGCGGGCTGCAAACGCGTTCCGGCCAACGGCGAGCCTTCAGATAAGTCCGGCAAGCGTCGTCGTCACCGATAGGAAACCGTTCCTCAAACTGTCTTTCGGTCATTTGGTGGACTCGGTAGAGGGACGAGAAGGGCTCACGCTGCCGACGCGCGAACTTCGAGATGCACGCGCGTCTTCTTCTGCAGCACGCGGATGACCTCGGATAGGTTGGCCGCCGTCGGATTGCCGCTCGGGCCGAACATCCGCATCAGGCTCTTCACCGGCGTCCCGGTAGCCGCGGCCAGTTTTTCGAAGCCGATGGTCGCGTTGATGTAAGCGCGCAGCGCCGCTTTCGCGCTGCCGAGGTCGCCGGCGAGCAAGGCCTGCACGGCTTCGCCCAACAGCGCCGCACGGAAGGCGGGATCGCTCGACGCGCGCTCACGCACCGTTGCATTGAAGCTGCGGGTCAGCGGCATGGTCTCTCCTATTTCGTGCGCACAGTCACCTTGCGCCCCCTGTAAAGTCGAATTACGGTGACAGTGCATTTAATTGCGAATTGCCGTCTCAGATTAAATGCACTGTCACGGTAATTCGGTAATTCCGTAATTCTTGTTCCAGGACGATACCGCTTCAGAGGAGCGCGCGACGCCCCACTTGGTATCCGGACTCCGACGAGGTGCGTGACCAACTGCACGAAGACGAGGGGCACGCAATGGCGGGTTCAAATAGACGTGGATGGCCGGGACAAGCCCGGCCACGACGAATAATGGACCGATGCCGATGGGGTGAGACGCATGGCAGTGAGGCGCCAAAAAGAAATATCAGAGAAAAGCATGAAATCGGAACTCGGCGCGCTCTCGCGAATTTTGCGGGTACGGCAACGTCGGCAGCTCGGTGGCGCGAACGGCCGGCTGTTACGAACAGCTAACCATCACGAACAGCTAACTATTCTACAGCTTAACCAGTTCTTTGGCGTCCTTCTTTGCCGCGCGTTGACGCTCGGGCGGCCAAACTGTGCGCGGGAAGGAAAAAAACCATGGATCAGCGTGGGACTACGAGAAGCTACCTTGCGCGAGTTTGGGAGTGGCTCCAGATCTACTGGACAGACTGACCGCCGGGGCTGCACCCCATTGAGTTCGGCAAAGAAGCTCATCGCGAGTTAATCTCACCGCCAAGTTCGGCAAAGAGCTCATCGCGAGTTCTTCATCTCATCGCCTGATGCTGAACAGATTATGTCCGTTCAGCGACGAAATCTTCAGGCGCCGCCGCGCCCTCAATCGTGCTTCGGAATATGCGCGTTAGCTATGACCGCGCCCCATTTGGTGATGTCGGCCTTCATGCGCGCGGTCATGTCTTCGGGCGAACTCGCCTTCATCGCCATACCCATCTGGGCCGCTTTGCTCTGCACGCCGCCGTCGGGAATGACGTCGCGCATCGCCTCGCCGAGCGTATCGATGATCGGTTTCGGCGTGGCGGCCGGTACCGAAATTCCGTTCCAGCTATTGACCTCGAAACCTTTCAGCCCGCTCTCCGCGACGGTGGGCACGTCGGGCAGGTAGGCCGTGCGTTCGGCGCCGGTCGAGGCCAGCGCCACGAGCTTCCTGGCATCGAGCAGGCCGTGCGCCGCCGCGTAGAATTCGAACATGACGTCGACGTCGCCGCGCAGCACGGCGTTCGCCATTTCGGGCGACGCGCGGAACGTCACGATCGTCGCCTTGATGCCGGCCGTGCTGGTGAACAGCTCGGCGGCCAAGTTTTGCGTGCTGCCCGGTAACGTCGTCGCGATGTTGAGCTTGCCGGGATTGGCCTTGGCCGCCTTGATGACGTCGGCCACCGAATGCAGCGGCGATCCGGCGCGGGTCACGAGCAACACATCGAAGAAGGACGCCGTCGAAACCGACGCGAAGTCGGTGAGAATGTTGTACGGCAGCTTGTTGAACAGCGACACCGCGATGGCGTTGTTGTTGCCGGTCATCAGCAGTGTGTAGCCGTCGGGCGCCGCCGAGGCGCCGGCCTGGGCCGCCACGATGCCGGCGGCGCCGGGACGATTTTCGATGACGAATTGTTGCTTCAGCCGGCCCGACAGCTTGTCGCCGAGGATGCGCATGCCGACATCGGCGACGCCGCCGGCCGCATAGGGCACGATCAGCATGACCGGGTGGGTGGGATAAGGGTTTGCAGTCTGTGCGGCCGTCGGCGCTACCGTTGCGGCCAGCAGCAGGCCGATGGCTGTGGCGACTTTGGCCGCAACTTCCTTATGCCGATTCATGAGCTCCCCCGGTTGCGCGCCGAGCCTACGCACTGCGGGCGGCCCGTCAATCGCGTCCAGGCAACCACACCGCGACGCGTTCGCGCAGGCCGCGCTCGTGCGCGCGGCGGCAACAGCTAGTGGTCCGATTTTAACATTCGCATCCCATTTCGGCACCCTCGCATGCGAATGTTAGAATCAAAAGGACCACTAGCAGCTATAAGTGCTAGTGGAGCTTTTGGATTTGACATTCGCTACCGGAGTGTGCCGCTGGGTGGATAGCGAATGTCAAATCCGCTCCACTAGGGCAGGTGGTCGTAGCCGTCGCCGAAGCCCTTCAGGCTCATCGGGAAGCCGATGCCTTCCTCGGGCGACTGAAAGATGATGAAGGTCGAGGTATGGCCGTTGCGCAACGCCGTGATCAGGGTATCGTCCATGGTGATTTCGGCGATGCAACCGTTGGGCAGGCATTTGACGAAGCCGGCGCGGCCGACATC
The DNA here is from genome assembly GCA_049300295.1 of Xanthobacteraceae bacterium. GTDB lineage: Bacteria > Pseudomonadota > Alphaproteobacteria > Rhizobiales > Xanthobacteraceae > BOG-931. Next base: position 57,917 of record JBAQJL010000008.1, read on the forward strand.
CTTATCGTCGATCTTCAAGCCGAGCCCCGATGGCAACAGGATACCGAGCGGGGCGACGACGCGCATCAGCCGGCTCTTCTGATCGGCGGTTTTCAGCACGATCACGGTAAGGCCCACATTGGGCCGGTCCTCCGCGGTGACGCTCTGCATCAGCGCGCATTGATCGCTCTGTGCGCCGGGCGGCGTCTCGCAGCGAATTTGCCAGTCGCCATAAACCGATTTGACCACACCCTGAGCTGCCGCCGTATCGCGGCCAGCCATAACCGGGGCAAGCAAAATCGCGCCCGCGGCGATTGTCCCGGCAATCGGGAGCAAAATCAGGCGGAGCAGCGGATGTCGCTGGGGCCGGCGGTGCCGTGCGCAATCGCCAATCGGCATTATGACGTTCCCTCGCAGAGGCCCCCGAACACCTTTACGCGCCGGCGCATCCAGGCCGAATCACCTGCGCGGACCGGCCGCCAAGCGAGCCTGCCTACAGGCTGAGCCCAGCATGTCAAGAATCTCCAAAACACGGCAATGTGGCTGCGCCAAGGTGGGGAATTTCCCGGTCGCTGCGGCCGATTGGCGACCCCCCTGTGCGTGGCCGATGAGTGCATTGCGGCAGCGCCGGATTTGTGGTTTGAGGGGCTGGGATTCCCTCATCCCGTCAAGGCCTGCCAGGGACCCACCCGTTGCCCCTTCTTAGTCCTCGCCCGGTCGCGGGCGCCGCAGGAATTGGGCTGCACGCAGGCGGCGTCATAACTGTCGCGGTTCGCTCCCGAATTGGTCAGCGGTGCTGGTTGACGGTTATGGCGGAGACAAGAAGCAAGCACGGAGCACATGTAAGAGATGGCTAAACAAGAGATGAAGGTGTTCTCGCGCTTGACCATCGTCGGGGCAGCCGCCGCGATGCTGCTCGCCAGCGCGGGTGCGGCATTTGCCGGGCTTGGCCAGCCTTCGCCGTGGCAGATGGGTTTGCAGGATTCGGCCTCGCCGGTGATGGACGACATCACCAGTTTCAATACCTTCCTGTTCTGGCTCACCAGCGCGATTGCGGTTTTCGTGCTCGTGCTGCTGGCGGTGGTGATCGTGCGGTTCAACGCGCGCGCCAATCCGACGCCATCGCGCACGACGCACAACACGCCGATAGAAATCCTCTGGACCATCGTGCCGGTGCTCATTCTGGCGGCGGTCGCGGTTCCATCATTCCGGCTGCTCTATGTCGAACTCGACGTGCCGAAGCCTGACCTGACGGTGAAGGTCACCGGCAAGCAGTGGTTCTGGAGCTATGCCTATCCGGACAACGGCAATTTCGAATTCGACTCGCTCATGGTCGCCGAAAAGGATCTCAAGCCGGGTCAGGTGCGGCTATTGAGCGCCAATCGCGAAATGGTCGTGCCGGTCAACAAGATCGTGCACGTGCTGGTGACCGGGGCCGATGTGATCCATTCCTTTAACGTGCCGTCGTTTGGCATACGGATCGACGCCGTCCCTGGCCGCATCAACGACACCTGGTTCAAGGCGACCAAGGAAGGCATGTTCTACGGCGAGTGCACCGAATTGTGCGGCAAGGACCATTCGTTCATGCCCATTGCCGTCCATGTGGTGAGCCAGGCCGATTTCGACACCTGGGTCGGGCAGGCCAAGAAGGAATTCTCCGCCGACGAACCTGCGCCGGCGGCGGCGATCGCGCCGCCGAATGCAGTTGCGGCCGCCGGCGCGCCGGCGCAGTAGGAGCGCAATCGACGACCTGTCCTGGGACGGACGGCCGCTAACGAAGGAACTCGAAATGGATACGACGGTACACGCGGCACATGGCGGACATGGCGACGACGGCGGGCACGCGATCCCGCACGGCTGGCGCCGTTTTGTCTATTCGACGAACCACAAGGACATCGGCACGATGTACCTGGTGTTCGCCATCATCGCTGGCACGATCGGCGCGGCCCTGTCGATCGCGATTCGCGCCGAGCTGATGTACCCGGGCCTGCAGATTTTCCACGAAACGCACGTCTACGACGTGTTCGTCACCGCGCACGGTCTGATCATGATCTTCTTCATGGTCATGCCGGCCATGATCGGCGGCTTCGGCAACTGGATGGTGCCGCTGATGATCGGCGCGCCCGATATGGCGTTCCCGCGCATGAACAACATTTCGTTCTGGCTGCTGCCGGCATCTTTCACGCTGTTGTTGATTTCGCTGTTCGTCCCCGGCGAGCCCGGCACCCTGGGGGCCGGCACCGGCTGGACGCTGTATGCCCCGCTGTCGACCTCGGGCCATCCCGGTCCGGCGGTCGATTTCGTCATCCTGTCGATCCATCTTGCCGGCGCCTCCTCGATCCTCGGCGCCATCAACTTCATCACCACGATCTTCAACATGCGCGCGCCCGGCATGACCATGCACAAGATGCCGCTGTTCGTGTGGTCGATCCTGGTGACGGTGTTCCTGCTGCTGCTGTCGCTGCCGGTGCTGGCGGGCGCCATCACCATGCTGCTCACCGACCGCAATTTCGGCACGACCTTCTTTGATCCGCAGGGCGGCGGCGATCCGCTGTTGTTCCAGCACCTGTTCTGGTTCTTCGGTCACCCCGAGGTGTACATTCTGATCCTGCCCGGCTTCGGCATGGTCAGCCAGATCGTCGCGACGTTCTCGCGCAAGCCGGTGTTTGGTTATCTCGGCATGGCCTACGCCATGGTGGCGATCGGCGGCGTCGGCTTCGTGGTGTGGGCGCACCACATGTACAACGTCGGCATGTCGGCCTCCGTGCAGGCCTATTTCATCGCCGCCACGATGGTCATCGCGGTGCCGACCGGCGTGAAGATATTCTCCTGGATCGCGACGATGTGGGGCGGCTCGATCGAGTTCAAGACGCCGATGCTGTGGGCGATCGGCTTCATTTTCCTGTTCACGCTTGGCGGCGTCACCGGCGTGGTGCTCGCCAACGCCGGCGTCGACCGCGAACTGCACGGGACATACTACGTCGTTGCGCACTTCCACTATGTGCTGTCGCTTGGCGCCGTGTTCGCCATTTTCGGCGGCTGGTATTACTGGTTCCCGAAGATGACCGGCTACATGTACAGCGAACCGCTCGGCAAGCTGCACTTCTGGATTACCTTCATCGGCGTCAACATCGTGTTCTTCCCGCAGCACTTCCTCGGCATGGCCGGCATGCCGCGGCGCTACGTCGATTATCCCGATGCGTTCGCCGGCTGGAATTTCATCTCCTCGATCGGCTCGTACATCTCGGGCTTCGGGCTTCTGGTGTTCTTCTACTGCATGGCGCTGGCCTTCATCCGCAAAGAGCGGGCCGCGGCCAATCCGTGGGGACCCGGCGCGACGACGCTGGAATGGACGCTGCCGTCACCGCCGCCGTTCCATCAATATGAAACGCTGCCGTTGATCCGATGAGTGTTACGCTGGCACGCGCCGAGCCCTCGATCGCGGGGGCCGGCGACTACATCGAGCTGATGAAGCCGCGGGTGATGTCGCTCGTGGTGTTCACCGCGCTTGTCGGCATGATGGTCGCGCCCGGCCACATTCATCCGGTGATCGGCTTTGCCGCGCTTCTGTGCATTACCGTCGGCGCCGGCGCCGCCGGTGCACTGAACATGTGGTACGACGCCGATATCGATGCGCGCATGGCGCGCACCGCCGGCCGGCCGATTCCGCGTGGCCGCGTCACTGCGGGCGAGGCGGCGGGGTTCGGCTTCACGCTCGCGGCGTTTTCCGTGGTGACGCTTGGGCTGCTTATCAACCTTGTGGCCGCCGCGCTGCTTGCGTTCACGATCTTCTTCTACGTCGCGATCTATACGATCTGGCTGAAGCGATCGACGCCGCAGAACATCGTCATCGGCGGCGCCGCCGGTGCGTTGCCGCCGATGATCGGCTGGGCTTCGGCCACCGGCAGTCTGGCAATCGAGCCGGTCGTGCTGTTTCTCATCATCTTCTTCTGGACGCCGCCGCATTTCTGGGCGCTGTCGCTCTACCGCGTCGGTGACTATGCGCGCGCCGGCATTCCGATGCTGCCGGTGGTCGCCGGCGAGGGCGAGACGCGCCGCCAGATCTGGCTTTACACGCTGCTGCTGGCGCCGCTCGGCGTCGCGCCGTGGCTGCTCGGCTATGCGGGATTGATCTATGGGGTCGCCGCGATGGTGCTGGGCGGCGGAATGCTCGTGCTGGCGTTGCGGGTGCGCCGGGAGAGCGGCGGCCACACGGCGTGCAAGCAGTTGTTCGGTTTCTCGATCCTTTATCTGTTTCTGCTGTTCGCCATGCTGCTGGTCGACCGGATGTCGGGAGGGCTGTTCGGCCATTTCACGGCATGACGCTGGCGAGTGAGACGATGGATGAGTTGCGTAAGCCGCCCACGGATGAGCCGTGGCAAGGCGGCATCAGGCTTAACGAGGAGCAGTTGCGTGCGCGGCGCACGCGTTCGATTGCTATCGCGCTTGCGCTCGGAGCATTCGTTGCAGTGATCTTTGCGGTCACGATTGTGCGGCTCGGTTCTGCGGCGTTGCAGCGGCCGATCTACATGCAGCCGGTCCAGCCGGCGCAGGGGACGAAATAGCCGTATCCATGCCAGAGCCAATCGATCCTCGGCCGCATCGCAAACCCAGAAGCCGCGACGTTCTGGTCGCCTTCCTGTGCGGCGCCTTCGTCGCCATGATGCTCGGCGTGTCGTTTGCCGCGGTGCCGCTCTATTCCTGGTTCTGCCGCACCACCGGATTCGGCGGCACCACCCAGGTGGCGAAGGCGCTGCCGACCCGCGAATTGGCGCGCAAGATCACCGTGCGGTTCGATTCAAACGTCGCCGAAGGGCTGCCGTGGTCGTTTGAGCCGGAGCGCCGCACCATCGACGTGCGGCTCGGACAGGTGGTGACGATCTACTACAAAGTCACCAATCAGTCCGCGCGCGTCACCGTCGGGCAGGCCGGTTACAATGTCGGCCCGCCGCGGGTCGGTATCTTCTTCGAGAAGATCAACTGCTTCTGCTTTACCACGCAGACAATGAAGCCGGGCGAGAGCCGCGACATGGCGGTGGTTTTTTACGTCGATCCGAAACTCGCCCAGGATTTCGAACAGAACAACGTCAGTACGATCACGCTCTCCTACACGTTCTATCCGGTACACCCGCCGGAAGAGCCGGTGACGGTGAGCGGCGGTCCGGACAAATCCGGCCGCATCTGAGGAATTAATCGGAGAAAATGACGATGGCCGATGTCGCTGCACACGCCAAGCCGCACCACGACTACCACCTGGTGAACCCGAGTCCGTGGCCGGCCATCGGCGCCACGGCCGCCTTCATCACGGCCGTCGGACTGATCTTGTGGATGCACGAAATCGTCAGCTATGCGCCGCTGATATTCGGCGTCGGCATGATCGGCATTGCCTACACGATGATCAGCTGGTGGCGCGACGTGATCCGCGAAGCCGAGGTGGAAGGCGATCACACCCAGGTGGTGCAGATCTCGCACCGCTACGGCATGCTGCTGTTCATCGCCTCCGAGGTGATGTTCTTCGTCGCCTGGTTCTGGGCCTATTTCAACACCGCGCTGTTTCCGGACGAAATCAGGGATGTCGCGCGGATCGCGTTCACCGGCGGGGTGTGGCCGCCGAAAAGCATCGAGACGTTCGATCCTTGGCATTTGGCCCTGCTCAATACCCTGATCCTGCTCACGTCGGGGACGACGGTGACCTGGGCGCATCACGCGCTCCTGGAAAATCATCGCAAGGGACTGGTCTGGGGGCTGGTGTGCACCATCGCGCTCGGTGTGAGCTTCACTGCTTGCCAAGCCTGGGAATACGCGCACGCCGCATTCCATTACTCGGGCAACATTTACGGCGCGACGTTCTTCATGGCGACCGGCTTCCATGGCGCGCACGTCATCATCGGTTCGACATTCCTGACCGTCTGTCTGTTCCGGGCGCTGGCCGGCCAGTTCAAGCCGACGCAACACCTTGGTTTCGAATTCTGCGCCTGGTACTGGCACTTCGTCGACGTGGTGTGGCTGTTTCTGTTCGCCTGCATCTACGTGTGGGGCGCCGGACCCAACGCGGGCTGACGCCGGCGCGAGTCGGCGCGCCGTTTCGGATCGGCGGCGCGTGCCGACGGGACGCGCATTCGCAAGCGGGTATGCGCTGGCCCGCATGGCCCAGCCCGCATGTCCGCTTGCGCCAAGAAGGGCGCGAGCCGATATCGCCGTTATGACCGAGCAGCCGATCGGCACGATTGCCGGCGCGATCCGCGCCGGGCTGGCTTGTAGGTGTCCGCGCTGCGGCAAGGGAAAGCTGTTTGCCGGCTTCCTGGCGCCGCGGCCGCGCTGCGAGGTCTGCGGGCTCGATTACAAATTTGCCGATTCGGGCGATGGCCCCGCAGTCTTCATCATGTTCCCGGCCGGCTTCATCGTGGTTGGCGCCGCCTTGATCACGGAAGCGGTCTATCATCCGCCCTACTGGGTGCATGCCGCACTGTGGCTGCCCTTGATCCTGATCGTGACGCTCGGCCCGTTACGGCCGATGAAGGGCATGATGATAGCGCTGCAGTACTTCCACAAGGCTGCCGAGTCCCGCTTTGGCGGAACTGAGGAGCCGTGATGGATGACATGAGCGCGCCGGTACGGCGCCGCCGCTCATGGGTCGGTTTGCTGATCCCGGCGCTGATCGCGTTCGTTGCGCTGATCGGCCTTGGCACCTGGCAGATCGAGCGCAAGGCCTGGAAGGAAGGCTTGATCGCATCGCTCGACGCGAAGCTCGCCGCGCCCCCGATCGCGTTGCCGCCGCCCGCTACCTGGACGGGGCTCGACCGAACCAAGGACGAGTACCGCCGCGTCACCTTCAGCGCCACCTTCGACAATGCCAACGAAGCGCTGGTCTTCGCCGCGCCATCGACCTTCCGCCCCGATGTTGACGGCCTTGGCTATTGGGTGTTCACGCCCGCCCGTCTGGCGGATGGCAAGATCGTCATTGTCAATCGCGGCTTCGTGCCGGACGGTCGCCAGGACCCGAAAACGCGTCCGGCGGGGCAATTAGCAGGCCCGGTCGCTATCGTCGGCTCGATGCGCTGGCCCGGCGAGCGTCACTGGTTCACGCCCAACGATGAGCCGGCGAAGAATCTCTGGTTCACCTCCGACCCTCAATCGATGGCCGCGACGAAGGGCCTGTCCGGTGTGGCGCCGTTCTATGTCGAAGAGGAGAGCCCGGTCCCGCCGGGCGGACTGCCCAAGCCCGGCAAACTCATGGTGACGCTGCCGGACAACCATTTGCAGTATGCGCTGACCTGGTATGGGCTGGCGCTCGTCCTGGTCATCATGTTCGGCGTCTGGGCCTACGGCCAGAGCCGCGAACAGAGCAATGCCGTGGAGGATGCGCACTCGCAGCCGGGCGGACTATGAGTGCGGCCGGCTCCGCGTTTGACAGTCTGCGGCGGTGAAAAAATATCCGCTAACTCAATGGCTTATGCCGCATGTCCGGCGTTGTCCGGATGCACGGCGAAGATAACAGTGCGCTGCGCATCGTGTGGCTTCCGCCGCCGTTGCGCGGTGCGCATGCCTTGGTTAATGTAAACAGATGTTTCCTGTGCCGAAACGAATGTTGCCTGTGGTTGTCTGCGGTTTCGCGCGGCCAAGTGCGGCGCCGCAGCCTGCGGCGCACGGCAGTGCAGGGGAAACATTGCAAGCGAATAGAACATCAAAGGGTACGCCTCATGTCGAACAATTCCGCAGCTTTTCAAGAACGTCTGCAGGGCCATCTCGAACCCACAATCGGCGGATCGGTCTATATCAAGCCGCAGGATATGGAATGGCGGCCGTCGCAATTCGAGGGCGTTCAGATCAAGGTTTTATATGAGAACAAGGAGGCCGGCGAGTTGACCTGCCTTCTGAGATGGGCGCCGGGTACGACGTTGCCGTTCCACAAGCATCCCGAAATCGAGCAAAGCTGGGTGCTTGAGGGCTCATTCTCCGATCACGAGGGTATCTGTCGCGCCGGCGAGTACGTCTATCGGCACCCTGGTTCGATGCACGAAACGCACAGCGCCGAAGGTTGCACGATCCTCGCGATCTATCGCAAGCCCAACATCTTCCGCAACAGCGCGGGCTACGATGTCGAGAACAAGAAGCAGATCAAGACCAGTCACAGCCCAAAGACCTTCGTCCCGGCAGAGTGACGGTGAAGCGCCGGGCCCGGCACAATCCATGCGTCGGGCTCGCAAGGACAATTGCTCTGGACGTCAAAACGACTCTCTAGCAAATAGAGAGCGTATTGGGTCAGGAAAGGTCACGCTCCGGCGGGCGCCTGGCCTTTCCGACTGAGGGGGAGTTCAAAATGGTTGCCCAAATAGCAAGACGGGCTGAAGACGACGCCACCTCCATGCGAGCGGTCGTCGCCGCCAGCGCCGTAGGCACCACGATCGAATGGTACGACTTTCTGATCTACGGCACCGCGGCTTCCATCGTTCTGAACAAGCTGTTTTTCCCGACCCAAAATCCGCTGACCGGGACCCTTCTGTCGATCAGCACCATCGGCGTCGGGTTCTTCGCCCGGCCGATTGGGGCGATCATCCTGAGCCATTTCGGCGACAAGCTCGGGCGCAAGTCGATGCTGATCCTGACGCTCGTCAGCATGGGTATCGCGACGGCGGTTGTCGGGCTGCTGCCAACCTACGCCAGCATCGGCGCTGCGGCGCCGATCCTTCTGGTCGTCTGTCGGTTGGTGCAGGGCATTGCCGTCGGCGGCGAGTGGGGCGGCGCGGTGCTGATGGCGACGGAGTATGCGCCTCGGCTCAAGCGCGGCTTCTACGGCAGCATGGTGCAGATAGGCTTTCCGCTCGGCCTGGCGCTCGGCACGGCGTCGTTCTTTGCCTTGGCCTATCTCAACGATCAGCAATTCCTGGCATGGGGCTGGCGAATACCGTTTGTCGCCAGCTCGATACTGGTGATTATCGGTCTCTTCATCAGGCTGCGGATTCAGGAGACGCCGGACTTCAAGGAAGTTCTGCGCAAAGGCGAGGTCGTGGCTTTTCCGGTCATGGATACCATCCTCAACCATCCCAAGGACCTCATCATAGGCCTCGGCGCGCGGATCACCGAAATATCGTGGATTTACGTGATCACCATTTTCGGCCTCAGCTATGCGGTTTCCAATCTCGGCCTGTCCCGCAGCCTCGTGCTCGGCTCCATCGCGCTCGGCGCGGCCGGAGAGCTGATCACTATTCCATTCTTCGGACACCTGTCCGACCTGAAGGGCCGGCGGCTTGTCTATCTGCTCGGCTGCGTCGCCGCGATGCTGCTGTCATTTCCGTTCTTCTGGGGAATCGAAACACGCGAGCCCGCCATCGTGCTGATAACTTTCGTCATCGGCATGTCGCTCGGGCACGGGATCATGTACGGCGTTCAGGCAAGCTTCCTGAGCGAAATGTTCCCTTCGCACTTGCGCTATAGCGGAGCGTCGCTAGGCTATCAGATCGCCGCACCGCTCGGCGGCGGGCTCGTGCCGCTTGCCGCCGCCGCCATGGTCGGGCTCAATCACGGCGCGACGTGGCCCGTGTCGGTGCTGATGATCATAATCGCGGCGCTGACGATCGTGGCGGTGCTGATCGCGCGTGAAACCGCCCCCGGTGTCGCCAAAAAAATGTGAAAAATTATCGACGCCGCGCGCGGCGGTTGTTATTTTTTACCCGATTTCGGCTGATAGATCACGACCACGGCCTCGGCTTCTCCGCCCAGGCTGCGGCCGCGATGCGGGACCGACGAATCGAGATACAGGCCGTCGCCCGGCTCGAGAATCCATTTCTCGACAACACCGTTGCGCCTGGTTTCAAATTCCGCTTTGCCGCGAAGCAAAAAAATGAATTCTTCGCCTTCATGCTCAAAGAACGAATCGACGTCGATCTTGGCAGGGAACGTGAACGTGAACGGCTCCATGCGCTTATTGCGCCGGTTGTGGGCGAGGCTCGCATAGTCGTAGCCGAACGCTGTCCCGCCGCGTACGGCGGCCTGTCTCTCGCGCACGTGGACGACCGAGACCGAATCCTCGGACGAGCCGTTGTCGCTGCGCAGGAGATGGCCGAGATCGCAGGCAAATGCCTGCGCGATCTTCGACAGGGTTCCGATCGGCGGGACACTGAGCAGGTTTTCGATCTTCGACAGATAGCTCTTGCTGAAACCGGTGAGACCCGCCAGCTCGTCGAGCGTCATCCCGCGATCCTTTCGCATTTTCAGGATCGTCCGGCCGATAACCTGCGTGACGTCCGGAGCGGCGGGCGCCTTCGCGACTCCGGAAAAACGGGTCTTCCTTTTCATCGTCGGATCGAATCGCGCTAACTGTGCCCCTCGGCCATGGCCATCGGACGCTTGACGACAATCGCGGGAAATTGCCGCTGGTTGGCTTCCCAGGCGCGCGTATATTCGAGGATGCGCGCCGTTTCCCGCGCCACGTTCGTTCCGAGCTCGCGGGCGATGATGTGGAGCGTGGTATCGATGCAAAGGCTGACGCCGCCGCCGGTCACAATTCCACTATCGGCGACGCTCGCGGTGCAGACATCGATGGCCGGATAGCGCTGCCGCATCACATCGATCGGCGGCCGTTCCGGCGGCACGACCTCACGCTTGGTGGTGGCTTTCTTGCCGTCCAGCACGCCGCTCGCCGCCAGGATCATGGCGCCGGTGCAAACCGACGCGAGCCGAGTGCCCGGCTTCTGCGATCGGATGAAGTCGAGGGTTGCGCCGTCGTTGGCCTGGGCTTCCCAGCCCGGACCGCCGGTTACGATCATGACGTCGCAGTCGGGAGCGTCGTCGATACCGTGGTCGGCGATGACCTGCAGGCCGTTCGACAGTTTCACGACACCCGCTTTCGGCGCAATGGTGCAGATGGAAATCTGCGGTGCAATTCGGCGAGCCATCGACAAGACGCCATAGGTCGCCAGATCGATCGGCTCGACGCCGTTGTAGATAAAGACACCAAACCTCACCGCCGTGCTCCGTCGCGCCGCCCTTGAAGCAATTCTTGTGGTTGAATCGCGCCAATCTCCGGTCGTTATACAGCATGCATTGCGGCCGGAAAGGCCGTGCCAGGGGCCATTTCAGCTTCCTTGTGAAGCGGTCGGCTTTTCTATTAGTGTGGTCTCGGCAGCGTTCGACGGACCAGACGCCGAAGCAAAAACGATGATAATTCAATAGCTTATGCAACGCGCCCGGCCGTGCCGGACGCGCGGGAAGATGACAGTGCGCTACATCTCCACCCGGGGCGAAGCCCCGCCGCTCGGCTTTGCCGATGCCATGCTCGCGGGCCTTGCCCGCGACGGCGGGCTTTACGTGCCGCAGTCCTGGCCTCGGATGGAGCCGCAGGATATTGCCGCCTTTGCGGGCCGCTCGTATGCGGAAGTTGCGGCCGACATTATCGGCCGGTTCACGGACGAGACGGTCGGCCATGCCGATCTCGCCCGCATGGCGCGCGAGGCCTATTGCAGCTTTCGCCATCCCGCCGTGGTGCCACTGACCCAACTCAACGCCAACACGTTCGTGCTCGAGCTTTTTCATGGGCCGACGCTGGCGTTCAAGGACGTGGCGATGCAACTGCTGGCGCGGCTGATGGATCACGCGCTCCGCGCTCGCGGCGAGCGCCGCACTATCGTGGTGGCGACTTCAGGCG
>JBAQJL010000009.1:0-24267 GCA_049300295.1 Xanthobacteraceae bacterium
CGTACTTGCGGGCGTGCAATTCGTGCGTGGCAAGGCGGGTGAGTTCGGCATCGATCCGCAACGCATCGGGCTCATGGGCGCGTCTGCCGGCGGCCATCTGGCGTCGCTCGCCGCGCTGAGCTGGTCGACCGGAAAATTCGCCAAGGCCTATCCGAAGGATCCGTTTGCATCTGTCGACGCCGGCGTGAAGGCGCTGATCGGCGTTTACGGCGTCTATGATATCCCGGCGATGTGGATGACCTACCAGCAGCAAGGCGGCCTCGACAACAATATCCAGAAATTCATGGGCGTGCCGCTGATGGAAAACCGGCAGCTTTACTTCGACGCCTCGCCGATCAGCTACGCGACGCATTCCAACAACAAGATCGCCGTGCTACTCGCGACCGGCACCGAGGACGATCTGGTCGACCGCAAGGCGCATACCGATGCGCTGCAGCTGGCGCTCAAGCTGGCTGGTTTCTTCGTGCGCCCGTGCATCGTCCAAGGCGCGCCGCATTACTGGATGAACGACCCGATCGAGGAACCCGAGAGCTATTCGGGTTTCCTGGCGCCACGGCTGATGCGGTTTCTGGCGGAGAAGCTGTAGAACCCGGCACCCTGCGCGCCGACGAAATCCAAGAAAGCCGCTCCAGGGAGTCGCTTCGCTCACCCGAGCTACATCAGCTATTTCTTCTCCAGCATCAGCGTGCCTTCGCGGCGAATGAGCGGCTGGATCGTTTCAGCGAGCTTTGCCAAGAGCCACGGCAGCGTGACTTGCAGATCGACGCGGTCGTCGAAGACATCGATCGTGCCGCCGATCGCCTGCCCCAGCGCGGTTAAGCGGAACGCCAGATTGTTGCCGCTCCAGGTTTCCTCCTGGAGCGTAAACAGATGACCGAAATGCGTGCGCGCGTTGGCGAGGCCGGATTGCAGGCGGCGCGTCGCCTCGTCTTTGCCGAGACGGTGCGGGATCGAAACAAATAGCGGCTTGGACATGTGGCCTCCGCGAGCGCTCACCCTCAATATGGGGTGGCTCTGGCGCGGCCGCTATTCGGCGGCGACGCGTTTGCCGATCGCCGCGTTGATCGCCGGCATGACCTTCTCGGCCATAAGTTCCATCGAGCGGCGTGACAGCGTCGGATCGACCCAATCCTTGCCGCAATAGAGCAGCGTGCCGAAATCGCCGATCTTCTCGTGCAGCGCCAACAGCGAGTCGACGACGCGGCTGACGCTACCGCGAATGACGACATTATTGAAAATGTAGTCGAGCGTCAGATCGGCGTCGGGCATCTCCTCGCTTTCTTTGAAGCCGCCGAGCTTGTTGCCCTTTTTCAGCTTTGCGGTGAGCTGATTCATATAGAAACGATACGGGCTCCTGGCATCGTCGCCGCCATAGGCGCGCGCCGTCTTATCGTCGTCGGCGACGAAGATCGAACGCGCGACGCGCCAGTTGGCCCGATCGGCGCGATGGCCGCCTTCGGCGCAACCTTTGGCGTACTGCTTCCACTGGCTGAGCAGCCAATTGGGATGGAGAAAATGCGAAGAGATCGGCCACCAGCCGCGGCGGCCGAGCGCGACCAGACCCTTGGAGTACGGATCGGTCGCGGTCCCAAGAATCGGCGGATGCGGCTTCTGGAACGGCTTGACGACGGTGCCCAGCCCAATCTCCGGCCAGCGCGTCTTCGCGGTCGAAATGTTCCAGTATTTTCCCGTCAGATTGTACGGCGCTTCACCGGTCCACAATGCAACAATGTGATCGATCGCCTCGGCAAACATGGCATTGCGATCGGCATCGAGCAGCTCCATCGCCTCCATGTCGGTGCGCAGCACGCCGGCGCCGATGCCGAACATCAGGCGGCCGCCCAGCAGATTGTCGACCAGCGCGGCCTGGGTCGCGAGCAGCAGCGGATGGCTGAACGGCAGATTGGCGACCGCGGTGCCGAGCCTGATCTGCGAGGTGTAGCCGGCAAGCGAGCCGACGAACGTCAGGCTCGACGGAATATTCTCGGCAAGATCGGTCAGGTGCTCGCCGCAATAGCCTTCGCTGTAGCCGAGCTTGTCAGCGAGCACGAAAGCTTCGCGATCCTCGTTCAACGTCTCGGCATAATTCCGCGTCAGCGGATGTACGGGCATCACGAAAAAGCCGAGCTTCATTTCTTCTCCTCCAGGATGGCGCGGATCGGCGGACTTGAGCGAGGTGATGGGCGCGCAGGTTATGCGATCGCGCGGCGAGGTCAATTCGCAATCGAGAAAATATAGGAATGCGGCGGCCGGCGCGGGTGCGCACCTGCCGGCCGCCGTTACGTTTGCTTCAAGCGGCGAGCTTCGCCTCTTGCGGCGCTTCGCCCACGAGTTCGCTGAGCGGCCTGTAGCGGAAGAACAGGATCATGGTCGACGCCGCCACCAGCATAATGCAGACGGCGAGCACGAGCGGCGCGACGAAGGCACCGGTCGCCCCCGCGATCACGCCGGTCAGGTAGGGCGACAGCGTCGCGCCGAGAATGCCGAAGAAATTCATCAGCCCGCCCAGCGTACCGGTCTGGTTCGGTGCAATGTCCGTGCAGGTGGTCCAGAACGGGACCACGTAGAACGACAGACCCGCATTGGCGATGATAATCATCGTGACTGCCAGTGTGTTGGACTCCGTCGTCGCGGCGATCAGCGTCGTGGCGGCGTAGATGATGGCGCCGAGGCCGACGAAGAACTTGCGGTGGAAGCCCCCCATAGTCCAACCCGCCGACGACAGCCAATCCATGCCCCAGCCGGCAAAATTCACCGCAACGAACGCGACCAGGAACGGCAGCGCCGACAGCGTACTCGCCTGGATCAACGGGATGTGCCGATAGTGCGTGAGATATTGCGGCAGCCAGGTGAGGAACAGGTATTGGCAGTAGGGCAGCGCGAAATATCCGACGTAGAAAGGCCAGAGCGCCGGGCTGGTGAGCAAGAGGTGGTTTGACACCGGCGCTTGCGCCGCACGCTGCTTGGCGACCGTGGTTTGCGCTTCCGCACCTTCTGGCGCCGGGTCGTGAAAATTGCGCGCGTAGCTCCACCACGCGGCAGCCGCGACCAATCCCAACAGTCCGAAAATCACGAAAATCCAGGCGGCTGAGCCGGTCGTGCTCAGGATGATACCGGCAAAGAACACGCCGACGGCCGGCCCGAGCTGCGCGCCGGATTGCACGAAAGCGGAAAACCGGCCGCGTTTCGAGATGTCGGGGACGGCGCGCGCCACGGCGGCGACGCTCGCTGGAATGTACGGTCCCTCGAAAGCGCCAAGCAGTACGCGGAACGTCGCGGTGAGCCAAAGCACCGATGGAGCGATCGGCGTCAACAGCACCCACACCGACCAGCCCGCCATGGAGCCGGCCAGCGTGCGGCGCGACCCGGCTTTGTCGGCGATCCAGCCGCCAACCGGCTGCAGGATCAGATAGCCGAGCGAGAACGCGCTCAGCATCATGCCGATGGTAGCGGGTTTCCAGGCATATTCCTTGGCCCAAGCAGCGGCCGCAACGCTGAAATTGGTGCGGTCTGCCCACAGCAGCACACTGCCGGCGAAAAACACGGTTGCCGTTACGCCAAAGCTGATCGGTCGCACAGACGTTCGATTGTCGCTTGTCGACATGGCGCTTCTCCCCATCGCGGCTCCGATACGCTCCGCTTCGGAGCTCGGGAGCCTTAAGCACGGCGCGATTTTTGGAGAGGCCACCAAGGCCGGCGCCGTTTGCCCAAGGATGGTACGGATTTTGGTGCAAGTCCACAGCGCCGGGAGCGCCAACGGGCATATCGAAAGGGGATCAACGATCTCAATTCGCAAAAAAATCGAGGCCGGACTTGCGCCCAGCCTCGCACTTGAACTCCCGCTTGTGGCGGACGCGAACTTACTTCGACGCCGTCTTCCAGGCTGCCGGCACTTCTTTCGACCACGCCGCCTCAATCAGCTTGACGACGTCGTCAGGCATCGGGACGTAGTCCAGCTCCTTCGCCTGCGCCTGGCCCTTCTTCAAGGCCCAGTCGAGAAATTTGAGCGCTAGATTATTCTGGTCGGGCGGGCTGTCCTTGCGCAGCAGCATGTAGGTCGCCGCCGTGATCGGCCAGCTCTTGTCGCCGGGCTGATCGGTCAGGATCAGATAAAAGTCCTGCACCTTGGTGAAATCGGCATTGCCGGCCGCAGCCTGGAACGCCTCCATGGTCGGCTTGATCCGCTTTCCAGCCTTGTTCACCAACTCGGTGTAGGTCAATTTGTTTTGGATCACATAGGCATACTCGACGTAGCCGATCGAGCCGTCGACCTGCTGAACGTAGGAAGCCACGCCCGGGTTGCCCTTGCCGCCAACGCCGTTCGGCCAGTTGACCGCCGTGCCCTCGCCGACCTTGCCCTTCCAGTCGGCGCTGACCTTCGACAGATAGTCGGTGAAGTTGAACGTGGTTCCGGAGCCGTCGGAACGATGCACCGTGGTGATCGCTTTGTGCGGCAACGTCACGCTCGGATTGAGCTTCTTGATCGCCGCGTCATCCCAATAGGTGATCTTACCCAGATAGACATCGGCGAGTGTCGGACCGTCGAACACCAGTTCGCCGGGCTTGATTCCCGCCAAATGCACGACCGGCGTAATCGAAATGATCACCTGCGGAAACTGCACGAGACCCTGTTTGGCTACATCTTCCGGCTTAAGCGGCATGTCGGTGTTGGCAAACAGAACCGTCTTCGATTCGATCTGTTTGATGCCGCCGCCAGAACCTATCGGCTGATAATTGATCGTGTCGCCCGTATCCTTGGCGTATTGCGCTGCCCACTTGGACAGCACCGGGTAGATCGCCGTGCCGCCGGCGCCGGTGAGGCTCGCGGCATGAGCGCTCATCGTGAGCGATACGGTTGCTGCAGCGATAGCTGCAACGAAGTGAGTTCGCATGCGGTTGCTCCTGCTAAACTCGAAGGTGAATCGGTGGTCTCTTCGGAATTCGGATGTCGTCACCCGAGAAACCTGTCGCGCGCCCTTACTACGGTTCATATTATTTCAGTTTGATGACAGCGCAGTGGCGGGTTGATGGATGCGGTGTCGACTGCCACGCGCCGTCGAAAATTCTCGCGTGGATTCAGAGGTATTGCACCGGCAAAGAATCACTCTGCGAGAGTTCTGCAGGCCAAAACGTCGTGCGTCGCTCGGCCGCGCGGCGTGCAGCGCGGAACCTACCCGCCACCTGGGACTGACCGGCCAACCATTAAATTCTCCAGATTTTTCAATGCCTTAATCTGTCATCTAACTGTCATGTCGCACTCTTAGAAACAAGTGTGCGGACTGGAAGCAAAGCGCGGGACTGCCGCCGGATGCCGTTTCATGTCCGCACAGGGTGGGTGCATCGACCGACAAGCAGAGTTCATTCCTGCGATCGCGCGAGGCGACGCAAACGGACTCTTCTGTGGCGCTAGATGCTTCGCCCGAAAGCGGCGCGCGTGGACTTGCGCGCCGAGCGGTTCCTCGTATGACTGAGCGCTCCAGCAGTCATTCGTAGGGGTGCTTCATGGAGCCCGCGCGGAGGCGTTCCGTGGTTGACGTTGCTTTGCAGGGTGGAGCGATCGGATCGGTCGAGGCGGAAACGCGCGCCGCGGCGCTTGGCCGACTGCGAATCGGCGAGGCGGTGTTTCGCTCGCTCACCCGCGCTGCGGCGATTGGCGTGTTGCTTTTGCTCAGCGCAGTCATTCTCGCGCTCTTTATCGGCTCGGTGCCGGCGATCCGGAGATTCGGCTTCGGCTTCCTGATCTCGCAGCATTGGGATCCGGTGACCGATGAGTTCGGCGGCCTGGCGCCGATTTACGGCACCATCATTACGTCGTTCGTCGCCATGCTGATTGCGGTCCCGGTCGGGCTTCTGGTCGCTTTTTTTCTCACCCAGCTCTGCCCACTGTGGCTGCGACGGCCGATCGGCATCGCCATCGAACTGCTCGCCGGCATCCCCAGCATCATATATGGCATCTGGGGATTGTTCGTTTTCGCTCCTTTCCTGCAACAGACACTGCAGCCCTTCCTGATCGATACGCTCGGCAACGTCCCGTTCATCTCGCCGCTGTTCGCCGGACCGCCGTTCGGTATCGGCATGCTGACTGCGGGATTGATTCTCGCCATCATGGTGCTGCCGTTCATTACATCGATCACGCGCGAAGTGTTTGACGCGGTGCCGGCGGTGCTCAAAGAGGCGGCATACGGTCTGGGATGCACAACCTGGGAGGTCGCGCGGCACGTCGTGCTGCCTTATGCGCGGGTCGGCGTCATCGGCGGCGTGATGCTCGCACTGGGCCGAGCGCTCGGCGAAACCATGGCGGTGACGTTCGTGATCGGCAACGCACACCGGATTTCGGCGTCGATCTTGGCGCCTGGCACTACAATCTCGGCCGTCATCGCCAACGAATTCACCGAGGCGGTGAGCCCGCTCTATACCTCGGCGCTGATCGAGCTCGGATTGATCCTGTTCGTCATCACTTTCATCGTCCTCGCCATCGCGCGTTACATGCTGATGCGCATTGAGCGCCGGATCGGATAACACCATGGCCAGTCGCTACGCTATCCGCCGACACCGCAACACCGCCGCGACCGCGCTCGCAGTGGCCGCGACCGCGCTGGGGCTCGGCTGGCTGGTGCTGATCCTGGGCACGCTGCTGTGGAACGGTTTCAGCGGCCTGTCGCTCTCCGTCTTCACCCAGATGACGCCGCCGCCGGACGCGGACGGCGGACTGCTCAATCCGATCGTCGGCAGCCTGATCATGACTGGCCTTGCGATTCTGATCGGGACGCCGATCGGCGTTCTCGCCGGCACTTACATGGCCGAATATGGCCGCCACAGTCAGCTCAGCAGCGTTGTCCGCTTCATCAACGATATTCTGCTCAGCGCGCCGTCCATCGTCGTCGGCCTGTTCATCTATCAGGTCCTGGTGGCGCCAATGGGACATTTCTCCGCGCTTGCCGGCGGCGTGGCGCTGGCCGTGCTGGTGATTCCGGTGGTGGTGCGCACCACCGAAGACATGCTCAAGCTCGTCCCGACTTCGCTGCGCGAGGCCGCCGCCTCGATCGGGCTGCCGCAATATCTGATGATCATGCGCATCTGTTATCGGGCCGCGCGGGCCGGCATGGTGACCGGCGTGCTGCTCGCCATCGCCCGCATCAGCGGCGAAACCGCGCCGCTGTTGTTCACCTCGCTGAACAACCAGTTCTGGAACGCAAGCCTTAATGCGCCGACCGCGAGCCTGCCGGTGGTCATCTTCCTGTTCGCGCTGTCCCCCTACGATCAATGGAAGGCGCTTGCCTGGACCGGCGCGCTGCTCGTCACCATGGCCGTGCTGACGCTCAGCATTCTGGCGCGAACGCTGGTGCCGAAAGGACAGACATCCTAGCGATCAGGACGTCCCGTTCGCCATCACGCGCCCTCCATCACCGGCAGCGTCAGCGCCGATGTATACTGCGCCGAATGATAAATGGTGTCGGCGCCGATCTTGTTTGGCGTGTAATAGTGCGTCCACAGCACGTCGGTCATCGCCGAATCGCCGTTGACGATTTCCAACCGGACGCGGCTACCAGCCTTGAAGCGGTGCGCCATCGGCTCGACCGAAATATCGAGACGGTAGATTTTCCCGGGCTCGATCGGTTCCGGATTGGCGTGCGTATGGTAGGGCTCCATGTCCGTCGATTTTTGCGGATCGAGCGCGCGATGCGAGGCGCGCAACCATCCCTTGGTGATCCAGAATGAACCTGGATTGAGGCCCTTGGCGCGATCCGCCGCCGGTTGCGGCATCTGCTCTGAAATCTTGACGAAAAAATCCATGTCGTTGCACGTCGACGCCGCGTGCAGCATGAGCTTGATGGGGCCGGCGATTTCCAGATCGCGCTGCAGCGGCACGGTAGTGAAGGTGAGCACGCGGCGCGCGGGATCGGGCTGGTTATGCGGCCCGAAGCCGACAACGCCAAGCATCCAGCCCGGATCGGGATAGCGATAGCTGGTGCGCTCCTCGCCCGTTGCCGGCTCGCGCGTGAGCATGCCGTCGTTGAGCGAGGTGACGCTGCCGGATTTCTGTCCGCTCAAATTCCAGGTCACATAGCGCACGCCCGGCGGAGGCCAGCTTTCGGCCGCACGCACCGCATTGGCGCCGCGAACATAGTACTCGACCGGCGCACGCGACGCGTAGTTGGTGGTTTGGCCTTTGAGATAATGATCGTAAAACGGCAGCAACAGCTTTTCGTGCAGTTCAACGCTGTTGAATTCGCGGTTGGCGACGAAGGCATTGACGGGGCCGACCATCTTCAGCTTCTTCGGGCCGCTGGCGCGGCGGAAACCATCGATGTTGCCGCGCGTGTGCAGATCGACCTTGCCCCAGACGCCGACTGAATAAAGCGGCACCTCGATCTCATGCAGCCGCTCCGCCGCACAGCGTTCGCGCCAGAAATCGTCGTAAGTCGGATGCTGCGCCACGAGCAGATTAAGGTCGCAATTCTGCTCGCGCGGATGCTCGCCATTGGCCGGATTGCGATTGATGATGCGATTCTGATTCCACCAATAGCTGCCGAAGAAGTCGCCCAGAATTCCGCCCTGATAGACCGACGCGCGGTAGGGATCGTTGAGACCGTCGAAGGCCGCGATGCAGGCGAGCGACGGCGGCTTCTGGATCGCCATCCACCACTGCTGCATGCAGAAATACGATTGGCCGATGCCGCCGACCTTGCCATTCGACCACGGCTGACTGCCGAGCCATTCGATGACGTCGTAGAGATCTTTCTGCTCGTTGCGGTCGAGCAGGCGGAATTCGCCACCCGATTTGCCGCAGCCGCGCACGTCCATGTGGGCATAGACGTAGCCGTGCCGCTGATAGAAATCGATCGGCCCGGTTTCGCGCCAGAGAAACTGCGGCGTCGCCGGCAGCGCGTTGTTGTCGTAGCGGTACGGCGACGGTGCGAGCAGCACCGGAAACCGCCCCTCGCCTTCCGGCATGTAGAGTGCAACCGCGATCTCCACGCCATCATGGACGCGGATTTTGACTTCGTGCGGCCTTCCGAGCGGCATCGTCCCTCCCGCAATGGCAGTACAACCGGCGGCGAAGTCGAGGTTTAGCACGCGGCGGGCGGGTACCCTAGAGGCGCTCCGGCACGCCGAGGCATTGCGTCCGCACGCCGCAATGGACCCCGAATTGGCCTGTGTTAAGGTTTTGCGTTTGACCGGTCCCCCCGTAGCGGCCCGCCGGGCCGCGCCGCTCCCGCGCCTTTGCCTTAGATACAGGAGAGTACCATGCGCATGCTCCGGCTCCCCTTCATAGCCGCTGCGGCAACGATCGCGTTCGCCCTTTTGCCCAGCGTCGGCGCCGATGCGCAGACCAAAGTCACGATCGGCAAGGTAGTCGGTGGCGACGGCTTCCATGTCCCGACCTACGTCGCGCTTGACGAGGGCTTCTTCAAGCAGGAGGGCCTCGATGTCACCCTGATGGAATTGCAAGCCAACGCCCAGGTCACAGCAGTGCTCTCCGGTAATCTCGACTGCGCCCCGATACCGTCCGGCGGCGCGCAAGCGGCGCTGAGCGGCGCCAAGATCATGTACATCGTCGGCGAGTCGCTGAAATCGCAGTGGACGCTGACGACGCTCAAGGACGTCAACAAGCCGGAAGACCTTAAAGGCAAGACGATCGGCTTGGGCCGCCCCGGAGGCGCCGACTACGACGAGGTGCAAGCGGTGCTGCATCGCTTCTTCCACATGGACGCCGGCAAGGACTACAAGGTCATCTCGTTTCAGGGCGAAGCCGAGCGCATCGCCGCGCTCAGCAACAACGACATTCAGGGCGCCGGACTCTCCATCCCGCACGCCGTGGTCGCCCAGCAAGCCGGCCTGAAGGTGCTGCTGCGCACCGGCGATTTCATTCCACGCGCCGGCGGCACCATCTTCTGCATGC
Source organism: Xanthobacteraceae bacterium (assembly GCA_049300295.1). Taxonomy (GTDB): domain Bacteria; phylum Pseudomonadota; class Alphaproteobacteria; order Rhizobiales; family Xanthobacteraceae; genus BOG-931. The sequence goes on from JBAQJL010000009.1 coordinate 9,905, forward strand.
AAAGCTTCGTCCAGCAGCACCCCGATACAACCAAAAAGATCATCCGCGCCATCGCCAAGGCGGTGATGTATTTCCGCGCCAACAAGGCCGGTTCGATCAAGGTGCTCGAGCACCACGTCGCCAGCATCAAGAACGACAAGGACGCCGGCCTGATCTGGGATCAACTGCACGACTCTTACGGCGCCGAGGTGCCGCCGGCCCTGTTCCGCGAAATTCTCGAATCGCGGCGTCAGACCATGATCGCCGCGCGGCAATGGTCGGCCGATAAGCCGCTGCCCGATCCCGAGCAGTTTATTGACCGCAAGCTGCTGGAATCGACGCTCAAGGACATGAACTACGTGCCGGCGAACCTAACGGCGCCAGTGAAGGCGAACTGACACTGTTCTGCTCCTTACGGCGCACGAACGAACGAAAAGAAAAAGAAGGAAGCAGAACCCCGGCAAGTGGTTTTCATTGCATTCGCCGCCCACCCTCGTAGGACCAGCGGTCAGTTCTGCGGTAACCGCCCCGTTCGTTGTAAGCGACGCGATACGGCTGATAGTCACGATCGCGATCGGAAAAACGCTCATAGCCGCGATGGCCGAAGGCGTGCTCATAGCCGGCATATCCGCCGGCAACGTGCTCGCGGCGGCGGTACGCGCCGGCGATGCGTTCGCGGCGCACATGCCGACGCTCGCTGCGGGCGTAGCGGTGCTGCACCGAGTGCTGTCCACGATCAGCAAATGCCGTTCCGGTATCGACATGGCCGCAATCGCCGAATGAACAGCCGTCGCGCAGGCCGAAGCTGCGGATGAGCGCACCGGAATGGTACATGATCGCGACCGTGCGGTTCTTTTCGGTCTGCGCGAAATCGCAGGCGTTGCCGGTATGGTGCAGGCTGTGCGCGATATGCCCAGATGCAGCATAGCAGCCCACGTCGCCTCGGAAGCCCTTCGCGACCAGCGCCGCGATCAGGTCCTTGAATTTCGCGGCGGCGCCCGCAGCGACCGTGATATTCCCGGCCGCAGTGTCCTCATGCACAAGACCGCCGACGTGACGGTGCTCGTCCCGCGCGGCGTACCGCACGTGACGACCATGACCGCGCGCCGCGTGATGCTGATAGTGGTGGCGGCCGGCGTAGTGCCAATGGCGATAATGATGATGCCGCGCATGATGGTACAGCGCATGCGCGCTTCCGACCGTCGGCACTCCAAACAAGAGAGCCAGAGCAAACGGCAATGCCGCAACAACAAACTTCATGAGAACGTCTCCACGTGGTACGCCAAACACTTGCAATGCCAAACACTTGCAATGCCAGGAAAGCTGGATTGACAAAAATGCACCACGGCGGCCGCGCGATGACCGTATTGTGGAATAAACATTGCGAAGGAACTTGGAACTCGTTGGAACAAACAAACAAAAATTAAACTTGAGAAGATAAAGTAATTTCGATTATCCGGCACGATCAACTTACGCGCGTGCCCCCCCGATCAAAGACGTGAGGCACCATGCGGTGGCAACGTTCAGCTTCACCGCCCTGAAATAGTTGCGTCGCGCATGGCATCCAATCGCACCGAGAGTTGATTCAGGCGCCATGTTTTCGCCAGCGCAGCGGCCTCCTGCCACGTCGGGTTTTGATTCCGGATGCGCGGCAGCGGCGCTTTTTGGTTCATGGTCGCGATGGAGCGAAACAACCGCAGTTGCTTGGCCTCGGCAGCAAATCGTCCTGCCGCGAGCAGCTTTTGGAGTGAGCCGTAGCGCCGCAAGAGATCGGCGGCGCCGGCCGCCCCGACGCCGGTCGCGCCGGGTATTCTGTCGGAGGAATCCCCACGCAGCGCGATGAAGTCGGGCACCTGCTTTGGATCGACCCCATAGCGGGCGCGGACTTCGGCCGGACCGATGCGCGCCATCTCCCCCGTGCGCACCGGGTAAAGAACGGTGCAGCGCTCCGAGGCGAGCTGAAACGTGTCGCGGTCTCCGCTCGCCACCAGCACGGTGCCGCCGCGCTTTTGCTCCCGCATAGTGGCGGCGGCGAGAAAATCGTCGGCCTCATAGCCAGCCGCCTTGGCATTGGCAAAGCCGCAGGCGCTCACGAAGTCCGGAATCACCGCGAGCTGCTCGATCAGTTCGTCATCGAATGTCCGGCCGCCCTGGTAAGCGTGGAACGCAATATGGCGATAGGTCGGCTCATCCAGCGTATCCCACGCGATCAGAACCGCGCGCGGCCGCTCCGCTTGATAAAGACGCAGCAGCATGTTGGCGAAGCCGAGGATCGCTCCCGCGGGCCGGTTGCGATCGCGCCGAATCGTTTTTGGCAACGCGTGGTAGGCGCGATGTGCGAATGAATCGCCGTCGATCACCAACAAAGGCCGGCGCGCAGGTGGACTGACGGCGGCCGGCGCATTCTTCGCGCCCCCCATCGGGCTGGGCCGCTCCGTTGCTCGGCTCTTCCGGGGTGCGGCCGGCACGTCACTCAGCTCGGCCCACGCCGGGGCATGATCGCTCGCATTCGCTTTGCCACGTACCTCACGATCGACCCCGGAAGCGATCAGGCGCTTTGCAAGATCATCGCTAAGGAGAAGGTGATCGAGACGCAGGCCGGCATCGCGCGGCCAGCGATTTCTCATGTAGTCCCAGTACGTGTAAATCCTCTGCTCCGGATGCAGTGCGCGGATTGCGTCGGTCCAGCCTTGCTTGACCAGACGCCAAAAGGCAGCGCGGCTCTTGGGCTGCACCAGCGCGTCGTCGTCGTAGGAGCGGGTCTGGTAGATATCGAACGGGGTTGGCACCACGTTGTAATCGCCTGCCAGCACCACCGGTATCTTCGCCTTGAGCAGAGACCGGGCGTGGCGGATGAGGCGTTCGAGCCAAGCCAGTTTGTAATCGAATTTGGGGCCGGGCTGCGGGTTGCCGTTTGGCGCGTAGAGGCAGCCAATGAGAATCCCGTTCACCGCGGCCTCGATGTAGCGGCTCTGCGTATCGGCCGTGTCGCCTGGCAATTCGCTGCGCGTCGGCACCGGCTCCATGCCGCGCGCCAGGATGGCGACCCCGTTCCATGTCTTCTGCCCGCGCCAAACCGCGCCATATCCGGCGCGGCGAAACGCATCGATCGGAAAATCCGCGTCAGTGGATTTCAGCTCCTGCAGGCAGACCGCATCGGCGCGGGCCGCGCGCAACCAGGCGAGCAAATTCGGCAGACGCTTGTTGACGTTATTGATGTTGAAAGTTGCGATCTTCATTCGTGTAGGGTGGCCGCCAGGGCCTCAAGAGGCAAGCGGGTAGCAAGCCACTGCCCGATTTCAGAAAAAGCCATTGCAACAAGCCGCTCGGGCCGCGCCGTCCCGTCTGCGCATGACAAGGTTCAAATGCGTCGCATCACGGCGCACACAAAAAACCGCCCGGCGCATTGGCGCCGGGCGGCTCTGATCAGAGTAACGTTTTGATTCGCTCAATCGGCCAGCGGATTGGGCCGCACCTGAATGTGCACGACGATTGGCTTGTCGCCCTTGCCGCCTTCCTTGAGCCACGGCGTGCGGTCGCCCTCCGCCGACCACAGGCCCCTGCCCTTCCAGCCGGCATTCGGATCGTCGATGCGGGCATCGAGACCCTTGGCATAGAAGCCCATCGGGTACGGGATGCGCAGCACCACCATCTTGCCGTTGACCAGCGCGTCGAAGCCGTCGTTCTCGTTGCCGGTAGAGATCGGCACGTCCTTGCCGAGACCGACCGCATCGTGCTGATCGACCCAGGTGTAGTAGCTCGCCTCGGCGCTGTTATCGCCGAGTCCGGCAAAGCCAGGTCCCGGATATTTGTGGAACGACCAGCCTTCGGAGCACTGGCTGCCGGTCGCCTTCGGGCCGTTGAGCGGGCCTTTGCACTTGGTGCGGTCGAAACTACCCATATGGCCGCTGCCGAGCGACACCCAGACCACGCCCTTGCTGTCGATGTCTCCGCCGCGCGGGCCGAAACCCGGCATCGGGACTTTGTAGTACTCCGACAGCTTGGTCTTGGGATCGAATCGGACGATCCCACCTTCACCGCCGAAGATGTTGACCGTGTACCAGACGGAGCCGTCGGTCGGACTCGGCATCACCGCGTAGGTGCCCGAACCACCGATCAGCGTGTCCTTCTTCGGATCCATCGGCGCGCCGGGTTTGTTGAACTCGGCGGTGATCTTGCCGGTGCCGGTGGTGTCGAGCACAAACGGCGCCCAGCCCTCCGCCTTTTGCACGTCGCCGGTTTCGTCAAACACCTTGGTGTCGAGCCAGCTGGCGCGCTCGCCGGAACCGCTGGGCCACAAGGTGTTGTCCTTGTCGAAGCCGAATTGCAGGTGGTGCGTACCGTAACACGTATCGATGAAGGTCCATTTCTGGGTCTTCGGATCGTACATCACGAGCTGCCGCTCGCTGTCGGCGATCGGATCGACCTTGGCGTAAGGATTATCAGAACCCACGCGGCAATATGTCGGCGTGCCGGCGGCGTGGTTGGTTCCGGTCAGCCACAGCCTGCCTTTGCTGTCTATCATGCTGTTGTGGTTGTTCACCTTGCTATCCCAGATCTGCTCCATGCCCCAATAGGCGGATGGCGCGATGGGCTTCGCCTGGGCGGCATGTCCGGGGCCTAATGCCTCCGGAACACTTGCTCCCTCCGGCGGCGTGATGAAGCTGGTCTGCGCGGTCTTCGGATTGAGCACCGGCAGATTGGTGCTCGAATATTCAGTCGATCCATAGAGATCGCCGTAGGCATTGACCGTCGGATTGCGCTTGTCGGTCGAGATCAGGTCGTGGAGGTATTTCTTGTCGGTGCTCCAGTCCCAGGTGGTGACGACGAGGTCGCGCTCAATGCCGGCCGGTCGCGGCGGCTTGCTGGCGGGCAGTTCGCCCTTGGCGATGCGATCGGTCCAGTCGCCGAAATATTTAAGCGGTACGCTGCCGAGGCTGCCGACCGCGTTGATCATATTCTGATAGGCCTGACCCGACTGGATGCGCCGCGCCCAGGCTTCCTCACCCGACTTGAAGGTGCCAAGCGCCACCGGAATGGTACGCGTGCCGATCGAGCCGAGCTGATGACATCCGACGCATTGCTGATTCTTGATCGCCGTCAGCCATTGGGCCTGAGTAACCTTGCCGGGGATGTCACTTTTGCCGCCAAACTGGTCCGCTGCGGGAATTTTCAGCATCGCGTACCAGTAGATCGACGGGTAATACTGCGCCGCGGCTGCGTCGTTCGGCGCCGGCACGGAGGCAAGGTTAAGATGTTTGCCCGGGGCGGCCTCGACCTTCGGTGAGTCGACCAGCCCATAGCCGCGCACCCACACTTGATAATTCGCCTTCGGCAGGTCGGGGATGACGTAGCGGCCCTGGTCGTCGGTGACGACCATCTTGGCGTAGCGGGTCGCCAGATCGTGCGTTTCGGCGATCACCCAGACGCCGGCCTCGGGCCCGTGCGGCCCTTTGACCACGCCGCCGATGTCGTTCTTCTTGATCGGGACGTTCTGCGCGCTGGCAGGAGCCGGCGTTGCGGCCAGGAACGCGGCGATGGCGACCGCTGCAACGCTCGAATACAACATGCGCTTCATAAAGAACCTCCCTCGGATACAAGGCGGCGATCTAGCCGGTCGGCAGCGCCGTCATTGAGCCAAAATTTGCCCCAGCAGCCCGTCCCCGGCAAGGGAAATCCACCACTGCGACGCTGCCGTGCAAAGGCGTAATAGCCGCACCCTTTAGTGCGACAGGTCCCACGTATGACCGGGCCGCACGGCGATGCGATTCAATTCGCCGAGCCGTTGACCGCGCTTGAGAGCTTGTCGAACAGGCCGGCGATATCTTTGCGGATCGTCGACAGCTTGGTGAACTGATCGGTGAGATTCGACACGCGCTCTTCAAGCTCGCGCTTAGCGTCGCCGAAAAGTTTCACGCGCGCGGCGAGATTGCCCTCTTCGCCGCCTTCGATGTGGCGGATTTTGTCGACCAGTTTTTCGCGGGTGCCCTGCAGGTCGTCGATGAGCTTCACCACGCCACTGTCCGGAGATTCCAGCGGCACGAGCCGCGTCTGCAGATCGCCGAGCCGCCCCTTCAATTCGGTGAAGGCAACCACACGGCGTTCGAGGTCGTCGAACCGGCTTTGCGTCTGCCCGATGAACTGGGTGACGTCGGCGATGCGGGCATCGGCATCGGGCGCGCCTTGCACATCCTTGGCATTCGACAACGCGGCGAGCGCGCGTTCGAAGCTGGTGACAAAGCCGCCCACGTCCTTGCGCAGATCGGCAAGAATATCCTGCAGGTCATTGACGATTTTCACCACGCCGCTGTCTGCGGATTCGAGCGGCACGAAGCGCGTCTGCAGTTCGCCGAGTTCCGCTTTCAGCTCGGTGAAGGTGATCGCGCGGCGTTCGAGATCGTCGAAGCGGCTTTGGGTCTGGCCAATGAATTGCGTCACATCGGCGATGCGGGCATCGATATCGGGCGCGCCATGCGAATCCTTGGCGTTCGACAGCGCGCCGAGCGCACGTTCGAAGGTGCCGACAAATCCAGCCACGTCCTTGCGCAGGTCGCCGAGCTTGCAGAACTCGTCGTGCAAATGCGCAATGCCCTCGCCGAGTTTTTTGCTGTCGCTGGAGAATTTTGCCACGCGGTCGGAGAGCAACCCCTCGGGCAGCCGTTCGAGCGAACCGATCTGGGCGGCGAGCCGGTCGTTAGTTTCGCCCAGCAACCGGACGCGGCTTGAAATGCCATCCTCGGCCGCAGCGAACGGCGCAAGCCGCGTGCCCATCCCGGCGCCCGCTTCACTCAACGACGCAAGCGTCTTCGATGCCTGTTCGATCTGATCGCAGCGCGCATTGCCCTGGCGTACGAACTCGGTGAGATTTTTCAGCCGGATTTCCAGCGCGGTACCGTCGTCACCGCTGGCAATTTCGGCGAGCGACCGCTCGACATCGCTCTGGCGGCCGTCAAGCTCCGAAAACAGCTGCTCGATCGAACGCCGCGTATCGAGGACCGGCGCAAGCCGCTCCTTAAGCGCCTGTTGCTGGGTGCGGATGGCGGCGACGCGGGTGTCGAGATCGGTGATGGCGTTGCGACTCTGTTGAATTTGCGCAAACCGCTCGGCTTCGCTGACGCGGCGCTGCAGCGCGGCGATGGCGTCCTCGGGATCGCTGCGCGTCAGTTGTTGCACGTCGGCTTCGGTGTCGAGCTGGGTCTTGGTGGCCTCTTTCACGCTGCTGCGGATGCCGTCGAGGCGCTGTTGCAGCGTCGTCCCGGACTGCTGCTGGCGCACCAGCCGGTCCCACAGCCACACCGCGAACGGCAGCATGACGAGCGGTACGAGCACGATGACGGCCCAGGCGACTTTCTGCAGCCAAGGCAGAGCGCCGAAGGCGGCAAAGATCGCCGCCATCTGCGACCCTTGCGTCAGACCGACGAAGAGCACGGCCAGCACGAACAGCACGACCGCAACGCCGACAAATTTACCCATGGAAATGCTCACCTGTTGAAACGCGTAACCCCGGAAACGCTTCACCCAGCCAAGGCGACGTTGCGGCGGAGGCGGCGGCTGTTTGGTACGACAGGAACGGCGGGCGCACAAGGCCGCGCGCGTAACAAGCAAAAAGAAGCTCGATATTGGACTCATTATAAGGTCTTATAAGGTCGGCAGCGGCGAACTTGGCGGGGCGACCGATCGTGCGGCAGGTGACATCATGACCGTGCTTTCGCGGTGCTCAGGCCTCGTGCTGCTGCCGGTGCTGACGGCGTTCTTTGCCGCAGCCGGTCCGGCGTGGAGCCAGGAGCGAGCCGCGCCACCCGGGAATGAGCCGCAAGCGGCGTGCCGGCGCTCAGACTTTCGTGTCGCGGTCGATGTTGGCCACACCGTTGCGGTGCCCGGCGCAATGAGTGCGCGCGGCGCGACCGAGTATTCATTTAATCTGCGGCTCGGCGAGAGCATCAAACAGACGCTCGTGAAAGCGGGCTTCGACAAGGCGGAGCTTTTGATCACGGGCGCGGCGCCGCCGCTCGGGCTGCTCGAACGCGCGGTGCGCGCCAACAAGATGCATGCCGATCTGTTCCTCTCCATCCACCACGATTCCGTGCCGGACAATCTGCTGCAGACCTGGAATTATGAGGGGAAGGATTATCATTATAATGACAGCTATCCGGGCTACGCGCTGTTTGTCTCCTATGACAATCCCGACCGCGCCGGCAGCTTGACGTTCGGCCACATTCTCGGCGAGGCGCTGCAGGCGCGGGGCTTGGGCTACACGCCGCATTATATTTTGCCGCTGATGCGGCATCGCCGCCGCGAACTGGTCGACGAAGCCGCGGGGGTCTATCGCTACGATCAGCTGGTGGTCTTGCGGCTCACCCGCATGCCGGCGGTGCTGCTGGAAGCGGGCTCAATCGTCAACCGGCGCGAGGAACTGGCGCTGGCCGATCCCGAGCGGGTTGCACTTGAGAGCGCCGCCGTCGTTGCCGCGGTTGAGGATTTCTGCGCCGCGCGAGGCAAGGCGCGCGTGGCGAAACGCCTCCCGGCACGACGACCGGTTGCACGGGGTGGCCCCGTTCGCGGCGCTCGGTTCGCACGCTGAAGAAAGCTTAAACCGGGACAGGCGCGAACTGACTGCGGCGGAAGGCGAGCGCGCCAACGATCATGAAATTGATCATGCTGACGGCGACGCCGGCAGCAAACGCCGGAGCGTAATAACCGAAATGGTCATACAGGACGCCGCCGGTCCAGCTGCCGGTCGCCATGCCCATGCCGCTGCACAACAACAACGTCGGCATCCGCCAATAGGCTTCGCCGACCGGGAACAGTTCGCGCGAGGTCAGAATATTGGCGGGCACGAGTCCGCTGAAGCCGAAGCCGAACGCGGCAGAGACCGTGAACAGGCCGAGTTCATTCTGCGTGAGCAGAAACGCCGCCAGGCCGACGGTCTGGCACGCCGATCCGGCAAGCATCGTATAAAGACCGCCGAGCCGGTCGGACATGGCGCCCCACACCTGGCGGCTGAGAAACGCCATGGCGAGCAGCACCGACAGCATCGCCGCGCCGTGCACCGGGCTGATGCCGAGATCGCTGCAATACGCCACAAGATGCGCCTGCGGTATCGACATCGGCACGCAGCAGGTAAAGATCGCGCAGGCCTGCAGCACGAATACGAGATTGGGTGGCCAGCCGAGAACGCGCTCGGTGCCGCGCGCGGTCCTTGAGGCCGAAAAGCGAAGCGGGCTTTCCGGCGGCGGTTCGAGCACGATGATGGCGGCGGGCACGATGATGATGAGTTCCACTGCCGCGTAGAAAAGCATCGCGTGCCGCCATCCCGCATACGCGATGGCACGCTCGAAAATCGATGGCCAGATGGCGCCGGCCAGAAAGCTACCGCTGGAAATCAGCGCCAGCGCCGAGCCACGCCGCCGGTCGAACCAGCGGCTGACATAAATGTAGAACGGCGCATTGATGCCGCCGAGGCCAAGCATGCCGATGAACAGTCCATGCCCGATATAGAGGGGCAGCGATGGGCCGAACGTCGACAAGGCAAGCCCGGCAGCGATCATGAGCGAACCGCTGACCACGGTCCAGCGCACGCCGACGCGCTCGGCGACGCGGCCCATGAGGATGCCGCCGACGCCCGAGCCGAACCAGACCAGCGCGCCGGCGAGAGCCGGGATCGAACGTTGGCCGTCGACCTCGGCAGCGATGTCCTTGAGCCCGACCACCGCGATCCACGGCGCGCCGAACGCAACCGACATGACGAGAAGCGCCACGCTCGCGACCACCCACGACTTCCGCGTCTCTACCGATGGCAGATGTGACGTTTGCAGCATTTTTCTCGCGTTGCAGGCGCGCCCGGCGGGGCCTTTGGGTCGAATTGCCGGTATAGCAGCCGACTCAGGCCCTCGCCCACCAAAAATAATTCAGCGCCGGGAATAAAGACCCGTCTCCGCCGATCAGGTCCGTGAAGCCGACATGGCTTGACGAGATCCGACTTTGCAGGAGACAGGAATGAGCGAACAGGACCGTGACGACGGCGTTAACCGCCGAAAAGTCCTTGAGTGCATGACATGGGTCGGCACTGGGGTGCTGTGGTCGATTGCCGGCGGCGTGCCGCGCTCGCTCGGCATCATCGATGAGGCCGTGGCGGCGGAAACAAGCGGATTGACCTTCGTCCAGATCAGCGACAGCCATATCGGCTTCGACTTCAAGACTCCGTATCCGAATGCCGTCGGCACGCTGCAGGAATGCATCGGCCGCGTCAAAGCGCTGCCGAAGAAGCCCGCCTTCATGATTCACACCGGCGACATCAGCCACCTATCGATGGCGTCGCAGTTCGACGATGCCGACAAGGCGATCGCGGAAGCCAAGCTCGACGTGCACTACGTTCCGGGCGAGCACGATTTCGTCGATGCGGAACAGAAACTATTCATGGACCGCTACGGGAAAGGCACCAAGGGTTTCGGCTGGTACAGCTTCGACGCCGACGGCGTGCATTTTGTCGGCCTCGTCAACGTCCATGATCTCAAGGCCGGCGGCATGGGCAATCTCGGAAACGATCAGCTCGAATGGCTTGAAGCCGATCTGAAGGGCCGCTCGGCCTCCACCCCGATCGTGGTGTTCGCTCACATCCCACTGTGGACGGTTTACCCGAATTGGGGCTGGGGCACGAACGACGGCGCGCAGGCGCTGTCCTACCTCAAGCGCTTCGGCTCCGTCACCGTGCTCAACGGGCACATCCATCAGGTCATGCAGAAGGTCGAGGGCAATGTCACTTTCCACACTGCCCGCTCCACCGCCTTCCCGCAGCCGGCTCCGGGCACGGCGCCGTCGCCGGGGCCGATGAAGGTCCCCGCCGACAAGCTGCGCAGCATGCTCGGCATTGCCGATGTCACCTACAAACAAAACAACAAACGGTTGGCGATCATCGATTCGCCGCTGCAGAGCTGAACGAGGCGCGGCAATGACCTTGTCAAACACAGTTCGAAGCGCGCTCCTCGCCGCAGCGCTCGGCGCGGCCTGCGCTCCGCTCATGGCCGTGATGATCCTGCCAGTGTGGGCGCAAAAGGCACCGGGCGGCGTGATCCCGATCGAAAACTTCACCTTCAATCCAGCCAAGCTGACGGTGAAGGCCGGCACCGCCGTGATCTGGACCAACAAGGACGATATTCCGCACGGCATCGCGTCGTCAAACAACGCGTTCACCCGATCGAAGCCGCTGGTCACGGACGACAGCTTTTCGTTCACATTCACCACGCCAGGCACTTACCAGTTCTTCTGCTATCTGCATCCCAACATGGTCGGTACGGTCGTGGTAGAAGCGGCAACCGGCAGCGCCGCGAAGCCTTGATGCTCGCTCGCCTGCCGGCTTCTTCTCTGCACCCGCCCGTACGCGGGCGGGCGACGAGAGACGTACGGCAGTGCGAGTGGACCGGGCACGAGACGATGGCAAGTTATGCCGACGCAGAGCATGACAGAGCGCGGCGTTTTCGCGACGCCGCGCTGCCGCACCTTGACGACGTTTTCACGCTGGCGCGTTATCTTATGCGCAACGCGGCCGACGCCGAGGATGCGGTGCAGGAATGCTACCTGCGGGCGCTGCATCATTTTGACAGCTACCGCGGTCCGGCCATGAAGCCATGGCTGCTGACCATTTTGCGTAACGTCTGCAATGCCGAATTTGCGCGCCGCGGCCGGCAGGCCTTGCCGGTGGACGATCCGCCTGACACCAAGGCGGAGGACGTTCCGCTGTGGCAGGAGCCGCAGCCCACGGCGGAAACCGTGCTGCTGCGCCAGCACGACGGCGAGACCATGCGGAAGCTGGTGGCGGCACTGCCGCAGCCGTTCCGCGAAATCCTCGTGCTGCGCGAGATCAACGAATTGTCGTATCAGGACATTGCCCAGGTTGCGGGTGTGCCGGTCGGAACCGTCATGTCGCGCCTTGCCCGGGCGCGTTCCATGCTGCGCGCGGCCTGGAATGTCGCGGAAGGAGCGGCGTCATGAACTGCGCCGAATGTGAAATTCTGATTCACGCGCTGCTCGACGGCGAGCTCGATGCCGGACACACGCGCGATGTCGAGGCGCATGTGGCGGAGTGTCCGGCCTGCGCCGAAAAGCTCAGGGCATTCCGCGCCATGCGCGGCGCGTTCGCCGCCGCCGATCTGAAAGAGGCGGCGCCCGCAAGCCTGCGCGGCCGCATCGAGGCAGCGCTGCCGTTGCCGCCGGCGCGCGGCGAGACCGTCACGCCGTTCGTTAGGCCGTCGCGCCGCAGCTTCTTTGGCGGCTTTGCCGTTGGCGCGGCACTGTCGGGCGCGCTCGCCGCGAGCCTGGTGCTGACCGTGTTCCGTAGCGATCCGGACAAGACGATCGCCGACGAAGTCGTCTCGGCCCATATTCGCTCGCTGCAGCCCGGCCACCTGATGGACGTGGAGACGAGCGATCAGCACACCGTAAAACCGTGGTTCGACGGCAAGGTCGATGTCGCCCCGCCGGTCATCGACCTCACCGCCGTGGGTTTTACGCTGCTCGGTGGCCGGCTCGATTACATCGACGGCGAACCGGTGGCATCGGTGGTCTATCGCCGCCGCAAGCACATTATCAATCTGTTCGTCGCCCAGAGGCTGGGCAGCAATCATGCGGCCGTGAGCGTGCGCACGGTGCAGGGTTATAATGTCCGCCATTGGTCGGCGCAGGGCTTGGATTTCTGGGCGGTCAGCGATCTCGACGGCGAAGAGCTTGGCGAATTCGTCGGCAAAATTTCGGCCGCGCTGCATCCGAACGGCGCCTCGTAATCAGGAGGCGGCAGCTAAGCATCGGACGGAATTGCTTACAGGCCCATAAAGGATTGCCTACCATTTGCGCGCAGCCGGGCGCCGGTTCAGCCGAATCGACGTAATCCCCACGAATTAGGCATTTCCGCTCCATCTTTGCCGCCGTTTTTGCGCCGAGCGTGCTATGGCACGGCAAGGCGGAGCGCCCCATTGGCGCACCGTATTAGGGCGTTTGTCAGGATCCGGCCGATAAGAGGTCCGGCAGCCGCGGGAGGAACTGATGTTCATGAGGCGTGACGGTCACGCAGGCGGTCGCAGGTTTGCGCTCGCGGTTACCCTCGCAGGCGCGGCTCTGGCGCACGCCGCACCAGCACCGGTAAAGATCGACGTCGTCATGGTCGATTACGAGTTCCAGCCCGATCATCTGACGCTCAAGCGCGGCGTTCATTACCAGCTGCACCTCGAGAATCATGGCAAAGAAACCCATGAATTCACCGCCCCGGTGTTCTTCGCCACCGCCAAGATCGACAATCCCGACGTGTTGAACCGCGAGCATAGCGAAGTACTGATGCAGCCGGGCGACAAGAAAGACCTGTTTCTCACGCCGACAAAGCCCGGCACATACGACCTGCGCTGTGCCGATCACGACTGGTACGGCATGGTCGGCGGCATAACCGTCAAATAGTCGGCGCGGGCCGCATAAACACGCACACACTGCCGCCTGCGCCGCAGGCACAGCGCCGAAAAACGTATCATTGTAAGGCGCCGCGGCGGCTTCGCGGTGGCTGGCGGCTGGTTCGCTGCCGCCCACCAAACACCAAGCCGTGATTTTGCAGCGCCATGAAATCGGCACAGACCGCACGCACGATGTGGTCGGCGCCTGGATGCCTTTTGTTCATCCGAGACGGCACCAATCTTGCTTCAACTTGTTATCGAAGGGGTTGCGGGGCTGTGCACCGGAGACCTGGGAATTCCCAGGGAGAAAGGAGTCGCCAATGTGTGACTTTAGTCTTCAGAGCGTACGGTCGCGGCCGGCGAAAGTCGGCGACAAGCTAGTAACTCGTGACTTCGGCACGGGGACGCGCGGGTTCTCTGCCGCAGACGATCCTGGAATGGCAGTCTGTATCATGCCCGGAACGGAGTTGGCCTTTGCCGGCGACGTTGCGTGCCTGCCGGCCGGCCTTCTGGGCTGGAAGACCAAGACGATCAACTACCAGACCGCCATCTTCCGACAGGTCAACAAGGACAAGTTGGCTGCGCATCACGACGCCCTCGAGTTTCCCGACGGGCGCATCGTGCTGCTGACACTGCTGTGCGAAGGACAGGCAGCCTCCGTGCTGCAATTGCCGGCACGGCCGAAGACCGCCGAAGAGGTGCGCGAACAGGAACGGGTCGGCTTCCTCGGCTGAAGCCAACTGCGTTTGCGCAAGCGCGGCAACAAAGTCCGGCCGCCCGCAATGGCGGCCGGTCCAAGTCATGTTGCGTCAAACAAGTCATGCTACATCGTCGACCGTGAAATATGCTGAAGCGGCTGATTGGTGGGGGAAATCGAGCGGTTTTTGGCGATAGGATTTGCCGGAAATTGGGGCTTTGGGACCGATTTTCTTGCGAATTCGAATTGGGGATTCC